>NZ_CP016353.1:1042500-1362272 GCF_002240355.1 Prauserella marina
GACTGTTTACTAAAAACACAGGTCCATGCGAAGACGCAAGTCGAGGTATATGGACTGACGCCTGCCCGGTGCTGGAACGTTAAGAGGACCGGTTAACTCCTTTCGGGGGGTGAAGCTGAGAATTTAAGCGCCAGTAAACGGCGGTGGTAACTATAACCATCCTAAGGTAGCGAAATTCCTTGTCGGGTAAGTTCCGACCTGCACGAATGGCGTAACGACTTTCCGGCTGTCTCAACCACAGGCCCGGCGAAATTGCACTACGAGTAAAGATGCTCGTTTCGCGCGGCAGGACGGAAAGACCCCGGGACCTTTACTATAGCTTGGTATTGGTTTTCGGTTCGGCTTGTGTAGGATAGGTGGGAAACTGTGAAGCTGGCACGCTAGTGTTGGTGGAGTTAATCTTGAAATACCACTCTGGTCGAATGGGGAATCTAACTTCGGACCGTGATCCGGTTCAGGGACAGTGCCTGGTGGGTAGTTTAACTGGGGCGGTTGCCTCCCAAAGAGTAACGGAGGCGCCCAAAGGTTCCCTCAGCCTGGTTGGCAATCAGGTGTTGAGTGTAAGTGCACAAGGGAGCTTGACTGTGAGACTGACAGGTCGAGCAGGTACGAAAGTAGGGACTAGTGATCCGGCACCTCCTGGTGGAAGGGGTGTCGCTCAACGGATAAAAGGTACCCCGGGGATAACAGGCTGATCTTGCCCAAGAGTCCATATCGACGGCATGGTTTGGCACCTCGATGTCGGCTCGTCGCATCCTGGGGCCGGAGTAGGTCCCAAGGGTTGGGCTGTTCGCCCATTAAAGCGGCACGCGAGCTGGGTTTAGAACGTCGTGAGACAGTTCGGTCCCTATCCGCCGCGCGCGCAGGAGACTTGCGGAAGGCTGTCCCTAGTACGAGAGGACCGGGACGGACGAACCTCTGGTATGCCAGTTGTCACGCCAGTGGCATGGCTGGTTAGCTACGTTCGGAAGGGATAACCGCTGAAGGCATCTAAGCGGGAAGCCTGTTCCTAGATGAGGTCTCCCACCCCGTTGTGGGTTAAGGCTCCCAGTAGACCACTGGGTTGATAGGCCAGACATGGACGCGCAGTAATGTGTTATTGAGTGGACTGGTACTAATAGGCCGAGGACTTGCCCACAAAGCTGCTACGCACTCACTCTACGATTCTGAAACACCACACCCACCCCACCACAGTGGTGGAACCCGGGGTGTGTGTTTGTTTCATAGTGTTTCGGTGGTCATAGCGGTGGGGCCACGCCCGGTCCCATTCCGAACCCGGAAGCTAAGCCCACCAGCGCCGATGGTACTGCACCCGAAGGGGTGTGGGAGAGTAGGACACCGCCGAACAAAAATTGAGAAGAGGGCCGAGAATCGCTGAACAGCGATTCTCGGCCCTCTTTTTTTTGTCTTCGTTTCCTTGAAGAAGGCGTTCTTTCGGTGATCGTGTGTGAGTCTCCACGTCGCCGGTAAGAATGGCGGTCCGCGGATCGAGAATCGCGCTCCCGGACCCCGTAGGCTGGGTCGGGTGAGTATGCCGCGACTGCTGGTCATTCAGCCTGACGCCTCAGACCCTGTCGGACCGCTTGGTGAGTGGTTCGCCGAGGCGGGTGCGGAACTGGATGTGCGTCTACCGCCGATCGATGCCTTGCCTGCTGATCTTGCTGGCTACCAGGGACTGGTGTGTCTCGGGGGCGGGATGAACGCCGAGGATGATACGCGTTATCCGTGGCTGGCCGATGTACGGCGCCTGCTGAGGGAGGCCGTCGGCGCCAATCTGCCGACTCTCGGGGTGTGCCTCGGGGCGCAGCTTCTCACCGTCGCCACGGGAGGGAAGGTGGCTCCGGGCCAAGACGGCCCGGAGGCCGGCGCGAGTCTCGTCGCGAAGAAGGACGCGGCTTGGAAGGATCCGCTGTTCGCGGACCTGCCGTTGATGCAGGATGTGCTGCAATTCCACCAGGATGTCATCGACCGGCTCCCCGTGAGGGCAGAACTGCTGGCGTCGTCGCCCCGTTATCCGAATCAGGCTTACCGGTATGGCCGCTGTGGGTACGCACTCCAGTTCCATATAGAAACCACGCCCGATGTGGTCCGTGAGTGGGTCAAAAGTGCGCCGGACGTCGCGGCGAGCGCGTCCGAAGGCGCTTTCACCGACGAAAGACTGGCTGAGGCACATGCCGATATCGCCGAGACCTGGCAACCTTTCGCGGAGCGATTCGTCCGCCTCGCGGCAGGCGATATCGAACCGGCGACCGACCAGCCCCACACCCTCCCCTTGGTATGACCTCCCACCCTGCGAGCAAGGGAGCTTTGCTACCGCCACGCGGCAGCAAAGCTCCCTTGCTCACGCACGGCGGGTTTGGTGTGGCTGTCATGTCCAGCTGACTACGGTGGTGGGCGATGGTAGAGCGTGCACGACCGACCGCTTCGGCGGCGAGGTTCGGCTTCACCGACGAGCGAGCCGCCGCGGACCTGCGAATGCTCGGGTTCTGGGACGAAGCAGGACCCGTGCCCGGTTGCGAGCAGATACTGACGGCATTCTCCCGGGCGCCGGACCCGGATCTCGCACTGCGGGCTATCGACCGGATCAAGACTGCCGACGAGACCGGTTGGCCCGAGTTGTCTCGTGCCCTGCGAGCTGATCCCGTATTGCGTGCCCAACTGTTCGCCGTGCTGGGCACCTCGGGCGCACTGGCTGACTTTCTCGTCAACACACCGGAAGAATGGCGCAGGCTGACAGCGGGATCCGGCACCCCCAGCGATGAATACACCGCCGAACTCACTCAAGCGATGGCGCACGATGGCGCCTCCCTGACCGGCGCCGCGGCGGAACAAGCTCTCCGCAAGGCGTATCGCGGGTTGCTCCTGGAGATCGCCGCCGACGATCTCGCGCATACCGTCGACCCCGCTCTCGACCAGCCCTCCTACGCGCAAACGACAGGCGCGCTCACGCAGCTCGCCGATGCCGCGCTACGAGCCGGTCTTGGCGTCGCCGAACAGGAACTGCGCGGCCCGACAGGCGCCACTCTGGCCGTCATCGCGATGGGAAAATGCGGCGGCCGCGAACTGAATTACGTCAGCGACGTCGACGTCGTCTTCGTCGGCGAGGGTGACCTCCAGATCGCGACTCGGTTGGCCGCGGCGATGATGCGCATCGTCGGCAGAGCCTGTTTCGAGGTCGATGCCGCGTTACGCCCGGAGGGCAAAGCGGGCGCACTTGTTCGCACTCTTGAGGGCCACGAGGCCTATTACCAGAAATGGGCTCGTACGTGGGAGTTTCAAGCTCTGCTCAAGGCGAGACCAGTCGCAGGCGATGTCGAACTCGGCAACCGGTACACGGAACTTGTCGCCCCCATGGTCTGGTCGGCGTCCGCGCGAGAGAACTTCGTGACCGATGTCCAGCAGATGCGTCGCAGGGTCGAGCGCCACGTACCCGCTGACATCGCCGACCGAGAACTGAAACTCGGCCGCGGCGGCCTTCGCGACGTGGAGTTCGCCGTGCAGCTCCTACAGCTCGTGCACGGCCGCGTCGATACCGCGATTCGATCGGCTTCAACGATAGAAGCGTTGGAGGAGCTCGGAGCGGGCGGCTACGTGGGGCGGGCTGATGCTGTCGAACTTCGGGTGTCCTACGAGTTCCTTCGCACTCTCGAACACCGGTTGCAGCTACGGGGACTGCTGCGAACGCACCTGTTCCCCGAATTCGATGACAGCGCACAATTGCGCTGGCTCGCCAGGGCGAGCGGAGTGCGCCCACTACGCGGAAAATCCGAAGCCGCTCATCTCGTCGCGGAGTACCGCAGACACGTCCAGCGTGTTCGCCGATTGCACGAGAAGCTGTTCTACCGACCGCTGCTGGAAGCGGTAGCGAGAGTCCCCACCGCCGTCCTCCGGCTCACTACCGACCAGGCGAAGAGTCGGCTCCACGCCCTTGGCTATGCGGCGCCGGACGGCGCCTTGCAGCACATCCGGTCTCTTACCTCGGGCGTTTCCCGGCGCGCCGCGATTCAGCAGGCTTTACTGCCCATGCTGCTGGATCTCCTCGCCGATACACCTGACCCCGACGGCGGTCTCCTCGCCTACCGGCGAGTGTCGGAAGCGTTGGCCGATACCCCGTGGTATCTACGCGTTCTCCGTGACGAGGCCGCTGTCGTCGAACAGTTGGCGATGCTGCTGGGAACGTCGAAGCTCGTTCCCGATCTGCTTGTCAGGGCACCCGAGGTCCTGCACATGCTTGGCGAGTCCGAGCGGCTCACCGCGCGGACACCGGAAGAAGTGGCGACGTCGTTGCGGGCGGCGGCGCGGCGGCAGCCGGGGCTCAAAGCCGCCGTCACCGCGGCCAGATCGTTGCGACGGCATGAACTTCTTCGTGTCGCGTGTGCGGATCTGCTCGGCCTGCTGGATGTTCCCGCCGTGTGCGGCGCGCTGTCGTCGGTGTGGGCGGCTGTGTTGCAGAGCGCGTTGGCGGCGTCGATCCGGCAGAAGAGCGCTGACATCGGGAGCGAGCCCGCGAGGATCGCCGTCATCGGAATGGGACGTCTCGGCGGAGCCGAACTGGGCTACGGTTCTGATGCCGACGTGCTATTCGTGTGCGAGCGGGCCAACGGCGCCAGTGACAGTGAGGCGTTGAAGTTCGCCACGTCTGTCGCCGAAACGGTCCGGCAGGTACTCGGCGCCCCCTCACAGGATCCGGCACTGGAGGTCGACGCCAATCTGCGGCCTGAGGGGCGCAGCGGGCCGCTTGTCCGGACCTTCGATTCCTATCTCGCCTACTACTCGCGTTGGGGCGAGGTGTGGGAAGCGCAAGCGTTGTTGCGGGCGCGCTTTGTGGCAGGGGACGACGATCTGGGCGCCCGGTTCATCGCGGCCATAGGCCGTTTCCGATACCCCGAAGGCGGCCTCGACCCTTCCCGGATACGTGAAGTGCGGCGAATCAAGGCGCGAGTCGAGACAGAGCGCCTGCCGAGGGGCGCCGATCCGACGACCCACGCCAAACTCGGCAGGGGCGGGCTTGCGGACGTGGAATGGACGGTGCAACTCATGCAACTGCGCCATGCACACGAGGTTCCCGGGTTGCGAACGCCGTCCACACTGGCGGCGTTGCGTGCCACCGCCGAAGCGCGGCTCGCGGATGAGGCTGAAATCAACTCCCTGACGGAAGCGTGGTTGCTGGCAACGCGGGCTCGCAACGTCGCGATGCTCGTGCGCGGCAAGCCCGTCGATCAACTTCCGACCTCCGGGCGTGAATTGGCGGCCGCCGCCCGCATCTTCGGCTACTCGGCGGACGACGACCCTGGCGAGTTCCTCGACTCCTACCGCCGCACCACACGCCGCGCACACGCTGTCGTCGAGCGCCTCTTCTATGAGTCGTGACCGATAAACCCTCGACCGCCGCTACCTGGGCGAGAGCAAGGGAGCTTTGCTATCGCCGGACGGCAGCAAAGCTCCCTTGCTCCCGTTCGCGGAGGAGGAGTGGGCCGAACCTAAAGTGGGTCGTGTGACTGAGCATGAATCGTTTCGCGTCCAGCTCAAGGTGCGGCACTACGAGTTGGACAGCCTTGGACACCTGAACCACACCGTCTACCACGGCTATGCCGAGGTCGCCCGGGTCGAGCTCATGGAGCGTGCGGGAGCCCTGAAGGGCGGGTTGCAGGCGGCTCGGTTGGCGTCCGTCATGCTGGAATCGCACATCAGCTTTCGCCGGGAACTGCGCGCGGGCGACGCTGTCGACGTGACCTGCGAGGTCAAATTCGGTGACGGCAAGACCTTTCGGATGGACTCCAACATCTACAAGCTGGACGGCACGCTGTCAGCCGAAATCACGGCCACTCTCGGCCTGATGGATCTGGAACGCCGCAAACTCGTGGCGGAGCCACGTACCCGGCTTGAGGAAGCGGGGGTCGACGTCGACCTTCTGTCCGGCGCGTGAGGACGTCGTCCGCCGACAGCATGCTCACGAAAAGAAACGCCGGTGGCGAGGGCGTTTCCGCTCCTCGTCACCGGCGTCGCCTGACCGACGGTTCGGGTTACACGTCGTAGTAAAGCGCGAACTCGTAGGGGTGCGGACGCAACCGCAGCGGGTCGATCTCGTGCTCCCGCTTGTAACTGATCCACGTCTCGATCACATCGGGGGTGAAGACGCCCCCTTCGAGCAGGTAGTCGTGGTCGGCTTCAAGAGTGTCGAGCACGGATCCCAGATCGCCGGGGACCAGTTTGACGTTCTTCGCCTCCTCGGGAGGAAGCTCGTAGAGGTCCTTGTCGATGGGCTCGGCCGGCTCGATCTTGTTCTTGATTCCGTCGATACCGGCCATCATCATCGCGGCGAACGCCAAGTACGGGTTGCCCGACGAGTCGGGGCACCTGAACTCGATCCGCTTTGCCTTCGCGTTGCTGCCTGTGATCGGGATACGCACGCAGGCGGAGCGGTTGCGCTGCGAATAGACCAGGCTGACTGGAGCCTCGAAGCCGGGTACGAGCCGGTGATAGGAGTTTACCGTCGGGTTGGTGAATGCCAGCAGGCTCGGGGCGTGGGCAAGAATGCCGCCGATGTAGTGGCGGGCGGTGTCGGAAAGCCCCGCGTAACCCGACTCGTCGTAGAACAGCGGCACGCCGTCCTTCCACAACGACTGGTGGCAGTGCATACCGGAGCCGTTGTCGCCGAACAGCGGCTTGGGCATGAAAGTGGACGTCTTGCCGGCCGCGAAGGACACGTTTTTCACGATGTACTTGAACAACTGCAGGTCGTCGGCGGCGTGCAGCAGCGTGTTGAACTTGTAGTTGATCTCTGCCTGGCCGGCCGTGCCGACTTCGTGGTGAGCACGCTCGATCTCGAAGCCGGAGGCGGCGAGCGTGTTCACGATGTCGTCGCGCAGATCGGCGAAGTGGTCGACCGGCGGAACAGGGAAGTAGCCGCCCTTGTACTTGGTCTTGTAGCCCTTGTTGCCGCCTTCTTCTTCACGTCCGGTGTTCCACCAGCCTTCGACCGAGTCGATTTCGTGGAACGAGCCGTGCTCGGTCGAGTCGAAACGAATCGAGTCGAAGGTGTAGAACTCGGCTTCGGGGCCGAAGAACACCGTGTCGGCGATGCCGGACTCGGCGATGTACTGCTCGGCTTTGCGCGCGATGTTTCGTGGGTCGCGGCTGTACGCCTCACGCGTGAACGGGTCGTGCACGAAGAAGTTGATCGACACCGTCTTGCTCTTGCGGAACGGGTCGATGCGAGCCGTAGCGGCGTCGGGCAGCAGCAGCATGTCGGATTCGTGAATCGACTGGAAGCCGCGAACCGACGAGCCGTCGAATGCAAGACCTTCCTCGAAGGCGTCCGCGTCGAAAGCCTTTGCGGGGACCGTGAAGTGCTGCATGACACCCGGCAGGTCACAGAACCTCACGTCGACAAATTGCACATCCTCGTCTGCGATGAGACGCAGGACATCGTCTGGAGTAGTGGACACCCTCGGTGACTCCTTCACGTTCGTTGCCGGCGGCAGTACTCTCTTCGGCTAACGCTAAAAGCGTGGTGTTGCCCGACCGTCACCCGTATGTTTCGCCGATGTTAACGGGTTGGCGGATATCGGATTAGGAGGCCGGGCGGGCCTTGATTCCGTCGCCCGCCTACCCTGGACGAGTGGCAAGATGGACTGGTGAGTGGCTTTCGTCGCTTTCCGCCGGTGGATACGCCGGCGATCAAGAACCGCCTCGGTGGCCAGGTGAACACTTAGGGTTACCGCAGGACGGAATCGGTGCCGTCGCGGGCAGTGGGCGACGCTTCGTCGCGCTTCTCGCCGATCTGATTGTCGCGTCTCTGCTGACCTCCATTTTCATTCGCCCTGACTACGAGAATTTGGCCCGTATGCAGGAATACAACCTGTGGTCTCTCGCGGTGTGGGCCTTTATCACGATAGTTCCCGCGGCGATCGCCGGTTTCACGCCCGGAATGGCTATGTTCGGCCTCCGCGTCGCGAGGCTCGATGGAGCGAAATTGGTGGGCGCATGGCGAGCTGTCGTGCGCACAATTCTGACGTTTCTCATCATTCCAGCCGCCGTGCGCAATGCTGACAATCGCGGCTGGCACGATCGGCTGACCAACACCGTCGTCGTCCAAATGCGCTGACCTGGGCTACGTGTCCGGATCGTTCCTCGCCGCGGGTGGCGGTCGGCTGGTAGGCCTGTCGAACGCTTGGCGCAGGTCGCCGAGGACCGCGTCCGGATTCCGGAGAAGCCGAGCCGGGCGGGTCTGGACTACGACGATGCCGGCTGAGGTGAACCGTGCGAGCCTGCTGGTCGTCGCCTGGTAGCCGGCGCTGGTGAGATGGAAATCGGGCGAATCGACTTCCCAAGCCAGTCCGACGTTCGGCCAGAACGCCTGGGCGGTCCCGAGGACCGCGCCGGTGTCATCGCGGACCTCCGCGTTCCATTCAGGAGCGGGCAGACCACCACGCTTGACCGCACGCGCCGCCCACGAGTCGGCGGCCGCGCGAACGCCACGCTCCATTTCGCTGATCACGATCTTCGGAAGTGCCGACCCGATCGTGGAGCCCTGGTCGAGTTCACGCCGCAGTTCGGCAGGAGTGCACAGACGACGTTGGACCGCGTCGGCGATCATCTCCCGGATGGCGCGGAGACTGTCCATGCGCCTCGCCGCGTCGACCAGCGCCCGGGCCAGCGGCGCCACGGGCACACCGTTGATGGCCACCGGGTCGGGGAGGTGGATTGTGCGCTCGATCGTCGCGAACCCGCGGCTGGCTACTCGGCGTTCGTGGGGGATGAGAACGTGCACCCGGGTATCGGGTGGGAGGCGAACGATGCCGTGGAGGCGAGCGGCCGCGACACCGGTGAGCATGCCGTTCCGCCCCGCGTGGGTGAGTGCGGCCCAGTTGCGTTGGTGGCGAGTGGGAGCGTTGTTGGCGAGAACGACAACCCCGGGAATGGGGCGGCGCCATGGGCCGCCGGGGCGGCAGAGGCGGGAAATGGCGGCGTGCGACATGCCGAGCGCGACGAGCGTCGCCCGTGGCGCGACGCCCCCGGGGAATCGTTCGCGCAGGTTGGCATGGTCGAGCAAGGGTCTTCGAGTCACCCGCACATCATGCGAGCGACCACCGACAGTTTTCGGGCCATCGCAGTGAGCAAGGGAGCTTTGCTGCCGGCGGACGGCAGCAAAGCTCCCTTGCTCACGGTTGGAGGCGGGAGGTGAGTCAGCGGCGACGGATCGTGCGCTGGACGTTGCGCATCTTGGCGCCTTGGGGCATGGGGCCCTTCGGCATGGCCGCGCCGCGGGTGCCCAGGGCCGAGAGCTTGGCTTCCAGCGCGTCGACCTGCTTGGGCTTGAGGTTTCGCGGCAGCTTCATCATGTAGTTCTGTAGCTTCCGCAACGGAACCTGACCCTCGTCATTACCCACGGTGAGGTCGTAGATCGGGGTCTCGCCGATGAGCCGCGAGATTCGCTTCTTCTCCTGGGCCAGCAGGTTCTTCACGCGATGCGGAGCGCCTTCGGCGACGAGAATGACACCGGGCCCGCCGAGAACCCGGTGCACTGCATCCAGTTGAGTGGTCGCGGCGACTGTCTGCGTCACCCTCCAGCGGCCACGAAGGTTGTCCAGCGCCCACGCCGCGGCTCCCGGCTGACCGTCGGCTTTGCTGAACACCGTCTTCTGCACTCGCCGTCCGAAGATGATCACGGCGGCGAGCAGGCCGAGCATGATGCCGATCGGCAACAACAACCACGGAATGTTGATCAGCCAGCCGAGTGCGAACACCGCACCACCGACGACCAGGAACGACCCCAGCATCCACGGGATCAGCGCCTTGTCTTCCTTGCGCTGCATCTTGAACGCCTGAAAGATCTGCCCACGCTTCGCCTTGCCAGCCGCGCGCTTTTCTTTCTTGGCCTGCTTGGCAGCCTCTTTGTCCAGCTTCTCCGCCATAATTAACCAGGATACGGGCGGCCAGGCGAGCGTGGCTCCGTCGGCCCCCTCTGCGAGGATGCGGCAGTGGGAAGTGTGCTTGCGTCAAACCGTCGTGCAGACCTCCTCGAAGGTCTCGATCCGGAACAACGCGCCGCCGCCTGCGCACCTCGGGGGCCCGTATGCGTGCTCGCTGGCGCGGGCACCGGCAAGACGAGAACCATCACTCATCGCATCGCTTACCTGGTCAACACCGGCCACGTCGCGGCAGGCCAGGTTCTCGCGGTCACCTTCACCGCGCGGGCGGCTGGTGAACTGCGATCCCGGCTGCGGCCACTCGGCGTCGACGCCGCACAGGCCCGCACCTTTCACGCCGCGGCGCTGCGACAACTCCGGTACTTCTGGCCACGGGTCGTCGGCGACCGGCAATGGGACCTCATCGAAGGGAACAAGCTCCGCCTGGTCGGCCAAGCCGCTCACCGGCTCGGTCTGCCGACCGAGTTCGAAGTGCTCCGCGATCTCGCCAGTGAGATCGAATGGGCGAAGGCGTCCCTCATCAGCCCCGACGACTACCCGGCAACGGTGGCGCGCCTCAGCAGGGACATCCCCGAGTCCGCCGAGCGGCTCGCCGAGCTCTATCGCGGATACGAGCGGATCAAGAACGAAGCCCAGCTCCTCGACTTCGACGACCTCCTTCTGCACACCACCGCCGCACTTGAGGAGCACAGGGGAGTCGCCGAGGAATTCCGCGACCGGTACCGCTGCTTCGTCGTCGACGAGTACCAGGACGTCACACCGTCCCAGCAGCGGCTCCTCGACGCGTGGCTCGGTGGCAGGGACGACCTGACCGTCGTCGGCGACGCCAACCAGACGATCTACTCCTTCGGTGGCGCGTCACCGCGTCCGCTGCTGGATTTCACGCGCCGCTTCCCCCACGCCACCGTGGTACGCCTTGAGCGGGACTACCGGTCAACCCCACAGGTCGTCGAACTGGCCAACAAGGTCATCGGCGCGGCGAGAGGCAGGCCCGCGGGCTCAAGGCTCAGCCTCATCGGGCAGCGCGCGGACGGGCCACCACCTCGCTTCGCCGAATACGACGACGAGGTCGCCGAGGCCAACGCGGCCGCGGGCCGGATCAGGGAACTGCTCGACACCGGGGTCGCCGCGAGTGAGATCGCCGTGCTCTACCGGATCAACGCGCAGTCCGAGGTTTACGAACAAGCCCTGTCCGAGGCCGAGATTCCCTACTTGGTGAAGGGCGGTGAGCGATTCTTCGCCCGCAGAGAAGTAAGGCAAGCCGTCGCGGCGTTGCGTACCGCGGCCGCGGGGGATCCGGGAGGCGACCTGGTGATCCTTGTACGGAAGGTGCTGGCAACGGTCGGCTTGACCGAACAGCCTCCGCCAGGTGGCGCCGCGAAGGAACGCTGGGATGCGCTGCTTGCCCTCGTCGAGCTCGCCGAAGAACTCGCGACGGCCGTGGAGGGTGCGACTCTGGCCAAGTACGTGTCCGAGCTCGACCAGCGGGCGGCCGCCCAGCATCCGCCCACGGTCGAGGGAGTCACCCTGGCGTCGTTGCACGCGGCGAAGGGCCTCGAATGGGACGCGGTGTTCCTCGTCGGGCTCGCCGAGGGAACCATGCCGATCCTGCACGCCGACGGTGACGACGAGGCCATCGAGGAGGAACGACGGCTCTTCTATGTCGGCGTCACCCGCGCGCGGGAGTACCTCTCGTTGAGCTGGGCGCTCTCCCGGAATCCCGGCGGCAGGCGCAATCGCAGGCGAAGCCGGTTCCTGTACGGCCTCGTCCCCGAGGGACACCCCGCCGCGCGCGTCGCTCGCGCCAAGGCCACCTCGACCGGGCCCAAAGTGCGATGCAGAGTGTGTGGCTGCGCGCTCATCGCGACGATGGACATCAAGCTCGGCCGGTGCGGGAAGTGCCCAGCCGACGTGGATGAGGACTTGCTGACGCGGCTCAAGGAGTGGCGGGTCGAGCGGGCGCGCGAACTCAAGGTCCCCGCGTTCGTCGTATTCACCGACGCCACGCTCGTCGCGATCGCCGAGCAGCGGCCCACTGACGACAGCGCGCTCGTCTCGATATCGGGCATCGGCGCGACCAAACTCGACCGGTTCGGAGCGGAGATCCTTGCCGTGGTCAAAGCCAGCGACGCTGAGTAGTCGCCCAGTGTGTCTCAGTAGGGATAGTCGCAGGTCAGCTCGGTTCTTTCCCCGCTAGGGGGAAACTTCGGGAAAATCAGTTGCCCCGCCAGGGGGCAGGAGAATAGCCTGCAATCCTGGGTGGAAAACTTGTTGAGGTCGCCGCGGCTGCGGCGGACCCACGGACGGAGTGAGGAGGTGTCAAGCATGGAGATCACCAAGCAGATCGGCAACGCTGGCACCTCGCTGTCCGCGACCGCTGGGACGGTCATGATCGCGCGTCGGCGCTTCGGCATGCCGCACGCCGGTTACGTCAAGGCTGAGGCCCACGCCCGTGGCGTGGATGTCATCGCGGCCGATAAGGCCGCCGGTGTTGCTGAAAGGGCCGAGAACCGTGTGTTCGGCCCGATCTTCGCCCTGCCGACCCTGAAGCAGTACTGGGTTCCGTTGTGCCCAAGTGAGAGATGCCCATGACAGCCCCGTCAAGGGTAAAGGCTCACGAAGGCCGCGGAACCGTACATCGGATCCGCGGCCTTCTTGCTGTTTCGGGCACGTTTTAGTTCCGAAGAAACCCTTACAACACAAAGGAGAACGGGAAATGCCATCGGCAACCGCCTTCGCGTCAGAGGAGGCGCTAACCGAGGAGTTGGCCGGAAGCACAGGCGTCGCTGAACTACTCGACGCCGCCGTGTCGTCTCCGGCCTTCACCCTGCCCTGCCAATCGGGTGACGCGGACCTGTGGTTCGCGGACACTCCCGCGGAGCTCGAAAGGGCAAAGCTGCTCTGCGGCGACTGTCCGGTCCGAGCGGCTTGCCTCGCGGGAGCACAGGCCCGACGTGAGCCCTGGGGAGTATGGGGCGGCGAGATCTTCGAAAGGGGAGTCATCGTGGCACGGAAGCGGCCGCGGGGACGGCCCAGGAAGAACCCCGTCGTCGAACAATCCCAGGCAACGCAACGGAGTGCGGCATGACCAGCACCGAATTTCATGAGATCCCCATGGGCGCCGACGAGCACACAGCGCCCTGCCGGCCGAGTTTCGCGCCGAACATGACCAAGGAGATGACCCGAATGTTGCTTCATGAAGAGCTGGCGAGAGCCCGAATACGTGAGTTCCACCAGATAGTCGAGGAACAGCAGACAGTACGGTTCGCCAGAGCCGCACGTCGCTGGGACCGGGTGTCCAGGTGGGCGGCGAGACGTTCTCGACGTTACCGCCGATAGACCGCGCCACGGGTGGGAAGCGCCGGGGAGGTCGCTTCCCACCCGCGGATGTCCGCCCTGATGGTGTTGAATGTTCTCGTGTCCGCGCATACACACGACGACATCGACTGGGGCGCTCGGCTGAAAGCTATGCGCAGGCTCGACTTGCTTGAGCGAGATGTTCTCGCATCGGTGGCGAGCCGTCTTACCTCGGACTTGCCCGAGCAGCCGACAGTCGTCGACGTCGGTTCTGGTTCCGGGGGCATGAGCGCCGCCATCGCGGCTGAGCTTCAACAACGAGGCGGTGGCGTCCTCGTCCTTGTCGACGCGGTCGACGAACTCCTGGTGGCGGCGCACGAGGCCGCAGCTGTCGCGGGTGGACCCACCGTGCGGGTACAGACCATTACGGTGGACGTGGGAGCCGAGGAGTTGCGTGCGCTGGCTCCGTCGGCCGACCTGATCTGGGCCTCCGCGGTGATCCATCACCTACCGGACCAACAGGGAGCGATCGACCGGCTGGCAGCGGGTCTTCGCTCAGGTGGCGTGCTCGCGGTGGCCGAAGGCGGCCTCGACCCTCGTTGCCTGCCTTGGGATCTCGGTGTCGGTGAACCTGGACTGGAGCTTCGTCTCAACGCCGTCCGCGACCGGTGGTTCGAACAACTTCGTGCCACGATGCCCGAGGTGGTGTCCATGCCGTATGGATGGACGACGGCTTTGCGGCGGGCCGAACTCCGCGATGTCAATGCGTTCAGTTACCTCCTCGACTGGCCTGCTCCCACGAACCCTACGGTTCGTGAGTACGTGCTGGAACGGATCGAGTGGCTGGCCGAGATGGCCGCCGACCACATCAGCGAGCCGGATCGAGACACATTGCGGCGGGTGCTCGATCCCCAGGCGCCCGAGTTCCTCGGAGCCCGCGACGACCTGTACGTGCTGATGGCCAGAACGGTGTTTCTAGGGCGGCGAGCGTGAACGACGGTTCTGCCGTCGCCTGCTCCGAGTGCGCGACACGGCGGGACATTCAAGACACCGTGGCTTCGATGTCGTGGGTACGCGAGCAAGCGCAAGGACAGGCTCGTTGGCTGTGTCCAGCTTGCGCGCGAACTCACATCCGTGACATCGAAGGCAAACTCGCTCGCGAACACTGGCGCTAGTCATGCCGCCGTCTCGGCGATCTCGCACCGCACATGTGGACGTGGCCGGATCGTGGCCCTGCTGAACGCACTGGTCAGCTCGAGGATGACCGTACGCCGCTCGGTACGAAGCCGGTGCGCCGACGTGCGCACGACGATGACCCCGGCCGCCGTCAACGCCAACCGAGTGTCTGGCTTCTCGTCTGCGGGGCTCAGTTGCCACCCCATGCCCACCTCGTCCCACCACGCGTCGACCTGGCCGATCGGCTTGCCCAGCCGGTCGCACACCGTGATGTTCCACCGGGGCGGCGGCAGCGGAGCTTCCGTCAGTGTCTGCCTGGCCATGCCATGTACACCGGTATCCGCCTGCTCTCCGATGTTGCGTAGCTCGGCACGTACCGCGGACGAACCACGCTGGTTGCCTGCGTCCAATTCGTCCCCGAGTTGATCCAGGGTGCACAACCCGTAGTACACGGGCAACGTCAACAAGTCGCGCAGCAGATCAGGATCGTGTTCGCGGCGAGCGGCATCGAGCGCGGCTCGTTCTGGTGGCGCGTAAGGAAGTCCGTCGATCCAGACCGGATCTGGTGGTCGTGATGTTCGTTCCAGCAGCAGGAACTCCGGTGGCAGGACTCGTCTCCTTGCCGGAACCAGTACGTGAACGGTCGGCGGTCGTGGCAGGTCGAGACCATGCGCCACCAGGGCGTCGACGCCCGAGATGACACCGTCTCCACGAAGATACGCGGTGGCAGCGCGTTCCATCTGCCGCCGCGTCGGTTCGCCGGGAGCAGTGAGAACGATTCCAGGCAGAAGCCGTCGCCACGGTCCTTCGGGGCGGCATCGCGCCGTGATCGCACGTTCGGAAAGGCCGCCGGCGCGAAGCTCGGTTACCGAGATGATGTTGTCGATGGCCGTCGGGATGGTCCGCGGCACCAGATGTGTTGTCGTCACGAATTCGAGCGTGACCGAAATCTTCGCGGAGCGGGAGTAGGTACGCGAAATGTGGATAAATCAGTGCAGCGAGTGGTGACTTTGCGGCAATCGAGCCAAAACTGTGGATAACTCGGCCTCAGGGCGCGAATCCCGGTTGCCAATGCGCAACAATGGAGCGCAGAGCCAATTCGGCATCAAGCTGGCACAGAATGCCGATGGCCCCAGCAGTAACCCGGTGGATCTGCAACCAGTGCGGCGGCAGGTTGAGCGATCGTCCGGTACGGAAGTCCTGGCCGCGAATATCGCCCATGCGCAGGGCCTGTTTCTGGGCCCAGCGGCGAGTGAAGTGAAACCGTTCCTCGGTGAGCGGTGAGACCAGTGGAAGGAGGTATGCGTAGACGTCCTCGGCATCTATCTCGGTTCCGGGGCGGACGAAACCTTCGGTGCGCAAGACGTCGAGCAGCTCAGTCGACCGGCCTTCGAGAGCCAGCCGCATGATCACGCCCAGCGTGGGTGGCGCGCCATCGGGCAGATGTGCGGTGGCTCCGAAGTCGATGACGCAGATACGCCCGTCGTCGAGGATCATGAAGTTACCGGGATGAGGGTCGGCATGAAGTAGATGTGCACGCGTGGGCGAGGAGTAGTGGAACTCGGCCAGAAGCCGGCCTGCCTCGTTGCGTTGCTCCGTGGTGCCATCGGCGATGATCAGGGAGAGGGGAGTGCCGGAAACCCATTCCGTCACAACGACTTTGGGTGCGCTTGCCACGACCTTGGGAATCAGCACGTCGTCGTCGCCGTCGAATGCCTTGACGAAGGCGCGCTGGTTGTTCGCCTCCGTGCGGTAGTCGAGTTCCTCGTCCATCCTGGTCGCGAGTTCGGCCAGCAACGGCTTGACCTCAGCGCCAGGAGCCAGTGCTTGGAACAGCCTGCTGAAGCGCTGGAGTTGCCGCAGGTCGCTGCGAAGTGCCTCATCGGCGCCGGGGTACTGGACCTTGACCGCGACTTCCCGGCCGTCGTGCCACACGGCGCGGTGGACCTGGCCGATGCTGGCCGAAGCCGCGGGGGTGTCGTCAAACTCGGCGAACCGCCGGTGCCACGTCTTGCCGAGCTGTTCGGCAAGCACCCGGTGTGTCTGCCGGGTGGCCATGGGTGGCGCCGCGGCCTGTAGCTTGGTGAGCGCCTCGCGATAGGGAGCGGCCAGCTCGTCCGGTACAGCTGCCTCGAAGACGCTCAAAGCCTGGCCGAATTTCATGGCCCCGCCTTTGAGCGTGCCCAGGACTTCGAAGAGCTGTTCCGCGGCTTTGGCCGACAGCGCGGCGTTGACTTCCTCCGCGCTGTGCCCGGTCAACCGGCGGCCCCAGCCGCCGACGGCACGGCCGGCCATGCCGAGCGGAAGACTGGCCAGCTTGGCTGTCCGCGCGGCGGTCCGGCGTGGCATTACGGCGTCAGCCCGGTCGTCGGTGGAGTCGCGGAAGTCGGTCACACGGCGATTCTGCCTTGTCGATCACTTCTTCCGCAGCCGATTGTGAGCGTAGAGGACTGTTACGTAGGTCGTCGTAGTTCAGCGCGCGCCGCAGCCGCAGTGCGGGTGAGGGATCCAGTCTCTGCGCATCATCGTGCCCGCGTGGCAGTTGATCTCCAGGGTGCCGTTCCAGCTTGGCGGAGGGTCGTCTTCGGGGAACAGGATGCGCAGTGCTTGCCCGGCGGCGAGTGCGGCCGCCGCGTACACGTCGCTCAGATCGGCCCGCTGGTAGCGGCCGGCGAGTTGCCCGGCGACTCTCGGCCAGCAGGCGTCCAGCGATGTGCGGTGCAGGTCGGCGCAACGCAGGCAACTACTTCGGCCGGGCAGTACCAGCGGGCCGACGATGCCGATACCGTCCCGCACCTTGACGACGAGGTGCGGGATGCCATCCGACATGAGTTCGCTGACGACCTCGGGAGCGGGTACCACGGCGTCGGTCAGTACGACGAGGTCGGGAAGCTGGTTCTTTCTCAGCCGCCCCGTTCTGACGCGGGGGTTCGCTCTGCGCGCGGTGTCGGCGATCGCCTGCCTGCGCGACATGCCGACGTGCCGGTCGGTGAAGCCGGAACCGAGGTCGTCGGGCGTGACATGACCTCTCGCCTCGGCGTCGATGTGCCCGACGCCCGCCGTGGCGAGCTGTGTGGTGACGGCCGCGGCCAGCCTGCCGCCGCCATGCACGACCACGGCGCAGTGAGCTCGCTGGGCCACGGTGTCGCGCCGTTTCCTGCCCACAGCCAAGGACCACAGATCGGGTTCGTCGTTGCGGGAGTGCGACTGTGAGGACGGCTCCGCTTCCTCGATCAAACCGCGCCGGGTAAGGCCGGTGAGCAATTCCCTGAGACGTTCCGCGTGTTCGCTCTTGGCGAGCGTAAGTAGCGATTTGGTGCTCCGGGTGCCGTCGAGGTTGCGCAGGATGTCCATGAGGATCGGCGGTAAGCCCGGCGCTCTGACGGCATGCCGAGGATCGAGACCGAACTGGAGTTCGTCGGCCTGCCGTTCGAGAACGTCGAGGCCGGGGAGAATCCGTGGCCGTCGTGGAATGATCACGTCGCGTAGCGAATCAGTCATGTTGCTAAGGGTGACAATTATTTGCTCAGCGTGCACCCAGAATGCAAAGACTTGTCCACAAGCGAACCTTTCTGTGGACAACCATATTGATGTGACGTTGCAGCCATCCGAGATGTCGGTCCCTGCCCTTACGGTGGTTGGGTGGCCGAAGCACGGGTTCCCTCATTGAGGAATCGGGACAAGAACACGCGCCAGTCTCCCGTCCCCGAACAGAAGATCGAGGTGCGGCGGAGCGCGCGCCGCCGCCGTACTGTCACCGCCTACCGAGACGGTGACACTCTTGTCGTGCTCATCCCGGCGAAGATGAGCAGGGCGGAGGAAGAGCACTGGGTCGCCGAGATGCAGCGCAAGCTGCAGCGGACGGAAAACAAGAGGGCCTCGCCCGCGAGGGCCTCCGACGAAGCCCTGCTGATGCGCTGTGCGGAGTTGTCGGGGCGGTACCTCGACGGCACCGCGAAGCCGGCCAGTGTGCGCTGGGTTCCGCCCATGCGAACCCGGTGGGCGTCGTGTACTCCGGTCGATCGCACGATCCGCGTCAGCGAGCGTCTGCAGACGGTGCCCTCGTGGGTACTCGACTACGTCCTCGTGCACGAACTCGCGCATTTGCGGGTAGCGCAGCACAACGCCCGGTTCTGGGCGCTCGTGCGGCGCTACCCGAAAACGGAGCGTGCCATCGGTTATCTGGAGGGCCTGTCCGCCGCGGAGGGGCTGGCGATGACGGGGGTGGAAGGAGCGGACTGACGGTCAGTCCGCCTTGCCCTTGCCCTCGTCAGGGTCGCCCGGGTCGGTGGAGTCGTCTTTGGCCTGCTCTTCGGACTTGGCCCGCTCCTCAGCGCGCTGGGTGCGTTCGAGTTCGGCGATCGGGTCGAGGTCGTCGCCTCCCGCTCCGTTGCCGCCGAGGCGTTCCGAGAACTCCAGCGGATCGTCGAGGTCGTCGGCGGTGGGCATCAGGTCAGGGTGTGACCACAGCTGGTCACGCTTGTCCATGCCGTGCTGATCGCCGACCAGCTTCCACAGTGCCGACGACGCCCTCATGCGCCTGGGCCGCAGTTCGAGACCGACGAGGGTCGCGAAGGTCTGCTCGGCCGGGCCGCCGGTCGCCCTGCGCCTGCGCAGCGTTTCCCTCAGCGCGTCGGCGCCGGGGAGGCGATCCCCGACGGCCTCGGCCACGACGACATCGACCCAGCCTTCGACCAGTGCGAGCAGGGTCTCCAGCCTGCCGAGCGCGGCCTGCTGTTCCGGGGTGGTCTGCGGCTCCAGCAGTCCCGAAGACATGGCCTGTTCGATGCTGGCAGGGTTGCTCGGGTCGACCTGGCCGGCCAGTTGCTCCAGCGCCGAGGTGTCGACCGTGATGCCGTTGGCGAACTCCTCGACCGTGGCGAGCAGCCGCTGCCGCAGCCATGAAATGTGGGCGAAAAGTCGCTGGTGGGCCGCTTCGCGCGCGGCGAGAAATACGACGACTTCGCTGCTCGGCCGTTCAAGACCCTCGGTGAATTTCTCGATGTTCGCCGGAAGCAGAGCCGAAGTGGCAGCAGGACCGAGGGGGAGCCCGACGTCGGTGGAGGTGAGGACTTCCGAGGCGAGCTCGGCCAGTGCGTTTCCGAGCTGGGAACCGAAGGCCATGCCGCCCATCTGGCCGACCATGGAAAGCAGCGGCCCTGCAGCCTGCTTCGCCTCCTCCGGAAGCGCCTGCATCCACGCGCTCGACACCTGTTTTGCGACCGGGTCACAGAGGCGCTGCCAGGTGGGCAGGGTCTTGTCCACCCAGTCGCGAGCGGACCACGCCGCGGTGGTGGATGCGCCCGCGGGCAGGATGGTCGCCTCGTCCAGCCACAGTTCGGCGAGATGGGCCGCGTCGCGTACCGCGCTGTCGCCCGACTTGTCCTCGGGGCCGAAGCCGATCTTGTCGCCGCCCTTGTCGTTGAGGCGTTGCATCGCGATCTGCTTCGCCAGGTCGTAGTTGACCGGACCCGACGACGTGCCTGCCTGGCTCAACATCTGGCCGAGCTGGCTGAGCATCTGCCCCAACTGCTGGAACGCGTCGGCGCCTGAGCCAGGCTGTTCGCCGCCGGAGTTCGACGGCTCGTTTTCACGACGCTTATCAGGGTCGGGAAGACCGAACCCGAACGGTGGGTTGCTCATATCACCACCGTACGCGGAAGGCCAGGGCCGTGGCTGCCCGGAGGCAAGCCCGCCGTCGCGGTCCGTGGTCAGAAGGCGGTCGCCGCGTCGCGGGGAGACCTGCACCATGGCCTGACAACCGTCACCGTACGCTATGGCCTGTGAGCGAGCCCCGCGACAACGCACCGACGTCAGCAGCCACGACGGCGAGCGACGCGGCCGAGGCGGCGGCGACGCCGGCCGGTGGCGGTGAACAGCCGCGCCGATCAAGGACAAAGCTCAGCAGGCGGGGCTGGACGCTCGTGTGCAGCAGTGTCTTGATTGTCGCGTTCGTGCTGGTAGGAGCTTTGGTTCGGGTGCCGTACGTCGCGCTTGGTCCTGGCCCCACGTACGACACGCTCGGCGCTGTCAACGGCGAGGACGTCGTCTCGATCGACGGCCAGCGCACCTATCAGACCGACGGCGAACTGCGGATGACCACCGTCTCGCTCAACGACAACGTCACCTTGTTCGGGGCGATCGGCCTGTGGGTCAGCGGCAGGTATGCGGTCGCGCCGCGTGAGGAGTACTTCCGGCCAGGCGAGACCGACGAGCAGGTCCGCAAGGAGAACGTCAAGCAGTTCCAGGATTCGCAGAGCAACGCGGAGGTCGCCGCGCTGCGCAGGCTCGGCTATCCGGTCAAGGTGATCGTGCAGGAGGTCGTGTCGGGCAGTCCCGCCGACCGGGTTCTTGAGCCGGGCGATCAATTGGTCGTCGTCAACGGCGAGCGCATCACGAATGAGGACGACGTTCGCTCGGCGCTTGCCGGTACGCGGCCGGGCGAGACGGTGTCGCTCACCTTCGAGCACGAGGGGCAACCGCAGCGCACCGAGACGATCACACTGGGCAAACATCCGGACGAGGGGCAAGAACAGGGTTTCGTCGGCATGCAGCCGATCGATCGCGCGGATGTTCCGTTCGACGTCAACATCTCGCTGGAGGATGTCGGTGGCCCTTCCGCCGGTTTGATGTTCGCGCTGGCCATCATCGACCGGCTCACCCCTGAGGATCTCGTCGCGGGCGAGCACGTGGCGGGGACCGGCGAGATCACGGAGAAAGGCGAGGTCGGCGCGATCGGCGGGATCTCGTTCAAGGTGGTCGCGGCGAGAGAAGCCGGAGCCACGGTGTTCCTCGTGCCGCGAGCGAACTGCGCGGAAGCCGCATCGGCCGCTCCCGAGGGACTCAAGCTGATCAAGGTTTCCAACCTCGACGGGGCGGTGACCGCGCTGGAGGACCTTCGACAGGGACGGCCGACGCCCTCATGCTGACCCGGGCCACCGTCAAACGAGCAAGGGAGCTTTGCTGCCGCGAAACGGCAGCAAAGCTCCCTTGCTTATTTCCGGGGTGGCCGGGGAGTGGCCAGGGTGGCGGGTTTGGTCACGGGAGCAGGGTCGCGCGCAGTGCATCGACGAGATTCGGCGCGAGTTCCGGGTGCGCGATGATCTCGTCGGTTTCCTCGCCGGCTTCGTCGACTCCGCGCAGCCTCATGACGCACGACGCGGAGCCGTCACGCAGCACCGCGGCGACAAGCCTGGCCTCGGTCCGCCGCGGATGGTCGGCAGCCGCCTTCCTGAGGCGTTCGATGTCGCCCGCTCCGCCCGCCTCGTCGACCGCAGGCAATTCCGCCTCCGCGTCGGGCGGCAACACGATGATCTCCTGCGCCAGCGCGCAGCCCCGCACGACGTCCGGCCAGGCGATCCGGGCCAGCGCGTCGGCGAGGTCGTCTTCGGGAAGTTCGTCCTGGGCGACCGGCGTCAACGCGCTGTCCGCGTCGAGTTGCCCGGCCAGTTCCGGCTGCTGCCGCAGCAACTCCGCTGTCGAGACGAGCGCGAACAACTGGGGGCGCTGGTCCCAGCCCGCCGCGGCGACGAACTCCTCGACTTCGCGTGCGAGGGCGGACACATCCGCTGGCCCCGCAGTCTTTTCGCTCTCCGTCATGGCGCCCATCGTGTCAGGTTCCGACGTCCCCTACCGGGCCGCCCGGTTTGGGGGGTTTCGGGAACTCGGGGACGTGTCCGTACAGTTAGGTAATCATGGGACGCTCGCCACGCTGGCGCCCCGATTACGTCAGTATCGATTACGGGAGTGTGCGTAGTGGCCACCCGGCCCCCAGTCAGCCTGCCGAAGCTGTCCCGGCGAGCCCGCATCCTGCTGATCATCGCGGCCGCGATAATCCTGATGCTGCTGCTGGGCGCGAGATTCCTTGATACCTACGTCGACTGGCTGTGGTTCGGCGAAGTCGGCGCCCGCGGTGTCTTCACCACGATCTTGTTCACCAGAATCGTGCTTTTCGTGGCGACCGGCCTGCTGGTAGGCGGCCTGCTCGCGGTGAGCCTGCTGATCGCCTACCGGACCCGGCCGGTGTTCGTGCCGGTTTCCGGTGCGGACGATCCGCTCGCGCGGTACCGCACGGTCGTCGCGGCGCGCCCGAAACTGTTCGGCATCGGCATTCCTGTCATCGCCGGACTGATCGCGGGCTTCTCCGGTCAGGGCAACTGGCAGGTCGTCCAGATGTTCATGAACAGCGAGAGCTTCGGCCGGACCGATCCGCAGTTCGGCCACGACATCGGCTTCTACGTATTCCAGCTCCCGTTCTTCGGCTGGCTGCTCGGCTGGCTCTTCGTCGCCATCGTGGTCGCGTTCGTCGGCGGCCTGCTCGCGCACTACCTCTTCGGCGGGGTGCGGCTCGCCGGCAGGGGCGGCGCGATCTCGGGCCCCGCCAGGGTTCACCTCTCCATCCTCATCGGCGTTTTCGTCCTCTTCAAGGCCGCCGAATACTTCATGGACCGGTACAACCTGCTGCTTTCCAGCCGCAACGACCTGTTCACCGGCGCGACCTACACGGACCTGAACGCGGTACTGCCCGCGAAGCTGATTCTGCTGTGCATTTCCGTGTTCTGCGCGATCGCGTTCTTCGTCGGCGCTTTCATGCGCAACATCCAGTTGCCCGCCATCGCGCTCGTCCTGTTGATCCTCTCCGGTGTCATCATCGGCGTCGCCTGGCCCGCCGTTCTTGAGCAGTTCTCCGTGCGGCCCAACGCCAACGAGAAGGAAGCCACGTCGATCCAGCGAAATATGGACGCGACGCGCTTTGCATACGGTCTCGACAATGTCGAGTACGAGAATTACAGCGGCAGATCCGAGGCGACGGGACAGGAAATCCGCGCCGACGAGGGCACCATCCCGAACATCCGGCTGCTCGACCCGAACGTGCTGAGCCCGACCTTCACTCAGCGCGTCGGCAGGGAGAACTTCTACGGATTCCCAGAGAAGCTGGACATCGATCGCTACGAGGTCGACGGTGAGTTGCAGTCCTACATCGTCGCCGCGAAGGAGATCAACACCAACGGGCTGAGAGAAAACCAGCAGACCTGGATCAACCGGCACCTGGTGTACACGCACGGAAACGGTTTCGTCGCAGCCCCAGCCAACACGATCGACAGGGCGATCGAGGGTGCCAACAGCGACGGCGGATACCCGTTGGCGCGCACCAGTGACACCCAGAACCCCAACGGATCGGGAATCCAGGTCGACGAGCCGCGCGTCTACTACGGCGAGCTGGCCACCGACTACGCCATCGTCGGCGGACAGCCGGGGCAGGCTCCCGGCGAGTACGACACGGCCACCGACCGCAGCTACCTCTACCAGGGCACCGGTGGCGTGCCGATCGACAACTGGTTCAACCGGCTGGTTTTCGCCGCGCAGTACGGAGAACGCAACATCCTGTTCTCCGATGCGATCAGCGAAGGCTCGAAGATCATGTACAACCGCGACCCGAGGGAAAGGGTCGAGAAGGTCGCTCCGTGGCTGACGGTCGACGGCGATCCGTACCCCGCGGTGATCGACGGGCGCATCAAGTGGATCGTCGACGGCTACACCACGCTCGACAACTACCCCTACGCCCAGCGGACCTCGTTCGGCAACGCCACCGAGGATTCGTTGAGCGGCGTTCCGCGCCAGCAGGACAACCAGGTCAACTACATCCGGAACTCGGTGAAGGCCACCGTCGACGCGTTCGACGGCAACGTCGACCTCTACTCGATGGATGACAACGAGCCGGTCTTGAAGGCCTGGCGAAGCGTGTTCCCCGACACCGTGAAGTCGGAGTCGGAGATCTCGCCGGAACTGCGGCAGCACTTCCGGTACCCGGAGGACATGTTCAAGATCCAGCGGGAACTGCTCACCAAGTACCACGTCCGGAACCCGCAGGAGTTCTTCTCCACCCAGACGTTCTGGAACGTGCCGCAAGACCCGACGCAGGAAGGCGGGCTGGACCCGAACTCCGACGCCGCGAAGCAGCCCGCGTACTACATGCTGGCTCAGGCCCCGGGGCAGGAACAGCCGACCTTCCAGCTCACCAGCGCGCTGACGCCGCTGGCGAGGCAATACCTCGCGGCATGGGTGACGGTGTCGTCGGATCCCGACGACTACGGAAAGATCAATGTGCTGAGACTGCCGACGGACGGCAGCGTTCAGCTCGAAGGGCCCGTCCAGGTCCAGAACGCGTTCCAGAGTAATCCGAAGTTCACGCAGGACAGGACCCTGCTGGGTAACCAGAGCGTGGACATCATCTACGGCAACCAGTTGACGTTGCCCGTGGCGGGTGGATTCCTCTACGTCGAACCGATCTACATCCAGCAGCGCAACGCGCAGAGCTATCCGCAGCTGGCCAGGGTTCTGGTGTCCTACGGCGGAAAGATCGGGTTCGACTCGACTCTGAACGGCGCGCTCGACGACTTGTTCGGTGAGGGCACCGGCCAAGCCGCGACAGGACCGGCGCAGGATGAGCCCGCGGTGCCGGATGACGAGACCGATACGTCGACACCGCCGCCTTCGGAGACGAACGAACAGTCCGTGCCGCCGGCGAACGGTGGCGGGGACAATGCCGACCTTGAGCAGGCGGTCGCCGACATCCAGGCGGCGTTGACCAAGCTCAAGTCGGCGCAGCAGTCCGGCGACTTCGACGCACAGGGCCAGGCCCTGGCCGAGCTCGATGCCGCCGCGCAGCGTTATCAGGATGCCGAGCAGGCGGGCGGTTGAGCCGCTGATCGGGTGAGGGACCCCTCTTTGCGCCCTGGAAAAGCCAGGGCGTAGAGTAGGGGTCACAACGCGGGGTGGAGCAGCTCGGTAGCTCGCTGGGCTCATAACCCAGAGGTCGCAGGTTCGAATCCTGTCCCCGCTACGAAAACAGAAGGCCCGTTCCGTGAAACACGGAACGGGTCTTCTGCATTTTCACCCGAGTGCCGCAAGGGTGGAGGTCTCGACTGCCCGAATTGGACCAGTCGCCTGCGCCTTGTGCCGATGGGCTCTGCGCTCCGTCGGCTGGGTCCGTTCGGAGTCATACTGACCGCCGTTCGGAGTCGAGGTGCGACTGTTCGGGGGCCCCTGTCGGGGCCTTTTCGGCCGTCAGGTATAGTTCTTTTTACACAACGACGCGGGGTGGAGCAGCTCGGTAGCTCGCTGGGCTCATAACCCAGAGGTCGCAGGTTCGAATCCTGTCCCCGCTACTGATTGAAAGAAAAGGCCCCGATCCACTGGATCGGGGCCTTTTCCGTGTTCAGGGGCGGTGTGGGTCCGGGAAGGGTCTTTGACACAGCGGTTCCACAATGGACCAAATGGCAGACCACAGTGGACAGAAAAGCGAAGACGTGGCACGGTGGATACGTGTCCGATTTGAACGCAACCGCCGCAGCACTGCTTGGTCTGCTGCACGATGGCCCTGCCACCGGTGGCGAGCTCGTCGCTGGGGCTGAGGAACGCTTTGGCACGTTCTTCAGCGTCACGAGGAGTCAGGTCTACCGGGAACTCCCCGCGCTGCATCGAGAGGGCCTCGTGCGGCTCGGCAAGCAGGGACCGCGCTCCAGCCAGCAGTACCTCATCACCGCCGCAGGAAAGAAAGCCTTCAAGGCATGGTTGACCAGTGACTCTGGTCCTGATCACCTGCGCAGCCCGCTGATCCTCAGGGTCGTGCACTCCGGTGTGCTGACGCAGAAGCAGCGCGCCACGCTCTTCGAGTCCGCGCGCGCCACCTACACCCAGGAACTCGACGAAGCCAAGGCCGCGGTCAAGGCCGCGAGTGACCCCGTCGCGAAGGCAGTGGCGGAGTTCGGCCAGACGCACGCCAGGGCCGCGCTGAAGCTTCTGGACGCCGTCGCAAGCTGAAAACAGGCAAGTACGTGCGGCCGCCGCGAGCGGCCGCACGATTTGCCGTAACCTTGTCGGTTGTGAGTGTTGAGTTCGAAGCCGCGCTGAAAGATCTCGGTGGCAAACTGACGCAGGTCGAGTCCGTCATGGATCTCGAATCGCTGCGCAAGGAAGTCGCGGAGCTCGAAGAAGAGGCCGCGAGGCCGAATCTGTGGGACAACCCCGAGACCGCCCAGAAGGTCACCAGCCAGCTCTCACACAAGCAGGCCGAGGTCCGCAAGGTCAGCGACCTTCGGCAGCGGCTGGACGATCTGGGTGTGCTCTATGAGCTTGCTGAGGCTGAAGGGGACACGGGGAGCCTCGCCGAGTCCGAGAGCGAACTCAAGAACCTGACGAAGGACATCGACGCACTGGAAGTGCGGACGCTGCTCTCCGGCGAGTATGACGAGCGTAACGCCGTCGTCACCATCCGTTCCGAGGCAGGCGGCGTCGACGCCGCCGACTGGGCGGAAATGCTGCTGCGCATGTATCTGCGCTGGGCGGAGCGGCACGGCTATCCGACCGATGTCTACGACATCTCCTACGCCGAAGAAGCCGGTATCCGGTCGGCGACCTTCAAGGTGACCGCGCCGTACGTGTACGGGACGCTGTCGGTCGAACAGGGCACCCATCGGCTCGTCCGGATTTCGCCTTTCGACAACCAGAGCCGGAGGCAGACGTCGTTCGCGCACGTCGAGGTCCTGCCGGAGGTGGAGGAAGTCGACCACGTCGACGTGCCGGAGAAGGACATCCGCGTCGACGTCTACCGTTCGTCAGGGCCTGGTGGACAGAGCGTCAACACCACGGACTCCGCGGTGCGCATCACACACTTGCCGAGTGGCATTGTCGTCTCCTGCCAGAACGAGAAGTCGCAGTTGCAGAACAAGGCGGCGGCGATGAAGGTGTTGCAGGCAAAACTGTTGCTACGCAAGAAAGCCGAGGAGCGCGCGGAGCTGGATGCGTTGCGGGACGGCGGATCGAGCTGGGGCAACCAGATGCGCAACTACGTCCTGCACCCGTATCAGCAGGTCAAGGACGTGCGCACCGGTTACGAGATCGGTAATCCCTCCGCCGTTCTCGACGGTGACCTCGACTCGTTCCTCGAAGCGGGCATCAGGTGGCGCAAGCAGCAGGAGAACAGCGCGGCCTGACGACTTGCCGCTATGGGCGGAGGCAACCTGGGCTTAACGAGCGCCGTGGGTAGTATGGCCGACCGTGATCCGCCTCGATTCTGTATCCAAGGTCTACAAGACCTCGACGCGCCCCGCACTTGAGAGCGTCTCGGTCGACGTGGACAAGGGAGAGTTCGTCTTCCTCATCGGCCCTTCGGGCTCGGGGAAGTCGACGTTCCTCCGGCTTTTGCTGCGGGAGGAGGTGCCCAGCAGGGGCCGGGTGATGGTGTCGAACTTCGACGTCGCCAAACTTCCCCGGCGCAAAGTCCCCCGGTTGCGCCAAACGATTGGCTGCGTCTTCCAGGATTTCCGGCTGCTGGCCAACAAGACGGTCGCCGAGAACGTCGCGTTCGCGCTGGAGGTCATCGGAAAGCCGAAACGGACCATCGACAAGGTGGTTCCCGAGGTGCTCGAACTCGTGGGCCTCGACGGCAAAGCCGACCGCATGCCCAACGAGCTCTCCGGTGGAGAGCAGCAGAGGGTGGCCATCGCCCGTGCGTTCGTCAACCGGCCGCTCGTGTTGCTTGCCGACGAGCCGACGGGAAACCTCGATCCCGACACCAGCCAGGACATCATGCTGCTGCTGGAGCGCATCAATCGCACCGGCACCACCGTCCTGATGGCGACCCACGACCACTCCATCGTCGACTCAATGCGCCGCCGCGTCGTCGAACTGCACCTCGGCAAGGTGATTCGTGACGACAAGCGAGGGGTGTACGGCGTCGGTCGCTGATCCCCCGCAGCGACCAGCCGGCATCCGGTAACAACCCGCCCACCCCGAAAGCCCCCGACCCAAGGAAACCCTTCCTCCGATGCGCGCCAGTTTCGTGTTCAGCGAGGTCATCACCGGTCTCCGCCGGAATATCACGATGACCATCGCGATGATCCTCACCACCGCCATCTCGCTGGGTATGTTCGGCGGTGGCCTGCTCTTCGTCCGAACGATCGACAAGATGAAGGTGGACTACCTCGACGATGTCGAGGTCACGGTCTTCCTCACCGAAGACATCAGTGCCAACGACCAGAACTGCACCGGTGAGCCGTGCGCGACCATCCGGCAGTCCCTTGAACAGAACCAGGCCGTCGAGTCGGTCGTCTACGAAGACAGGGCGCAGGCATACGAGCGGTTCAAGCGCATCTTCGAGGGCCAGCCCGAACTCGTCGAACTGGCAAGGCCGGAGGCTCTGCCCGCCTCGTTGCACGTCAAATTGTTCGATCCGGCGCGAAGTGACGTCGTCGTGCAGGAGTACGCCGATCAGGCCGGTGTGGCCAAGGTGGACGACCAGAACAAGTTCCTCGACCGGTTCTTCGGCCTGCTCAACGCAGGAAGGAACGGCACGTTCATCATCGCGCTGATAGCGGCGCTCGCCGCCGTGCTGCTGATCGCCAACACCATCCAGGTTTCGGCGTACACCCGGCGCACGGAAGTGGGAATCATGCGGCTCGTGGGTGCCACGCGCTGGTATACCCAGTTGCCGTTCCTGCTGGAGGCGGTGGTCGCGGGTGTCTCCGGTGCGATCCTCGGGATCGGGGGTCTCGTCGCCTTGAAATACGTGGTGCTCGACCGCATCCTTGAGGCGACGGGGGGTGCGATACCCAAGGTCGAGCTGATCGACGTGCTGTTCCCCGTCGCGCCGATCCTCATCGGGGTGTCGATGCTCATCTCGGCGATCACCGGGTACGTAACTCTGCGGCTTTACGTGCGCCATTAGGACTAGAGTCGAAGCATGCCCAAAGAAACCGGTCGCAAGGTGATCGCGTCGAACCGCCGCGCGCGGCACGACTACTCGATCATCGACACGTACGAGGCCGGTGTCGTACTCGTCGGGACCGAGGTGAAAAGCCTGCGAGACGGCAAAGCCTCGCTCGCCGACGCGTTCGCGACGGTGGACGACGGCGAGGTTTTCCTGCGCGGCCTGCACATTCCCGAATACGCACAGGGCACGTGGACGAACCACACCCCGCGCAGGACTCGCAAGTTGTTGCTGCACCGAGGTGAGATCGAGAAGCTCATCGGCAAGACGAAGGAAGGCGGCGTCAGCCTCGTTCCGCTGTCCATGTACTTCAAGGACGGCAAGGTCAAGGTGGAGCTGGCGCTCGCGAAGGGAAAGCGGGCCTACGACAAGCGGCAGAGCATCGCCAAGCGTGATGCCGAGCGCGAGGTCCAGAAGGCCATGGGCCGTGCGGCCAAAGGGAAGTACCGGCGTTGAGCCCTGAATCGGATGCCGAGATCGCGTCGTGGGTGCGCGATCTCGGTCTTCCGGGCCTGGTCGACGTTCACGTGCACTTTCTGCCGGAGCGCATGCTGGAAAAGGTATGGGCGTTTTTCGACAACGCCGGTGAGAACTACGGCATGGCGTGGCCGATCCACTACCGCCAGTCCGAGCAGGACCGGCTCGCGACCCTGCGCTCGTTCGGGGTCGAACGGTTCGCGCCGCTGGTGTACCCGCACAAGCCGGGGATGGCGGAGTGGCTCAACAGGTGGGTGCTGGAGTTCGCGGAACGGGAACAGGACGCTGTGCCGACCGCGACGTTGTTTCCCGAGCCGGGCGCGCCGTCTTATGTGGAGTCGGCGCTGCGCGCGGGTGTTCGTTGCTTCAAGGCGCACGTTCAGGTGGGCGCCTACGACCCGAGGGACGCCATGCTCGACGAGGCATGGGGTTCGATAGCCGACGCCGGCGTTCCCGTCGTGATCCACTGTGGACATGGCCCGAGGAGGGGCGAGTACACGGGGCTCGACGTGTTCGGCGAGGTCCTTGCCCGGCATCCGGATCTGGTGACCGTGCTCGCGCACGCGGGTATGCCTGATTACGCGGCGGCGCTGGCGCTCGTGGACCGCTATCCGCGGGTCTACCTGGACACGACGATGGTCGGGGTGCCGTTCACCGAGGAGTTCATGCCGGTGCCTCCCGACTGGGCCGCCAGGCTGGCCGACGTCGCGGACCGGATTGTGCTCGGTACCGACTTCCCGAACATTCCCTACTCGTACGCGACCCAGTTGCGGGCAGTCGCGGGATGGGCGAACGCGGAGGAACGGCTCGGTGAGCCATTCCTCCGCGCCGTGTTGTACGAGACACCGGCCAAGTTGCTCGGGCTCTAGCCGACGGTGGCCGCACGGGCTCGGCTGACGGTCGTCGTGCTGAGCAGGAAGCCGGCGACGACCAGGACTATCCAGATGGCGGGATCGCCACCGAATCCCTTGGCCGCGAGACCGAGCAGCCCGCCGGAGGCGAGCAAGCCCGCTGTCGCGAGCTGCCAGGTCGGCACGGACGCGGTCGCCGGTCCCCTCGCGGATTCGAAGCGGCCGAACACCGCGAGCAGGCCGACGAGCACCAGCCCTGTCGCGGCCAGCCACAGCGGGAGCATGACGAACCAGCGCAGGCTGCCCGGATCCGGCGTCGCGTAGTCCATGGCCAGTACGGTCAGCCCCGACACGACGACCAGGGCGGGCATGTGCCACAGGTAGATGCTCATGAACCGGGGGCCGATCCAGCTCAGTGCGGAGCCGATCGCGCGTCGTTCGGCGATCCGGTTCAGCGCGGGGCGCGCCGCGAGCGCGAGGCCGATCTGGCCGACCGCGAGGGTTACCAGGCACAGGGTGGGCGGGCTCATGTTGGATACGGCCGCGCCGGGCATTCCGATCATGCTGGTGGCGTAGGGGCCGAAAGCGACGAGCAGCGCGGTGGCGGCGAAACCGGCGCCTGCCATGGTGAGTGCGCCGCGTCGGCTGAGCCTGCCGAGCGCGCCGTCGACGTAGTGGAAGCCGAGCTGGTGTACGGCGAGCCAGACGAACACGGCGTTGGCGTAGCCAGCGAGGCCGAAGACGTCGAAGCGAACGACGTCGATCAGCGCGGCGGCGACGCTCAGCGCGACCGGAACACCGAGGCCCCATCGCCGGTGGGCCGCCGCCATCAGCGGGGTCGCGAGCACCGTCAGCAGGTACACGGCCAGGAACCACAGCAGCTGAGCCGCGATGGCCGAGGCGACGGCGACCGGTTGCCCTGCGACGCCGAACGCGGTGAGGACCTTCGGCACGACGAGCCACACCGCGAAGAGCGGGAGCACGGGCAGCAGGAGTCTGCCGAGCCTGCTCGCGAGCCAGGAGCGCGGTGATGATGCCCTGCGGAGCGAGATCAGGTTGGCCGCTCCGCCCGCGAAGAACACGAGCGGCATGACCTGGGAGAGCCAGGTAATGACCCACCAGCCGGGTGTCGCGAGCGCGTTGCCCGTGGTGAGCGTGCCGCCGGAGTAGTCGAGGACCGGCATCGCCCAGTGCTGGATCACCACGCCGAGGATGGCTATGGCTCGGATGACGTCGAGGAAGCGATCCCGGGTGTGCTGGCGTGGATCCAGCCGGCTGATTGACATGGGCCAAGCCTGGTCGGGAAAGGCTTCCGGCACAGCCATGCAGCCCGCCGTATCGATCTTCCGGTTTTCGCCTGGCGATGGTGGGGGCTGCCCTACCAGAGGGGCCGTAGCGGCACGGGTGCTCCGCCGGAGGTCGCGTCGGTGAGCGTGGTGAGGTCGTCGTGGAGCCTGTCGAGGCGGTCGGGGCCGATGAGGGTGGCCCACCGCTGTTCGATTTCGGTCCAGGCCGCGACGACGCGGTCGACACACTCCCGGCCGCGGGCGGTGAGGCTGATGGCGCGGGCGCGCCGGTCGGTGGGGTGTGGGCGGCGTTCGACGTAGCCGCGCTTGGTGAGTTCGTCGATGAGCTGGACGGCTGCCTGTTTGGTGATGCCGAGGTGTTCGCCGATGTCGACGGCCGTGGCGGTCGTATGGAAGGACAGGTACTGGAACACGAAGCCGTGTGCGGGGCGTACGTCGAAGCCCGCCGCGGCGAGCTGTTCGTGGACCCGGTCCATGACGGCGCGGAAGCTCGTCGCCAGCAGCGCGGGGAGGTGTCCTGTCGACAAGGTAGTCAACTTTCTTGACTATATGGTCAGGTCGCTTTACTGTATAAGTGGTAAAGCTACTTGACTATCGCTGGAGGGGTCATGACGCTGGCGACCTATGCGGACGCCCCCGTCTTCACCAACGCCGGATTCGTCTTCCGGCCGCTCGCCGTCCCGAGCAGAGGGTCGGCCGAGCTGGCCGTGTGGTTGCTCGAAGCGGCACCGGAGGCGACGAGCGAGTCGCATACCGTCGACCGTGAGGAAGTGTTCGTGCTGCACGAGGGAAGGGTGATCGTCGAGGTCGACGGCGACACGCATGAACTCGGTCCCGGCGATGCGGCCATGTCGGTGCCCGGCAAGCCGTTGCGGTTGCGCAACCCCGGTGCGGAACCGGCGCGGCTCACCGTGTGCACGTCGAAGGGCATCACCGGGGTGGTCGACGGGGTCACCATCGAGCCACCATGGGCCCGCTGAGCGGCACCGGCAGGCGCGGACGGGCGCCCGACAGGCACCGTTTCGGAGCAAGGGAGCTTTGCTACCGCCAAACGGCAGTAAAGCTCCCTTGCTTCTACTGTCCGGGTGGGTGGCCGGTCAGCGGCCGAGGTAGGTGAGGACGGCGCGGACGCGGCGGTGTTCCTCGGAGCTGGCTTCGAGGCCGAGTTTCGCGAAGATGTTGCCGATGTGCTTTTCGACGGCGCCATGTGAAACCACGAGCGTGCCCGCGATCGCCGTGTTCGAAAGGCCCTGCGCCATCAAGCCGAGCACCTCCGACTCGCGGCTGGTGAGCGCGTCGAGTGGGTTCTTCTTTCCCCTGGCCATGAGCTGGGCGATCACTTCGGGGTCGATCGCCGTGCCGCCACCGGCGACTCGGCGCACCGCGTCCAGGAACTCCGCGACATCGGCCACTCGCTCCTTCAACAGGTATCCCACGCCGCCCGCGCCCGCGGACAGCAGTTCCACCGCGTACGTCTCCTCGACGTACTGGGACAGCACCAGCACCGGAAGGCCCGAGATCAGCTCCCGTGCCCGCAGTGCCGCCCTCAGCCCCTCATCAGTGAACGTCGGCGGCATTCGCACATCGACGATCGCCAGGTCAGGACTATGTTTCTGGATCGCTTCGAGCAGGTCGTCGCCGTTGTCCACCGCGGCGGCCGTGTCGATGCCCTCGTCGGCGAGCAGTCGCTGCACCCCAGCGCGCAACAGAACAGCGTCCTCGGCGATGACCACCCGCATCCAAGCTCCCCAGTGGCGAGGCGCAGCTCACCACGTGCATGGCAGGTCCGCTCGAACGACCGTGGGACCACCGGGTGGGCTGACGACGGAAATGACGCCGTCAATCGTTGCAGCCCGGTCGGCAAGCCCGGCAAGCCCACCCCCTTCGCGCATCCGCGCGCCACCGTTTCCGTTGTCGGTCACCTCGACCACCACGGTGTCCTCCGTGCGCCACACCTTCACGCCTGCTTCCGTCGCGCCCGCGTGCTTGGCGACGTTCGTCAACGTCTCGCCGACGATGAAGTACGCGGTGGTCTCCACGGCGGCCGGTGGTCTCGGCTCCACGTCCACGGTCACGTCGACGTGGATGGGTGATTTCGCCGCCTGCGCCGACAGCGCCGCGTCGAGCCCTCGGTCGGCGAGTACGGCGGGATAGATGCCCCTCGCCAGGTCGCGCAGCTCGGACACGGCCAGCTTGGCGTCCGTGTGTGCTTCGTCGATCAGACTGCGCAGGTCGTCGGGATCGCCGCTGAGTTTCGACTTCGCCCTGCCAAGGCTCATCGCGACCGACACCAGCCGCTGCTGCGCCCCGTCGTGCAGGTCTCGCTCGATCCGCCTTCGCTCCGCCTCAGCCGCGTCGACGCCGCGCGCGCGGGACGCTTGCAACCGTGACGCCCTCGCCTCCGCCTTGCGGGCTTTCGGCGGCCCGAGCAGGGTGAGCGCCATCCGCCCGTGCAGCCAGCCCAGCGCCGGGGCGACCCAGATCGCCATCGGCACCAGGATGATCGAAACCAGGCCGATCGCGAATTCGAGGATCCCCAGCGGGAGCACCAGCATGAGGTAGCCGAAATCGCGCCAGGTCGTCGGATCGGTCAGCGCGCCGAGCCAGCGTCGCAAGAGCCCGCCCTGGACCTTCAGCCGTTCCACGTCCGGCACGTTCGTGTTGAGCATCGACCTGACCCAGCGTCGCTCCACGTCGCCGAACCACCTGGTCAGATACGTGGTGGCCAGCAGGATCGGAATTCCGACCCAGACGATCGTGGTGACGATGCCGACGGCGGTCAGCGTGAAGATGAGTACGAACTGCACCAGCCGCAGCGGGAAGCTCGCCACCATGAAGACGATCGTGTGGAAAGGCGACGGTCTGGACTGTTCCGCGAGGTCGTCTCTTCCCGCCGCTGGTCGATCCGGCGCCGGCGTGCTCATGACTCCGCCACTGGCCCGCTCGCCCGGACCGAGGGCGTGAAGGGGACGAAGTTGTCGGCCTCCCGCATCTGCCGTGGTGTCGGGCCGAGCATCAGCCTCGCGAAGCGCACGTGCGCTGACGCGAGCGCCCTGGTGATCGCGATCGTCAGCGCGAGGCACAGCAGCCCCAGCGCGGCCCACGGCAACGCCGACAACTCGGAATCGACCGTGATCCAGCGCAGGTCGAAGGAGGGGAAGAAGTAGGCGCCCTCCGGCAGGAACCGGTAGTAGACGGGAAGCCCGATGAACCCGAGCGACAGTGCCCACGACACCGCCAAGATCGTGAATTGCGCGATGCCGATCGGGAACAGGAGCACGAAGTAGGTCATGTCCCGCCACGTCGACTGGTCGGCGATGCGTGCCTTCCACCGCGCCTTCTGGTCGCCCTCCGGCAGCGTCCGGTAGGGGAGCGGGACGTAGGCACCGAGCATCGAGTAGACCCTGGCCCTTTCGGTCCTCGCCGCCGCTCTCATGCCCACGAGCAGCAGCGCGAGTACCGGGATGCCGATCCAGATGATCAACGTGGTGGCGCCGACCGAGCCGAGCGCCACGATGGCGACGAAACCCGCGATCCCGATGGGAAGGTTCAGCAGCAGAAAGCCGAGTGAGCCGAACAGCGGCGGACGGCTTTGGTCCCTCTCGGTCGTCGGCTCGTCGTTCATGGCTGGCATCCCTTCTGTGGCGGCTGGATACCAGTGTGTCCGCGCTGGCGGGTGGCAACCATCGTGTGTGCTGGCCTCTCCCGGGTGGGGCTGGCCCTACCCTGAAGGTCGGAAATTATCGAGTTGCGCCTGGCGTTATCCTGGCAGGTAGCAAAACCCTGAAGGGGGTGAACGGTTTCGACTCTGGACGTTGATCCAGGGGAAGCGTGCCGGTGCAGGCAACGACCACCGTGAGCGTCGTCGCAAAAAAATAAGCGCCAAGACGAATAGTCAGCGCGACTTCGCCCTCGCCGCCTGAGCGAGTGCGAGTCTGTCGGCCCGGGTAAGCCTTCGACCCGGTATGCCGGCATCAGCTAGAAGGCTTACCGCCGGTCCCGGCCACGGGGACCGGTTGGGAAATGAACAGTGGCTGGGCCCGTCACACCGGCTTGTTCGCGTGACCGGAGGGGCCGAGTAGAGGCACAGCGAACTGCGCACGGAGAAGCCCTGGAAAGGCGACAGAGGACCCGGGTTCAATTCCCGGCACCTCCACGAGAAGAAGCGCCCTGCTCACGCAGGGCGCTTCTTCTCGTTTTGGGTTCGTCGCGGGGGCGGAGCCGCCGCAGGCCCCGGGTTGGCCGCGGACCAGCCTTTCCGGCGGCGTTGCAATGAGCTCCCTCAACGTCCACCGATGCAGTTGTCGGAGCGCGCCTCAGCCGTTGAGGGAGAGAAACGCGTTGTAGTAGTCCGACCAGGTGTAGCGCTTTTCGTAGGTTCGGTCCGTCTCGAAGTCGGTGATGTTCGCCGTCACGATCTGGCCCAGGTCCTCGTGCGGCTCGACCCCGATGTCGTCCGGAACCCGCGTCCACGTCGGCGGGCTTTCGACGGCCCCCAGCAGTCGCACTTCGGGGTCGGCTGTCATGCCGATCAGCGCCCTCGTGTACTCCGAGTTCGGCACCCCGCATTCCACGAGCATCAGGGCATCTTCGGTACCGTCCCCCGTCACGTCGGCGAACACGATGTCGCGTTCCGGCGTGAACCGGTACAGGTGGTCGGGGAGATGGGCTTCACCGTCGGCGAACTCCACCACCTGCTGGGGGCACGGCCCGATTTCGGGCACCTCGAACGTGGCGGCGTGCCAATCGACGTCGCGTACGCCGCCCTCTTGCGGAGCCGCAATCGCTTGCGCACCCGAGAACGCCATCAACGAGGTGGCGAACACCGCACCGAACGCCACGCTTGCCCGCCTCGACAGTCCCTTCATCACAATCCCCAGTCCCTCCGGTCGTCCTTGAATGACGGCGCCGACCTGCCGCCACTTTCCACGAGACGCACTACCACCGCGCCGGGGTTGCCCGACGTCGTGGGGATTCGAGCGGTGAAAGACCGGCGAGCGCTCACGAGAGCGCTCGCCGGTCTTTCCTGCCGGTAGCCCGGTCAGGAACCGATGGTCGCGGTGTCGATGACGAAGCGGTACCGCACGTCGCTGCTGGCCACCCGCTCGTAGGCGGTGTTGACCTGGTCGGCGGCGATGGTCTCGATCTCGGCGCCGATCCCGTGCTCCGCGCAGAAGTCCAGCATCTCCTGGGTTTCGGCGATACCGCCGATCATGGAGCCGGTGAGTATCTTGTTGCCGCCGATCAGCGAGAACGCGCTGTAGGAAAGCGGCTCTCCTGGTGCGCCGACGTTCACCATCGCTCCACCGACTTTCAGCAGGCTCAGGTAGGCGTCGACCGGCAGCTTCGCCGAGACGGTGTTGAGGATCAGGTCGAACTGGCCCGCGAGCCGGCCGAACGTCGATTCGTCACCGGTGGCGTAGTAGGCGCTCGCGCCGAGCCGGACGCCGTCTTCCTGCTTCTTGAGGCTCTGGCTCAGCACCGTGACCTCGGCGCCCATCGCGACGGCGAGCTTCACGGCCAGGTGGCCGAGACCGCCGAGCCCGACGACCGCGACCTTCTTGCCGGGACCGGCACCCCACCGGCGCAACGGCGAGTACGTCGTGATGCCCGCGCACAGCAGGGGAGCGGCGACGTCGAGCTCGATTCCCTCAGGAATGCGGCACACGAAGGCGTCCTTCACCACGATCTGCCTGCTGTAGCCGCCGTAGGTGTTCTCGCCGTCGAAGCCGACGCCGTTGTACGTTTGAATGTTGCCCTTGACGCAGAACTGTTCCTGGTCAGCCCGGCAGTTCTCGCATTCGCCGCACGAGTCGACCATGCAGCCGACACCGACCCGGTCGCCGACCCGGTACTCGGTCACGCCGGAGCCGACCTCGGCAACCACACCCGCGATTTCGTGACCGGGAACCATCGGGAAGATGGCGGTCCCCCAGTCTTCCTGAACCTGGTGGATGTCGGAGTGGCAAATGCCGGCGTAGGCGATGTCGATCAGGACGTCATCAGGGCGCAGGTCGCGCCGCTGGATCGTGGTCTGTTCGAGCGGTGCGCCCGCGGACGGCGCGGCGATGGCGTGTGTCGTTGTGCTCATCAGACCTCCTGGTTATGGTTCAAAGAGCCCAATGTAACTGGCCTCTTACATTCACGACGTAAGAGGGCTCTTACTTATTCCGATCGAAAGAAGTGGTCCAGGTCATGGGCGAGCGATACCACCACGGCAACCTGCGTGCCGAGCTTGTGCGCGTGTCCCTCGATCTGATCGCCGAGCAGGGGCTGCGCGGGTTCTCCGTCGCCGAGGTGGCCCGAAGAGCCGAGGTCAGCCCCGGCGCTCCCTATCGGCACTTTCCGGAACGGGGAAGTCTGCTGGCCGCCGTGGCGACCGCCGTGGCCGGCCAGCTGGCCGACCGGGTCCGGAACGCGGCGGAGGGGTTGGCCGACCCTGTCGACGCGCTCGCCGCGGGCTGCGGCGCCTACACGGAATACCTGATCGAACGGCAGGCCGGGATCAATGTCATCTACGCCGACGGGCTGCAAGGAGGCGAGCACGAACAACTGCACGAGCAGACAAGGCGGTTGACCGACCAGTTCCTGATGTTGTGCCTCACCGTCTCCGATCACCCCGCGAGCGCGCTGGAACTCATGGAGCAGCTGTTCACCCAGGCACACGGTTACGGCATGTTCTGGCTGGAGGGCGTTTTCGCGCGGCACGGTTATTCCGCCGAACAGGTCGTGCGCAAATCCGTTGCCGCCGCCCGAGTCGTGATCGAAGGACACCGGTACACCACTCGCGGCTGACCTGTTCTTGATCTCCAGTTATGTCGAGGTCGCAGACTCGGAGTCCTCCGGTTCCGCCGCGGTGCCGGGACGACCGAGAGGAGCAGCGATGAAAACAGCCGGTCTCGGGCCGGTCGGGGTGGCGCTCAACGTGTCGGCCGACAACGCGCATCTCGCGGAGGCGGCCGAACTGGAGGCGCTTGGCTACTCGGCCGTATGGCTGCCGGGAGGGGATATCGACAGCCTCGGCCGGGTCGGCGATCTGCTCGCCGCGACCACGTCGGTGCGGGTCGGAACGGCCGTCATTCCGCCCGACGTCTACGACGCGGACGCGGTGGTGACCGCTTACGCCCGGTTCGAGCGCGACCATCCCGGCCGGTTCCTGGCCGGGTTCGGATCACCGCAGCGGGCGCGGCAGCTCGCATTGCTGGGCGGCTATCTCGACCGGCTCGACGCGGCGGAGGAGCCGGTTCCTCGACGGCGAAGGCTGCTCGCCGCGCTCGGTCCTCGCAAGCTCGCGCTCGCCCGCGATCGCGGCGCCGGAGCGGTTCCACTGCTCGTGACCCCCGGCTACACCGCGTGGGCCAGGCGGATTCTCGGTGAAGAGGCGACTCTCGTCGTCTACCAGCTCGCCGTCGGCGATACCGATGCCGCGCGTGCCCGGCGGACCGCGAGGAAACCGACCCTTCGTGGCCTGACGGGCGTCGGCGGGTACCCGGAGAACATGCGGCGGATGGGCTTCACCGCCGAGCAGATCGCCACGCTCGACGACGCGCTCGTCGACGCTCTGATCGGCTGGGGTGACGACGCCGCGATCGCCGCGAGGGTCGGCGAACACCTCGAAGCCGGAGCCGATCACGTCGTACTCGGCGTACTGCACGACGGTGATCAGCCCGGCCCGGCCGAACTCGCCCGCGGGCTTGCCGCGTCAGGCGTTCTCGGCGAGCAGTCGCCGAGCGGCCGACAGTAGATCCGGCGTTTGGCCGGCTTCGACGGCCGAGCGGTTGATGAGGTCGATGGCCCCCGCCGTGAATTCCGCGCTCTGCACGGGCTCGTACTCTTCCGGCGTATCGATCTCCCGTGCCTGCTCGGTGAGGACCGCCGCCACCGCCTGGAGAAACGGGATCGCCATCTCCGCAAGCGTCCCCGCCGATCCGCCCACTGTGCGCACCATCCGGCCGCCCTGCTTGAAGCCGCCGAACATCGCGTACATCGTGCCGAGTATCGCGGTGTCGTACATGGCGGCCATTCCCGGATCGGATCCGACGAACGTGGCCGTGCCCCAGTTTTCCAACAGGTGCCGGTACTGCTCGAAGTCGTGTTCGTCCCCGCTGTAGAGCACGAGGGAGGCCGCTGTGCCGATCATTTCGGGGGACGCCATGAGCCCGCCGTCGACGTAGCCGATCCGGTACTGGTGTGCCCAGGTGGCGAGGGCGCGGGCCTCGTCGGGGGTCGTCGTCGTGACGTTGACGACGATCCGTCCGCTGAGCGCGTCGGTCACCGGGTCGAGTTGCTCGTGCACGGATGCCTCGTCGAGCAGGCAGACCACGACGAGCGGGGATGCCTTCACCGCGTCCTCGACCGTCGAGGCGATCTTGCCGCCCGCAGCCACGACGTCGTGTGCTTTGCCGGGGGTCCTGTTCCACGCGGTCACGGAATGGCCTGCTGACAGCAAGTGGGTGGCGAGGGCTTGGCCCATCGCGCCCAGCCCGAGGACGGTGACCTCGGTCGTGCTCGTGCCGCCCTGGGATGACGAAGTCAAGATATCTCTTCTCTCTCAACGGAATTCAACGGCAATAGCCTCGCCTCATGCACTACTATTCAACAAGTACTGACTTCAAAGTCAGGTACTGTGCTGAAGGTAAGTTAGGAGAGCGCGCATGCGAAGGAAGGCCAGGCCGTACGCGTGTGGCATCGACGCCGCGATAGACGTCATCGGCGGAAAGTGGAAGGTGCTCATCCTGTGGGCGCTGCACGACGGCGCGAAGCGGTTCGGCGAGCTGCGGCGGCTCGTGCTCGGCGTGACCGAGAAGATGCTCATCCAGCAGCTGCGAGAGCTTGAGACCGACGGCATCGTGCACCGCGAGGTCTACCACCAGGTGCCGCCAAGGGTGGAGTATTCCCTCACCGAGCTGGGCATATCGCTCAACGACGCGCTCGAACCGCTCGGAAATTGGGGCGCCCGGCACATGGATCACATCGTCACGTGCGCGAGAGAACCGGTCCCTGAGCACGGATCTCGGCAGGTTCAGCCCGGCTGACCGCCGATTCTGCTCGTCAGCTCGCTCGCGGCCCTGCGAACCTGCTCGGCGAGTGAGGGCCAGGTCTCGGTACAGGCATCGCCGTCGCACAGGTGACGCAACGTGACGCCGACGGAGGCCAGTGGCCTGCCGCCGTGGTCGAAAACCGGATGCGCCACCGAGGCGAACCCCTCGGTGACGTGCCCGTCCTCGACGGCCCACCCGAGTCTGCGATGTGCGCCAAGCAGTCCGCGCAGCTCGGCGAGGGTTCGCGGACCCCTTCCGGTGCGCCGCACGAACGCCGAAGGCGCGGGGAACAGTGCCCGCACGTGTGCGGCGGGCAGGTGACAGAGCATGGCCCTTCCCGAAGCGGTCAGGTGCGAGGGCAGGCGGACGCCGACGTCGGTGACCAGCGTTTCCGGAACGGCGGGTCGTTCCTTGACCAGATAGAGCAGCTCGTTGCCGTGCAGGATGCCGAGTTGCGCGGTATGCCCCACCTTGTCGACGAGCCTGCGCAGCACCGGCCCGGCGAGCCGTTCGAGCGGATCGTGCCGCAGATAGGCGGAGCCGAGTTCGAAGGCGGCGATGCCGAGGCCGTACCTGCGTTCGGCGGGAAGGTGAACGACGAAACCGGCCGATTCGAGTTCGCCGAGGAGGTGGTAGGTCGTCGATCTCGGCAGGCCGAGTTCGCGGGCGAGCGCGGCAGCCGAAACGGGACCCGCGTGCCCGGCGAGCGCGCCGAGGAGGGCGAGGCCACGACGCAGCGCGGGGACGCTCATACCCCTCCTGTCTGGAATCCGAGACACAACCGGCTTACCGAACAGGATGCGCGCTGTCTCGCGGAGTGCAATAGGGGTATGGCAGAGCAGGTATCCCTCGGCGCGGCGAACCTGGGCAGGCGGCAGGTCGTCGACGTCGCGCGGCACGACGCGTCGGTCGTGCTCGACGCGGTCGCGCTGAGCAACATCGTCACCGCGCGCGAGCACGTCGACGCGCTCGCCGAGACGCCTGAGGCCACCTACGGCGTCTCGACCGGCTTCGGCGCGCTGGCGGTCAGGCACATCCCCGAAGAACGGCGTGCCGATTTGCAGCGCTCGCTGATCAGGTCGCACGCGGCGGGAGCCGGAGCCGAGCTGGAGCGGGAGGTGGTGCGGGCACTCATGGTGCTGCGGCTGCGCACGCTCGCCACCGGGCACACCGGCATCAGGAGGGAGACGGCCGCCGCGCTGGCCGCGATGCTCAACGCCGGTATCACGCCCGTCGTGCACGAGTACGGTTCGCTCGGCTGCTCCGGCGATCTCGCCCCGCTTGCCGCGGTGGCGCTCGCGCTGATGGGGGAGGGCGAGGCCGAAACGGCGGATGGTGAGCGCCTTCCAGCCGCGACCGCGTTGCGGCTGGCCGGAATCGAGCCGGTGACGCTGGCCGAGAAGGAAGGGCTCGCGCTGACCAACGGCACCGACGGCATGCTCGGCATGCTGGTGCTCGCGGCGGCCGACCTGCGGGACCTGCTCGCCGTCGCCGACCTGACCGCTGCCATGAGCGTCGAGGCGTTGCTCGGCACCGACCGGGTCTTCGCCGCGGACCTACAGGCCCTCCGGCCTTACCCTGGCCAGGCGCTCTCCGCACGCAGGATGCTGGCGGCGCTGTCCGGTTCCGCGATCGTCGCGAGTCATCGGGGACCGGACTGCACGCGCGTGCAGGACGCCTATTCACTGCGCTGCGCGCCGCAGGTCCATGGCGCGGCGAGGGACACGCTGGCGCACGCGGAGCGGGTCGCCGACATCGAGTTGTCCTCCGCGATCGACAACCCCGTCGTGCTGGAGGGCGGCCGGATCGAGTCGAACGGCAACTTCCACGGCGCGCCGCTCGGCTACGTGCTCGATTTCCTTGCGATCGCGGTCGCCGACGTTGCCTCGATCGCGGAACGGCGAACCGACCGGATGCTCGACACCGCCCGCTCGAACGGGCTGCCCGCGTTCCTCGCCGCCGACCCAGGCGTCGACTCCGGCCACATGATTGCCCAGTACACGCAGGCGGGGATCGTCAGCGAACTGAAACGGCTCGCCGTGCCCGCCTCGGTCGACTCGATTCCGAGCAGTGCCATGCAGGAGGACCACGTGTCGATGGGCTGGGCCGCGGCGCGAAAGCTGCGCAGAGGTGTCGACGGGCTGCGCACGGTCCTTGCCGTCGAACTGTTGTGTGCCGCGAGAGCGCTCGATCTGCGGGCGCCGCTCGAACCAGCCCCGGTCACCGGCGCGGCGCGCGACCTGCTGCGCACCGTGGTCGCGGGGCCAGGACCAGACCGGCATCTCGCTCCCGAGATCGCCGCGGCCGAAGCATTGATCGACTCAGGTGCCGTGCTCGCCGTGATGGAGGAAACATGACCGACAAGCTCACCGCGCGGAACTGGCAGACCGAAGCCGCGCTGCGGATGCTGCGCAACAACCTCGACCCGGCCGTCGCCGAGCGCGGCGAAGACCTCGTCGTGTACGGGGGGACTGGCAAGGCGGCCCGCGACTGGCCGAGCTACCACGCCATCGAACGGTCACTGACGACGCTGGCCGAGGACGAGACATTGCTTGTGCAGTCAGGAAAGCCGGTCGGTGTCCTGCGAACCCACGAGTGGGCGCCGAGGGTGCTGCTCGCGAACTCCAACCTCGTCGGCGACTGGGCGACCTGGCCCGAGTTTCGCAGGCTGGAGTCACTGGGGCTGACGATGTACGGGCAGATGACGGCGGGTTCCTGGATCTACATCGGCACGCAGGGCATCTTGCAGGGCACCTACGAAACGTTCGCCGAGGTGGCGCGCAAACGATTCGGCGGAAGCCTCGCCGGAACACTCACGATCACGGCCGGTCTCGGCGGGATGGGCGGGGCGCAACCGCTTGCCGTGACGATGAACGGAGGCACGGCGCTGGTCATCGAGTGCGATCGGCAGCGGGCGCTGCGGCGGATCGAAACCCGCTACCTCGACGAGCTGGCGTCCGATGTGGACGACGCGATCGCGAGGGTGACCGATGCGAAGAGGCTGCGGCGCGCCTTGTCGGTTGGGTTGATCGGCAACGCGGCCGAGGTGCTGCCCGAGTTGCTGCGGAGGGGAGTCGAGGCCGACATCGTCACCGATCAGACCTCGGCGCACGACCCGCTCGCCTATCTGCCGGTCGGGGTGGACGTCGAGGACTGGCACGACTACGCGGCGAAGAAGCCCGACGAGTTCACCGACCGTTCCCGCGATTCGATGGCGGAGCACGTGGACGCGATGATCGGGTTCCTCGACGGGGGAGCCGAGGTGTTCGACTACGGCAATTCGTTACGCGGCGAGGCCAAACTCGGCGGCTGTGAGCGCGCTTTCGACTTCCCCGGGTTCGTTCCCGCCTACATCCGCCCGCTGTTCTGCGAGGGCAAGGGCCCGTTTCGCTGGGTCGCGCTTTCCGGCGATCCGGCCGACATCGCCGCGACCGACAGGGCGATACTCGACCTCTTCGGCGAGGACGAGGCACTGGCCCGCTGGATCAAGCTCGCCGGAGAACGGGTCGCCTTCCAGGGGCTTCCGGCGAGGATTTGCTGGCTCGGCTACGGGCAGCGGCATCTCGCGGGGCTGCGGTTCAACGAGATGGTCGCCAGCGGCGAACTGTCGGCGCCGGTGGTGATCGGCAGGGATCACCTCGACGCTGGCAGCGTCGCCTCGCCCTACCGGGAGACCGAGGGCATGGCCGATGGTTCCGACGCCATCGCCGACTGGCCGCTGCTCAACGCACTCGTGAATACGGCATCAGGGGCAACCTGGGTCTCGATCCACCACGGCGGCGGCGTCGGCATGGGTCGATCGATTCACGCGGGGCAGGTGTGCGTCGCCGACGGCAGTGAGCTTGCCGCGCGCAAGATCGAGCGGGTACTGACCAACGATCCCGCGATGGGCGTGATCCGGCACGTCGACGCGGGCTACGAGCGAGCCGCCGAGGTCGCGGCGGAGCGCGGGGTGCGCATTCCGATGCGGGAGGACACGTGATGGGGACGCAATCGCTGCTCGACGAGATCACCGACGTGGGGAGGGATTCCGCGCGGGGAGGCTATTCCCGGCACGTGTTCGCCGAGGCGGAGACCGAACTGCGCGAGTGGTTCGCGGAGCGAGCCGAGGGTGCGGGACTTGAGGTCGAGACCGACCGCAACGGCAACCTGTGGGCGTGGTGGGGCGAGCCCGATTCCGGAGACGCTGTCGTCACGGGAAGTCACGTCGATTCGGTACCCGGTGGAGGGGCTTTCGACGGCCCGCTCGGGGTCGCCAGCGCGTTGAGCGCGGTGGGAACGTTGCGGGAACGGGGATTCCGGCCTGGCAAACCGCTCGGTGTCGTCGTGTTCGCCGAGGAGGAGGGCGGCCGGTTCGGCGTTCCCTGTCTCGGTTCGCGGTTGCTGACCGGCGCGATCGACGCGACGGCCGCGTTGCGGCTGTCCGACACCGACGGCGTCACGTTCGCGGAGGCGAGCGCGAAGGCGGGGCTTGATCCCGGACGGGTCGGCGCCGATCCCGCGCGGCTCGGCCGGATCGGCCGGTTCGTGGAGTTGCACGTCGAGCAGGGCAGGGGCCTCGTCGACGTCGCGGAGCCGGTCGCCGTCGGCAGTTCGGTGATCGCGCACGGCCGATGGCGGTTCTCGTTCTCCGGACAGGGAAACCACGCCGGCGCGACGTTGTTGTGCGACAGGGCGGATCCGATGCTGCCCGCCGCGCACGCGGTCACGGCGGCGAGACGGATCGCCGAGAAGTTCCCGATGGCGAGGGCCACGGTCGGCAGGCTCGTGCCGACTCCGGGCGGCACCAACGTCATAGCGTCCACTGTGGACCTCTGGTTGGACGCGAGGATGCCGGAGGGCGACGTTCGCGCGCTGGTGGCCGAAATCGAGGCGGCTTCCTCGGCCGCGGCAGCCGAGGAAGGATGTTCCCTGGTTGTCAGTGAGGAGTCGCTCAGTGGCGAGGTGCTGTTCGATCCCGTACTGCGCGACGAGCTTTCCCGCTTGCTCGGTGGCGTTCCCGCTTTGCCGACCGGCGCTGGGCACGACGCCGCGGTACTCGCCGATGTGCTGCCGTCGGCGATGCTCTACGTGCGCAACCCGACCGGAATCAGCCACGCGCCGGAGGAGTTCGCGGAACCCGCCGACGTCGAACGCGGATCGGCCGCGCTGGCCGACGTGCTGGAGTACCTGTGCCGGTGAGTTACTGGTGCGAGCACGCGTGGCTGCCTGAAGGTGTAGCGGACGCCGTGCGGATCGATGTCGGCGACGGGCGGATCACCGCCGTCACCAAGGGGGCGCCGCGCGCGGGGGTGGTCCTGAATGGACTGACCATTCCCGGTTTCGCCAACGGGCATTCGCATGCCTTCCATCGCGCGCTGCGCGGGCGAACACACCTGGGAAGGGGCACGTTCTGGACGTGGCGTGAGGGCATGTACGCGCTGGCCGCGAAGCTCGATCCGGACAGCTACTACCGGCTGGCCCGTGGCGTGTACGCGGAGATGGTGCTCGCCGGGTACACGAGCGTCGGCGAGTTCCACTACCTGCATCACGGCAAGGACGGGGTGCGCTATGCCGAACCCAACGCGATGGGGCTCGCGCTCGCCGCCGCCGCGGAGGACGCCGGTATCCGGCTGTGCCTTCTGGACACCTGCTATCTGGCCGGCGGGTTCGGGAAGGAATTGGATCCGGTACAGCGGCGGTTCGGCGACGGTGACGCGCACGCGTGGGCCGAACGGGTCGCCGCGCTGCCGGAGAGTCCGATGTCGACGGTCGGTGCCGCCGTGCATTCGGTGCGGGCCGTTCCCGGACCGGAGTTGCCGAAGGTCGCGGAGTTCGCGGCGGCCCGCCCCTTGCACGTTCATCTTTCCGAGCAGCGTGCCGAGAACGAGGACTGTCTCGCCTTCCACGGGAGGACGCCTACCGCGGTACTCGCCGATTCCGGAGTGCTCGGTCCCGCCTCGGTGGCCGTGCACGCCACCCATTTGACCGATGGTGACATGTCGACATTAAGTGACTCTGGTGCGTGGGCGTGTTTCTGCCCGACGACGGAACGTGACCTCGGGGACGGCATCGGGCCAGCGGGCCTGCTCGCCGACGCGGGGGTGCGGCTGTGCCTCGGCAGCGACAGTCAGGCCGTGATCGACCCCTTCGCCGAGACGGCAGCGCTCGAACTCGACGAGCGGCTTGCGGGCGAGTGCAGGGGCCGTTTTGGCGTCGCCGACCTGCGTGCCATCGGCGCGGCGCACGCCGCGCTCGGCTTCGCCGACGTCGGCACGCTCACGGCGGGAGCGCAGGCCGACCTCGTCACGGTCGACCTCGGTTCTCCTCGTACGGCGGGAATCCGGCCCGACGGGGTGTTTTTCGCCGCGTCGGCGGCCGATGTGACCGATGTCGTCGTCGCGGGAAGGCAGCGAGTGAAGGAGCGCGTCCACCTCGGCGTCGAATGGCCGGAAGCGGTGCTCGCCGAGGAGATCGGGAGGTTGTGGCAATGCGATCCACCGTGATCACCGGTATCGGTGAGCTGACGACGAACGACCCCGGTTTCGGGACGGTCACCGACGCCGCCGTCGTGCTCGAAGGGGAACGGGTGGCATGGATCGGTCCAGCCACCTCGGCCCCCGTCGCCGACACCGCCGTCGACGCGGGAGGAAGGGCCGCGCTGCCCGGCTGGGTGGATAGCCACACGCACCTCGTTTTCGCGGGCGATCGCACCGCTGAGTTCGAGGCGCGCATGGCGGGCGCGCCCTATCTCGCCGGTGGCATCGCGGTGACCGTCGAGGCCACGAGGGAGGCTGCCGACGGGCAGCTCGCGGCCAACCTCGAACGGCTGCTCACCGAAGCGGCAAGACAGGGCACCACGTGTGTCGAGACCAAGACCGGGTACGGGCTCACCGTCGCCGACGAAGCGCGCTCGGCGAAAATCGCGGCTGCGGTAGCCGACGAGGTCACGTTCCTCGGCGCGCACCTCGTGCCGAAGGAGTACACCGCCGAGTCCTATGTGGACCTCGTATGCGGGCCCATGCTCGACGCCGTCGCGCCGTACGCGCGGTGGGCCGACGTGTTCTGCGAACGGGGCGCCTTCGACGAGGACCAGTCCCACCGCGTGCTGCTTGCCGCGGCCGAGCGCGGGCTCGGCCTGCGGGTGCACGGCAACCAGCTCGGTGAAGGGCCGGGCGTGCGGCTCGCGGTGCGGCACGGCGCCGCGAGCGTCGATCACTGCACGTACCTCTCCTCCGCCGACATCGAAGCGCTCGCCGGTTCCGGCACGGTCGCGACGCTGCTACCGGCGTGCGATCTCTCCACGAAACAGCCGTTGCCGCCCGCGAGGGAGCTGATCGACGCCGGTGCCACCGTCGCGCTCGCGACCAACGCGAACCCCGGCAGCTCGTACACGACGTCGATGGCGTTCTGCGTCGCGACGGCCGTGTTGCAGATGGGGATGTCGGTGAGCGAGGCGGTATGGGCGGCGACGGCGGGCGGAGCCCGGGCGTTGCGCAGGGACACCGAGACCGTCGCGGGTCCCGCCGTCGGCGTGCTGACCGTCGGCGCGAGGGCCGACCTGCACGTACTGGACGCGCCGTCGATCACCCACCTCGCCTACCGGCCGGGGGTTCCGCTCACCTGGGCGGTGTGGCGGAAGGGCTCTGCCGTGGTGGTGCCGCCGCCGCGCGATCGAACCCCATGGTGAGCATCATCGCGCGCACGTGCTCGTCGAAGAGCACGTCGGCCTCGACGTGCAACCACTCGAAGTGGCCGAACAACTCCAGTGTCAGATGCCCTTGCAGGATCGTCCACGCGCCGAGCAGGATCGCGATGCCCCTGCGGTCGGAGAAGATCCCTGCCGCGTCCAGCGCGGCGGAAAGGTCGTCGCTGATCGTGGGCCGGTGCTGGATGAGGGCCGTGTCGAGATCGATGGCTCCGGCGTCGACGGCGTCGGAGAGGATGCGCAGAGCGGTGCCGGTGAAGCGGAGCCCGGCGGGTCTGGTTTCCTCCGAAGGGGCTTCGTAGCCGGGCAGCGGGGTGCCGTAGATGAGCGCGAAGTCGGCGGGGTTGGCGATGGCCCACTCCCGCATTCCTCTCGCGAAGGCCCACCAGCGCGCGGCGTGGTCGGCGGGGTCGCGCTCGTCGACCGTCGCGACGGACGTACCGACCGCGTCGGCGAGCGCGTTGTAGGCGTCGACACAGAGCGCGGTGATGAGGTCGTCGATGCCCTGGAAGTACCGGTAGAGCGCACTCGGCGTGATGTTCATGGCACGGGCCACCGCGCGTAACGACAGTCCGGCCGGCCCCTCGTCGGCCATCTGCGCCCTGGCCGTCCGCTTGATCTCGTCGATCGTCGCTTGCCGGAATCGTTCTCTCCGGGACGGAGGATGGTCACCGCTTTCGGTGACCGGTCGAGGGGTAGACATGGCCGCATCCTTGCTTCGATAGAGAACACCGTCAACTAATGAGAAAGGGTGTTCTTGACTGAGAACGATACTCGTGGATAGGGTTCTCGTCCGAGAACAGTTGTTCTCAATTGTGATCATGCGGGGATCCCGGGGTGGGGCCGGCACGAGGGGGGTGGGCCCCACCCCGCCATCCTTTGGATCTCTCCCAAGGAGGTGGCCGCGGTGGTACGACCCATCCCGCTGCACACGCTCACGGGCGTCCCGGATGCCGAGGTCACGACCCATCCGTTCACCACGGACGACGGGCTCGGCCTGAGCATGCTCAGGTTCCGGGGTTCGAGGAAGAGCACCGGCGACGACATCGTCCTGGTGATTCACGGACTGACCACGTCCAGCGACATGTTCATCATGCCCGAGCACCGCAACCTCGTCCGGTTCCTGCTGGACAACGGTTTCGGCGACGTGTGGACGCTGGACTACCGGATGAGCAACCGGCACCCCTACAACCGCGCGATGCACCGGTTCACCATGGACGACATCGCGCTCAACGACTTTCCGGCAGCCATCGCCGAACTGCGCCGGAGCGTCGGCAACCGGCGCGTTCACGTCATCGCCCACTGCCTCGGCTCGGTGTCCTTCCTGATGAGTCTCTTCGGCGGCGCCCTCGACGCCGTCGGCGGTGTCAGCAGTGTCATCGCCAACAGCACCGGGCTGACTCCGCGCGTGCCTGCCTGGTCGCGGCTCAAGCTCAACGTAGCTCCTGGAGTCATGGAGTACCTGCTCGGCTTTCCCTACCTCGATCCACGCTGGCACGCCGAACCCCGGTTCACACGCGGCTGGTTGTTCTCCAAGGTCGTCGACCTCTTCCATCCCGAATGCGACAACCCGGCCTGTCACCTGCTGAGCCTCATGTGGGGAACGGGCTGGCCCGCGCTGTACAGCCACGACAAGCTGCACGAGGTGACGCACGCGCGCGGCGGGGATCTCTACGGCGCCACCGGATTCCACTACTACCGGCACGTGCTGGCGATGGTCGACGCCGGCCGTGCGGTCAAGTTCGCGAAGGGCGCCGCCTACGACAGCCTTCCCGACGACTACCTGGCCGGTGCGGCCGAGGTGACCACTCCCGTGCTGCTGACGACAGGCGAGACCAACCGCGTCTTCGCCGATTCGAACATCGTCTGCTACGAGCGGCTGGAAGCCGTCGCGCCGGGACGTCACGAACTTGAGGTGTTCCCCGGCTACGGGCACCAGGACGTTTTCATGGGAAAGAACGTCGACATCGACGTGTTCCCCCGGATGCTGGACTTCCTCAAACGGCAGGCGGCCTGACATGCTCCGACAGGAACGGAAGGAAACGGGACTGACGTTCAGGGAACTCATGTCCGGTCCCTTCACGATGGGAGTCACCGATCCGGAGGAAGGCGCCTCGATCGGTGAGCGCACCGAATGGCGCATGGTGTTGCGTGCCACCGTCACCATCGCCGACGCGGGTGCCTTCCTCAGCGATCCACGGCCACCGGCCACATTGACCGGTGAGGTGCGACTGCCCGGTGTCCGCAGGCACATTCCGTTCGACAACGGGGTTTTCCGGCTGTTTCCTCCCGCCGGCCGTGCCTATCGCACGCTGATGGTCTACGAGTTCGGGTTCAGCGACAACGGCGTGCGCTATCACGTCGCCGGATACAAGGCCACGAGCGAGAACCCCATGCCGGCGAAGCTGTGGGCCGACACCACGACGCTGGCGACCCGGCTCTACCGGGGCCAGGACACCAGCGGGGAGGTCGTCGGCGCCGGTGTGCTGCGCCTGAGCGCGCTCGAACTGGCGAGACTGATCGCCTCGCTGCGCACGCCGAGGGCACGTGACGTCGTCGACGCGGCGAAGGCCGCGGGAGGATATGCCTTGCTGTTCACCAGATCGCTTGCCGATACCTACCTTCCACTGTCCATCATGGAGAGAGGGAGGTCATGACGAGGGGAGCGAAGCTGGCCGTGGTGTTCTCCGGCGGCGGGGCGCAAGCGGCCTACTTCGGCGCGGGAGTGGCGCGAGCGATCGAGGACGCGGGCCTCGACCCGTGCCTGCTGTCGGGAGTGTCGGCAGGGGCGATCAACGCCTGCGGTCTCGCGGTCGGCATGGACGCGGCCACACTCGCCGACATGTGGCGCAGAATCGACTGCGCGGACCTGTTCTCGCTGCGGTTCGACGCGTGGAGCATGTTCGATCCGCGCAGGCTCGTGCGAAGGCCGTTGAGCAACCTCCCGCAGAACCTGCTCGACGCCATCGGCTGGCGGTGGCTGCTGGACACCTCGCCGTCGCGGCGTACCTTCGCCGACTACTTCGGTGACGGCCCGCTGCCGGTCACCGAAGGAAAGACGGTCGTCGTCTCCGCCGTCGACCAGTCGAGCGCCGAGGTCGTCAGGTTCACCAACGCGCTACCGCCCGCGCACCGGGGCAAAGCCGAATACGTCGAGACCACCATCGGCGTCGAGCACCTGCTCGCGAGCACGGCGGCGCCGTTGCTGTTCCCGCCAGGCAAGATCGGCGGCAACGAGTACATCGACGCCGGTCTCGTCGCGAACACCCCGCTCAAACCCGCGCTTGCCTACGAACCGGACGCCGCGATCGTCGTCGGTGCGTCGGGCATCACGCGACCGGCGCCCTCGCCGACCTCGCTCGGCGAGACCATCGGCCTGATCGCCGAGAACGTCGCGCAGTCGGCGTTGCTCGCCGACTACCGGCACGCCGAGACGGTGAACGAACTCGCGGCCGCCGCGCCGGAGGCCACCGGAAAGAAGCGGATCGAACTGCTGCTCGTCGAGCCGGACGGCCTGCCCTTCACCGCATCGGGATTCCTGCGGTTCAACACCGCCGATGCCCGCGCTCTGATGGCGCACGGAAGAGAAGTCGGGGGCAAGCTGATCGCCGAATGGCCCGCGCTCGGCGTGATCGCTGCTGGAGGAAGGCCCCGATGACTCCAGAGCACACCGACGTTCTCGTCGTCGGCTCCGGCTTCGGCGGCTCGGTTTCCGCCTACCGCTTCGCCGAGGCGGGAAAGCGCGTCGTCGTACTCGAACGCGGAAAGGCTTACCCGCCAGGCGGTTTCGCGCGAACACCGGCCGACATGAGCAAGGCGTTCTGGGATCCGGGCTCCGGGTTGCACGGGCTTTTCGACGTGTGGAGCTTTCGCGGTTTCGATTCACTCGTCAGCAGCGGTCTCGGCGGCGGCTCGCTCATCTACGCGAACGTGTTGCTGCGCAAGGACGAACGCTGGTTCGTCGACGAGGACCCGTTGCCCGGCGGCGGGTACGAGAACTGGCCGGTGACGAGAGCTGATCTCGATCCGCACTACGACGCGGTCGAGAAGATGCTGAGTCCGAGCCCTTACCCCTTTGATTCGCCAGCCTACGCCGCGACCCCGAAAACCAAGGCGATGCGAGAGGCGGCGAAGAACCTCGGCCTCGACTGGCGGCTCCCTCCGCTCGCCGTCAGCTTCGCCCCGAGGCAGGGAGCCGAGCCCGCGCTCGGCCTTCCGATCGTGGAACCCGAGTACGGCAACCTGCACGGCATGCCACGGCGGACGTGCAGGCTGTGCGGAGAATGCGACATCGGCTGCAACGACGGGGCCAAGAACACCCTCGACCACACCTACCTTTCCGCGGCGGTCGCATGCGGCGCCGACATCCGCACCCGCAGCGAGGTGGTGCTCGTCAGGGCCCGGCGCGGGGGCGGCTACGAGGTCGGTTACGTCGAACACAAGCACGGCGCCGAGGGCACCAAGACCGACCAGGGCAAGCTCGCGGTGCACCGCATCACGTGCGACCGGCTCGTGCTCGCCGCCGGCACCTACGGAACGACCTACCTGTTGCTGCGCAACCTCGAAGGACTGCCGGGGCTCAGCGCGGCGCTCGGCACCCGGTTCTCCGGAAACGGGGATCTGCTGACCTTCCTGTTGCCTGGTAACGGAAGCCGCGCCCGTCCGCTGGAGGCGAGCAGGGGGCCGGTGATCACCAGCGCCATCCGGGTTCCCGACGGCGCCGACGAGGCAGGTGAGGGACGCGGGTTCTACGTCGAGGACGGCGGCTACCCCGGTTTCACCGACTGGCTCGTCGAATCGGCCGACATCACGAGAACGCTGTTCCGCACGGCCGAGTTCGTCACCCGCTGGGCGCTGGCGCTGTTGCGAGGCTGGCCGGACAACCGGCTCGGCGGCGAACTTTCCAGGCTGCTCGGCAACGGCACGCTCTCGGCGGGCTCGCTTCCGCTGCTCGGTATGGGAAGGGACGTGCCGGACGGCGTGATGCGGCTGCGCGACGATCTGCTCGACATCGCGTGGACGACCGAGACCAGCACCGACTACTTCGCAAGGGTCCGCGACACGATGAGGGACATCGCGGGCGAACTCGGCGCGCGCTACCTCGACAATCCGGTCTGGTTCTTCCGCAGGATCATCACGGTGCACCCGCTCGGTGGCGCGCCGGTCGGCAGGCATCCGGAGGAGGGCGTGTGCGACGCCTACGGCGAGGTGTTCGGCCATCCCGGTCTGCACGTCGCCGACGGTGCCGCGATGCCGGGGCCGGTCGGTGCCAACCCGTCGCTGACGATCGCCGCGATGGCCGACCGCATGTGCACCCGCCTACTGGGTTAGGGCTTCGCCGAGGGGACCGAGCCGGTCGAGTACGCCGAGTTCCCGCGCGCGCCGCACGGCTTCCCGTTTCGGCTCCTCGCCGAGTCCACCGGCGGCGCGGGTGAGCGCGGCGCTTTCCGGTTCGCCCAGCACGCCCGTCAGCGCGAACACCGCGTGCCACAGGTCGTGTTCGCCCGCCGCCCGCAGAATGCCCTCGTAGCGCCGGTGCGGCAGCAGTGCGACGAGCGCGGCGGCCTTGGTCTTGTCGTCGAGCAGGAACGACACCCGCAACAGCGCGGCGTCGTCGAGCACGGCCAGTCCCGCCTCCGCCGTGCTCTCGCCCGCATGGTCCACGAACCGGCCGAGCGTGATCCAGTCGTTCCTCCGCCGCAGTTCGCGGGTGACGTCGGAGACGAGCTTCGCCGGGATACCGGAAATGATGGCGCGCGCTTTTCTCGGGTCGAGTTCGGCCGCCACGTCGGCGAGGAAAGCGGGGGACAGCCTGCGCGCGATGTCGAGTCCTCTCGCCGGGTCGACGAGCCCCGCCATCCGCGCGCTCAGCAGCGGGCCGAATGCCTTCTCCGTGATGGCGGCGAGCACTCCTGCCGGAAGCAGCCTGCTCGCCGCCGCCATCCGCCGCAGCACGCCGATGTTGGCCTCGAAGAGGGCATCGGCCGTCTGCTCGCGCAAGGCCCTGATGTCGGCGGCGGGAACCGTGGCGAGGAAAGAGAACCGCTCCGGTGGCTCTCCGAGTACCCTCGCCAGCTTGACGATCTCGGCGCGCGCCGCCAATTCCCCGAAGGGATCGGCGGTCACAGGCCGGCGGCCTTGCGAACGGCACCGCGCAGCAGGAACGGTACGTGGGACAACGATTCCTCCGCCGCGGCGCTCAGCGCGGCGGCCTGTCGCCTTCTCGCCGCCCTGAGCGCGTCGCCGAGTACCTGCTTGTGTTCCTCGTCGAGCGCGTCGATGCCCTCGGGCAACGCGCCGCCGAGCTGCTCGGCGAGACTGCGCTTCGAAGGGACCATGGTTGGCCATCCTGCCTCATCGAGCGACTAGCGTGCGGTGCATGGCACACCAGATCGATACTTCCACGATCAAGATCGACGAGCTGAACGCCTACCTTTCGGTCCCGGAAGGCGGTGGCGAGGCCGGGATGCTGTTGCTGCCGATGATCACCGGAATCGGTGAGCAGGTCAGGCAATTCGCCGACGACATCGCGCGCTCCGGCGTGACCGCGCTGAGCTGGGACCCGTGGCACGGCCCCAGCCTCGACGACACGCCACGCGAGCGGCTTGCCGAACTCATGAGCAGGCTCGACGACGAAACCTGCCTCGCCGAGATGGAGCGGCTGCTCGGCCACATGCGCGCAGAACTGGGCCTGACCAAGGTCGGGGTGATCGGCTGGTGCCTCGGCGGCCGGTTCGCCCTGATCCTCGGAGCGAGGCAGCGGGAGCTGGTCAACGTGGTCGCCTACCACCCGACCGTGCCGGGGACTCCCGCGTCCAACCACACGGTCGACGCCGTCGAGCACGCGGCACGAATCGAGGCGCCGGTGATGATGCTGTACCCGGGACAGGACTCGATCGTGCCGTGGGAAAGCTTCTCCCGGTTGCAGACGGCACTACAGTCGCGCACCGTCGGCGCGAGCATCGTGCACGTGTACCCGGCCGCCGAGCACGGGTTCAGCGACCGTGCCAGGCATGCCAAGCACGCCAACGCCGAGGCTTACGCCGTGTCATGGCCACAGGCGCTCGACTTCATCGGCACGACGACCCGTTGATCTTCACCGCGGCGGCAGTGTGGGCGGCCGCCAGCCGGTCGCCGCGGAGACCGGGCCTCGCCGCGCGGACACCGGAAGCAGGTTCGACGCCCGCAGCGCGCCATCGCGCAGCGCGACGACGACCCGGTTGCGCGGCCGGTTGCTGATCATGCCCGCCATCGCGGAGGCACGGGTGATGGCACTGGTCCGGGGCCTGCGCTCGGCGTCGTAGGCGCGCAGTGCCTCTTCGATCGTCGCGGCTTTGCCCACCGAGGCCGCGAGTACGACGGCGTCCTCGATGGCTTGGCAACCGCCTTGTCCGAGGAACGGGGTCATGGCGTGCGCCGCGTCGCCGAGCACGGCGACCTTTCCCGAGACGAAGGAGGGCAGCGGGCTGGCGAGCACCCTGAGTTCGTGCCGGAGGATCGCCTCCGGCGCGGTCGACTCGACCAGGTCGCGCACGCCCGGGTGCCAGTGCGCGAGGTGGCCGGTCAGGAACTCCTTCGCCGGCCCGTACGGCAACCCTCGCGGCGCGAACAGCGAGGCATACCAGTACCTTTTGCCTCCCGTGAGCGGCACGGAACCGAATTCCGTTCCGGGTCCGAGCGTGATGCCCCTCGCGTGGTTCTGCCTGTCGTCGACGACCGCCCTGAACGCGGTGAAGCCGGTGTAGCGGGTGGCCGCGTGCTCCGGCCACAGTGCCGCCCTCGCGGTGCCGCGGATGCCGTCGGCGGCCACGACGAGGTCCGCCGATTCCGTTGTGCCGTCAGGGAAGCCGACGGTACCGTCCGGGGCGACCGAGCCGACCGGTGTGCGAAAGCGCACCGTGCCCTCCGGCAGCGCCGACCTGAGCAGGTCGGCCAGTTCCGCCCTGTGGACGCCCATCAGTCCTCGCCCGTTGGTGTGCACGAAGTCCGCTTCGTCGACGTGGGTGAGCCGTCTGCCACGGCTGTCCCGGAGCGAGGAGTTCGGTCCCGGCGGGTAGAGGGCGTCGAGCCGGGGACCGAGGCCGAGTTCGGCGAGCGCGTACTGAGCGTTGGGCCACAGTGTGATACCCGCGCCGAGCGCGGTGCCCTCACCTCGCTCGTACACGGTTACCGGCACACCGATCGCACGCAGTCCGATCGCCGCGCTCAGCCCCCCGATGCCGCCGCCGATGACGATCGCGCTTTCCGGTCGGCTCATGTCGCCTCACAGTCTCTGGTCCGCCATCGCGGAGGCTACTCCGCTCGCGGGTGCGGACCGCCTGCCGGTGTGGTCGCTGGAGCGGGTGAACCACCTCGGGTGGACGTCCGTGACCTGCCGCGCTCACCCTCCGACCGGCTTGTCAGGCTCCGGCGCGCGGGCCCGCCACTGTTTCGATGGCACAATGCGCGCATGACCACCGGTGTGCCGAATCGACGTTCCTCACCCAGGTCAACCCTGCTCGACATCGTGATGCTGTTGCTGGCCGCCTTTTCGGTCGCGCTGCTCACCTACGTCACGTTCTTCTCCTCGTCGCCGGAGACGGCGCACACCGTGTTCATCATCGACACCAGCATCTGTGGGGTCTTCTTCCTCGAATTCCTGTGGCGCTGGCGGGCGGCCCGCTGGGACAAGCGGTTTCCGTTGCGGAACTGGTACGAGATCCTCGGTATGATCCCCATCGCGCATCCAGCGCTGCGCGGCTTCCGGCTGTTGCGGATCATCGTCGTGCTCGTGCGCCTCGCCCGCACCGCGGACAGGGCGTTCGGGGAACGGTTCACCCAGCGTCTCGTCGAACGCTTCTCGAAGCCGATCGTGCAGGCCATCAAGAAGCCCATCACGATCGCCGTGCTCGACGAGGTGGTCAAGGTTTTGGAGACGGGCAACTACCCGGAGAACATGGCGCGCTCGCTCAACGACAACAAGGAAATGTTGCGCGAGATCGTGACGGAGAAGCTCAAGAACGACCGGCAGGCGGGCAGGCTCGCCAAGCTTCCCTTTCACGACGAGGTCGTCAAGTCCATTGTGGATACCACGATCAGGGTGATCCTCGACGTGCTCGCCGACGAGCGCATCGACCGGTTCTTCGCCGAAGTGGTCAGGGAGAACAGGGAACAGATCAGGGAAGCCGTTCAGCTCGGCCTTCACGAGAACGACGACGCCGAACTGGCGAGCACACTTCCGGCGAGACCGCAGCGCGAGCTGTACGACTGAGCACGGCTTCAGCTGGTACGGAGGGACCTCAGGACCACGTCCGAATGAGACCAGAGCAGTGCGCCGCCCGCGTCGTTTCGTACCTCGCGACGGGCAGCAGGGATGCGACGAGCGAGCGTCGCCCCGTTGTCCGGTGAATGGCCCGCATCGCGGGCGCCGAACAGGATGGTCACCGGAAGCCGGAGGTCGCCCAGCGGCAGTTCCCATGGCCGCATCGCGATCAGAGTGTCCCGGACGTATCCGGCCCCTTCGTTCGCGAATCCCTCGGCGAGCGAGCGCCGGTAGACACTGAGAAAGCCCGGTTCCGTGTAGTGGGCGCGATCGATGTCGTCCGCCCCTTCGAGGACCATCGACTCCATCGTCTCGGCTGTGAACGTACCCAGGACCCTGGCCGCCTCTGCCGGGTTCGTTCGTACGAGATCGGCCAGCCGGGTCGCCTCAGGGGGGAGCATCGCGTGGATGGCCGGATGCGCGAGTTCGTCGGCCGGCGACACGAGAACCAACCGGGACACCCAGCCCGCGAGGGCGGCGCCGAGCGCGAAGACACTTCCCTGCGAGTTCGCCACAACGGGGATCCTGACATCCTCGCGGCCGAGTACGCCTTCGACGAAGGTCAGGTAGTCCTCGACGGTCGAGCCGAGCGTCCGGTCACTGTGGACTGCCGAGCTGCCCATGCCCGGCCGGTCCATGGTGAGCAGGCGGATGTTCGCCGAGCGGCGGAGATCACCGCCGAAACTCATGCTCTTGCCCGTCGCGGCACCCGCGATGAACAGGACGGGATCCCCGTCAGGGGGACCGAAGTCCAGCCCTGACAACACGCGTCCGCCGGGAGCGAGGGCGTGGACGGGGGCTCCTGAGATCATGTGACCAGCGTAGGCCGCCGGACGGTCAGGTTCGCCTCCGAGTTCCCCTGGCGGGAGGAGCGGTCATGGGATCCTCCGGCCACGGATGTTTCGGATAGCGTCCGCGAAGCTCAGCCCTGACGGCGAGGTAGCCCTGCTTCCAGAACGACGCGAGGTCCGAGGTCACCGCCGCGGGTCTGCCGGCGGGGGACAGCAGGTGCAGCACGACGGGAACCGTTCCTCCGGCGACCTTGGGCGTTGTCAGCCAGCCGAACGTCTCCTGAAGCTTCACCGCGAGGACGGGAGATCCGCTCGAATAGTCGACCCTGATCCGGGAACCGGACGGCACGGTCAGCCGGTCCGGCGCCAGCTCGTCCAGGCGGGCCGCTTCTCGCCAGCTGAGCAATCCGCGCAGGGCGGGTTCCACGGCGATCCTGCCGAGATCGGCTCTGCCGGTGGCCGTCGACAGCTCAGCGGCGAGCCACACGTCCACTTCGGACAGAAGCGCCTGTTCGCTCACGTCGGGCCACGGCTGTCCGAGCCGCTCGTGCAGGAACGCGAGCCGGTGGGCGAGTCTCGTCGCGTCGTCGGTCCAGCGCAGTAGCCCCAGCCCTTCCTTGCGAATGCCGGTGAGCAGCGCGGCCCTGACGGCGGCGGAATCGGGGTCAGGCAGCGGTGTTTCGGCGAGCGTGATCGCACCGAGCCTTTGGATCTTCCTCGCGAGCACGTCGCCGTCGGCCCAGGTGACCTCCTCCGTTTCGGTGAGCTGGGCCGCCGCGACCGTGCGGGCCAGTTTCTCGTCGGCCCTCGCGGCGAGGCGGATCACCGCGTGCGCCCGCCCCGGTTCCCTCGTCGCCTCCGCGACGGCGAGCCATTCGGCGTCTGCGAGGCCGCCCGCGTCGCGCAGTTCGGCCGCCGTACCACTCGCCAGCAGGTACACCGGCGCTCCGCCCTTTCTCCGCCGCGCGAGCCGTTCCGGGTGGGCGAGCGCGACCACGAATGCCGGATCCGGGGTGCCGTCGCCGTCCGGAACGAGCGAGGCCAGCCGGTCGACGTCACGACGCCATCGCTTGCCGTCGGCCGAGCGCCGGAGCCTGCGCAGTTCGTCCTCGACGTCCACACCGGACGCTCCGCCGTCGAGCAGCGCGACGACCTCGGCCGCCGCGCGCGCGCCGACCTCACTCGCCCCGTCGAGCAGCGCCCTCGCGAGCCGGGGGTGCAGACCGAGCGCGGCCATCCGCCTGCCTCGCCGCGTGACCGTGCCGTCCGGTGCCGTTGCCTCCAGCGTGCGCAGCAGCGCTCTTCCCGCGGCCAGCGCGCCCTCGGGAGGCCGGTCCCACCACGCGAGGCCAGAACCGTCCGGAGTGGACCAGCAGGCCAGTTCGAGCGCCAGGCTCGACAGCTCGGCCGTCCTGATCTCCGGCTCCGGATAGGGCGGAAGGCTCGCCTGTTCGTGCGCAGGCCAGCAGCGGAATACGGTCCCGGGGCCTTGCCTGCCCGCGCGCCCGGCCCGCTGCTCGGCGACCGCGGCGGACACCCTGACCGTCGCCAGCCCCGGCAGCCCTCTTCGGTGATCGACGCGGGGGACTCTCGCCAGCCCCGCGTCGACGACGGCGCGGACACCCGGCACGGTCAGGCTGGATTCGGCGATCGCGGTCGCCAGCACGACCCTGCGACGCGGCCCCGGCGTCAGCGCGGCGTCCTGCCCCGAAGCCGCCAGCTTCCCGTGCAGGGTAAGGACATCGACCTCGCCGAGGTTGTCGAGTACCCGCCTTGCGCGGGCGATCTCCCCAGCACCAGGCAGAAAAGCCAGTACGTCGCCTTCCGTCGTAGCCAGCGCCTTCCCGACCGCTCTGGCCACCGTCGCCTCGATCCGCTCGTGCCTCGCGGGCGCGATGTGCTCGACCGTCACCGGGTACGTCGTGGCGTTCGCGGTGACGACGGGAGCGTCGCCGAGTAGCGTGGCGAGGGTGTCGGCGGCGACGGTCGCCGACGTCGCGAGCAGGCGCAGGTCCTCCCGCAGCCCGCCACGCACGTCGACGAGCAGGGCCAGCAGCAGGTCGGCGTCGAGGTGTCGTTCGTGGCATTCGTCGATCAGCACGGTGGAGACGCCGGGCAGTTCGGGGTCGGCCTGCACCCTGCGGACCAGGAGTCCCGAGGTCACCACTTCGATCCGAGTGCGGGCGGAGACCTTGCGCTCACCGCGCACCGAATAGCCGACGGTGCCGCCGACGTCCTCGCCGAGCAGGGCCGCCATGCGCAGGGCGGCCGCGCGGGTGGCGAGCCTGCGTGGTTCGGCGACCACGATGCGGCCGGAGTCACGTTCGGCGAGGGAGAGCGGAACAATCGTCGTCTTGCCCGTGCCGGGCGGTGCGACGAGCACGGCGGCACCGTGTCCGTCCAGCGCTGCGTGCACGTCGGAGAGGACGGCGCCGATCGGCAGGTCCGTTTCGATCATGGCGCTGAGCTCTCCCCGCGGTACGAGATGATCACCGGTGATACCGATGGGATGAACCGTCGGCGGCGCGGTGTCGAGCACATGCCCGCTCCTCACAGGTTTCTCAGGTCGGGTGATTAGCCTAGATATGTGCGCCCGCGACGCGGATGGCTGTCGCGACCACCTAGTCTTCAGCGGACCGTGCAGGCATGGTCACCAGCCGTGACAGGTAGGGGTGGGCCGCACACAACCAGGACGTCAGGAACGAGGACAGACTAGTGGGCGGAGCGGAGCGAACCGCGCGCAAGCGAAGGCAAGAGCAGCAGCGATCGACCGGTTCCCAGGTCGTCGCCAAGGCCAGGGGCAAGAAGGACACGAAGAAGATCATCGCCGCCGTGGTCGCGGTGGTCGTGCTGGCCGGTGTCGTCGTCGGTGGCATCGTGTGGACGAACGCGTCGAAGAACGCGACCGAGGGCCAGACCATCCAGGCAGCGGATGGTGCCGCGGCGACGCACGACTACCCCGAGCGGCGGGACGGTCTCGTCGTGGTCACCGGCAACCCCGAAGCCTCGACCACCATCGACGTCTACGCGGACTTCCTGTGCCCCGTCTGCGGTCAGTTCGAGCAAGCCTACGGTGAGCAGATCAAGCAGAAGGTCGGCGAGGGCGTGCTCCAGGTGCGGACCCACATGGTTCCGATGCTCGTCGAAGCCTCCGACCCGCCCGGTTACTCACTCGACGCGGCCAACGCGGCGCTGCTGGCCGCCGACGAGGGCAAGTTCACCGCTTTCCACGACAGCCTCTTCGCCAACCAGCCGGAGGAAGGCAAGCGAGGCTACGACAAGGAACAGCTCATCCAGCTCGGCCGCGACGTGGGCATCACGAGCAAGGCATTCGCCGACGGCGTCCGCAACGGCACGTTCGACGGCCAGCTCATCGAGGAAATGAAGCGGATCGCCGCCGATCCCTCGCTGGAACAGACCTTCCCCGATGGGCAGCGTGGTTTCGGAACGCCCACCGTCGTGTCCGACGGTTCCATCGTGTCCTTCTCCGACGCCCAGTGGCTGGACAAGCTGCTGGCCAACTGATGTCGTTCCCGTGGTCCCGGTCCGCCGGGGCCACGGGTGGACGTCGGGCCCCCCGGGAGAGGGGCGGGGAGGTGTCGGGTACAGTAGTTGGCACGTGAGTGAGTGATCGCTCCACGGGGCTATGGCGCAGCTGGTAGCGCACCTCACTGGCAGTGAGGGGGTCAGGGGTTCGAGTCCCCTTAGCTCCACTCGTTCTTGATGCCTGCCTGTTCGGCGGGCACGCCTTCCCGACCGGCGATCTTCGTCATCTCTCCTGGGGGCGTAGCCCCCAGACCCCGCCCGGGGAGTTCCCCGGACCCCCGTCGTGGTGGCTGATTGGTTCTTATGCTGACACGTTAGGTCCACTCGATCTCGGTGTCCGAGTGTTCGGCGTGCACGCCTTGCCCGATCATCGTCATGTTTCCTGGGGGCGCGGCCTCCAAGCCCCGCCCGGGGTGTTCCCCGGCCCCCTGTCGTGGTGGCCGGAGCAGAGCGTGACCCCATTCGATATGGGGTCATCCCCAATTGCTCCAGCGGTATCGAGCTCAGCTGGAGCACCCATGGCCGTATGGTCGGCCGCTGCGTGGCTGGCGTCTGAGTGGGAGTCGCGAGCACGACGTGCCGTTGTCCAGCGGTACCAAGCTGGACTTGGGGGAGGTGGGTCCCGCGTAAACGGCGGCGGTGAACAAAGCCACCGAGCTTGGGCTCGGGGCGGGTTCGTGCCTGACATCGTGCGGCATATCGAGGTCACGCAGGCCTCCACCAAGGCGGAAGGAGAAGCCCGCACGATCGTGATCGGCAAAGATCCATGGGCGGTCGATCCGATGACCAACGTGGTGCTCCACGCGCAATATTGGGTCCACGAGCGGCGGTGCCCACCCGTGGAAAAGGTCGCCGAGCTCGCGACGCGGGATCAGGTCGACGCATTCGTCGCTCTGCTTGCCGGGGAAGACGTCAGCGATGCGATCTTGATCCACAGCGGCCGTCCCCGCTTCGACACCGCGATCCCCGATGACGAGCACCCGGTCCGCTTCCTGACGATGCCTGATCACTCCATGAACGTGGGCATTCACGGAGGTCGGGGCGCACTGTCCTACCACGGTCACGGTGTCTGCCGTCGGCAGGTCCAGCCCCAGGATCATTCGCATCGTGGTGCTCGTACCGGCCCCGTTGGGACCGAGAAATCCGGTGACCTGTCCGGGTTGGACAGTGAAACTCAGGTCGTCGACGGCACGCAGGTCACCGAACTGCTTCGTCAAACCACGCGCCTCGATCACGTTGCGGTTCTCCCGATCATCTCGCCCATTTCCCTCGGAGGTTGTCGCGCCGCCAACGCTAGGCAGGGAAACCCGGGAGAACATCGGTCCGTGAACCGAGGCGCAGTGCAGTCGAATGAACGGATGGCGCTGGGTGCGCTACCGCTTTCGTCATGCGTGTTGCTACGACTTTCGTCGATGCACCAACGAAAGTCGGCGTGGGCGGTACCCGTAAGCTGGAAGTCGCGCGATGCACGCATCCGTTCGGCCGGCGCCGGTATCGGCATCCCGACCGATGTCGAGCGGGCATCGGTGAACCTAGGTGCAGGGTAAGGCGGGGCCGCCACCGGTCCAGTAGATCGTTCTTGATGGGAGAAGCCGTGACGAAATCGTCCGAACGCGACCGGGCGGCGCACTCGTGGCCGAGATATGGCATCGACATCGTGCGGGGCGCGCTGATCGGTACCGTGGAAACCGTTCCGGGCGTCAGTGGCGGCACGGTCGCACTCGTGGTTCGCGTCTACGACACCGTGATCACCTCGGCCGGTCATCTGTTCTCCGGCCTCCTTCGTGCGGCGTCCGATCTCCCGCGTCGTCGCGGATGGTCACGTGCGGCCGACGAGTTCCGTGCCGTCCAATGGCGCGTTGTCGTGCCGCTGGTTTTCGGGATGCTCGCCGCGCTGCTGCTCATGGCCCGGTTCATGGAGGGATGGGTCGAGGACTACCCCGTACAGACCCGTGCCCTGTTCTTCGGCATGGTCCTGGCTTCGCTGTGGGTGCCGTTTTCGCTGAGTACCCAGACGTCGCGGGAACCCGGTGTCAAAGCACGGTGGGGATGGCGCGACGGCGTCGTCGCGGCCGGGACTGCCGCGCTGGCCTATGTCGTGGTGAGCCTGCCGCCGGGAGAGGTCAGTGTCACGCCGCCGGTCATCGTTCTCGCGGCGGCCGTAGCGGTGTCCGCACTGGTGATACCTGGCCTGTCCGGATCGTTTCTCCTCCTGAGCATCGGCCTCTACGAGACCACCCTCTCGGCGGTCAACAACCGAGATCTCGGCTACCTTGCACTGTTCGCGCTTGGCGCGGTCATAGGGCTCGCCTCGGTCGCCAAACTGCTGCAGTGGCTGCTGGCGCATCGTCCGCGCATCACCCTGGTGGTCCTGACCGGGTTGATGGCGGGCAGTCTCCGGGCGCTGTGGCCATGGCAGGACGACGACCGCGCGCTGCTCGCGCCCGGCGAGCACTCCGGCACCGCGCTGGCACTGGCGCTACTCGGGCTGACGATCGTCCTCACGGTGTTGCTCGTCGAGCACCGCATGAGGACCGCCGCCGGGCGGGAAGCGAACCCGGTGGGCCAGCCGCCGACTGGCACGCCCGGCAGGTGATCCCAGACGTCGATGGCTGCCGTGTCCGCGAAGTCGACGAACATGGATGGTGATCAATTGTGGGACACATGGGCGGACATCCGGGATGTCGGCGTACAGTCGCCTGGTGCGTCCATTTCACTCCGTCCCGCGCGCAGTTCGGTGCAACCGGGGCTTCGGGTGGTACTTCTGGATGACGATGGCGATCCTCGGTGTCGTGACGCTTATCGCTGTCGCCGCCCTGTGGTCGAGCGGACCGGCCGAGGCGGTGCCCGTGCTCGGGATCGGCGTCATCGCAGTGGTGATCGTCGTCGCCGTGCGAGCCTTCGTCCTGCCGAGTCTGGAGATCAACCTCACCGACGGAGTGCTACGCGCCCGTCGCCGCACGACGCGGCTCTCCGCGCTCACCGCCGTCTCGATCACCGACCACGGTAGGGCCGGCGTCTGGGCCGAGTTCGCTGGAGTCGATGGGAAGCGCGTCGCGCGGATGTCGATCTCCGGGACCCTCTTCGCGAGCCCGGACAGCGTGCAGTGGACCGCCCTGCGCTACGCGATCCACCAGGCCGCGGGCTCGGGCGGAGCCTGGCCCGGCATGCCTGCGCCGATCCCGGATGGTCAGATATCAGCGGGAGCCGTCTTGGAGATCCTCGACGCCCAGATCTCCTGGTGCCAGGCGGGAAACAGATCTGCCTCCCGGCGCGCCCCCGCCGCGGCTCTGATCAACCGCAGAACCGCCTTCCTCTCCTAATACGTGGCGTGGAACTGTATGCACGACCCCTTTGACTACGGGTATAGGTTTGGATGGAACAATTCTCGTAAGGGTCGCAGTTTAATGCCGTCATCGCCTGGGAGAACCTGGCGCGAGCTGACCAAGCTGTACAACTTGTGTCGCGACGTCGTACATGGAAACAAGACGCCCGACTCGCGGGAGATTGTTCCGAAGCCTCAGAGGGCGTTGGAGGTGCTGTAGCTTCGTTTCGTGCCTTGTTCACAGACCGGCTGGACCTACTGGCCGACTGCAAGGATGGCGACGCGCGTAGCAATCCGGAGCACGCCTGCGCGCACAACGGCATCCAACGGCTGCGAACTGCATTGAACGGCAGCGTTTTTCCTGAGGTTTCTCAGTTCGTGCAGGTGGAAAGGTCCAGTCCACCTGACGGCAGTGAGAGTCCGCTTGGTTTCACAGTTTTCATGTTTGCGCAGTCGGGCTTTGTTTTTTGCCGAGGCGAAAACTTGTCTATTGTGGACTTCGCTGAAGTTACGTCAGTGAGACCCTTTTGGCGGGCGTGCTGTCGGGTTCTCGGTGGTCCTGCGGGTCGCGCTCGGATTTTTTGCGATCTCCGTGTTGTGCCGAGGGAGGCGCGGATCAAGGGCCCGCTGGTGCGTTTCGGCGATCGCGGTGGTCTGCATGCGCCGCTGATACAGGTGTCGGGGTTCGGTGTTGCCGAACGAATTCCCCACTGCCTGCCGGGAGACGATGAGCCCTCGGCGCGCAATTCACGCGGGGCGCTCTGCACTGTCATCGGTGCGACGCCGAAAGCCGCTGCCAGTTCGCGTCGAGACGGCAGCCGCCGGAAATGGGGACGGTAGTCGTCCCAATCCAGCTCGAAGCCCGCCATGCTAGCTCACTGACCGCATTTTGCTTGCGGGGTTACGACGTCAGCCCTGAGAGCGTGCGGTGCTGCGGGCTGGCGTCACTATCGTCAGGTTTCCGCATAGGGCTCGACGAGATGCTGCTTTCCCCGGCGGTGCAACAGGCGTGCTCTGCGCGAATGATCCTGCCGATTGGGGTAGGGAAGCCGGTACAACTACGGTCCGAGTTCGACGCCTCGGTCGACCGAGGTGAGTCGGTCGTCTCGGCGGCGTCGGGGTTCGGAGTGGATGCCTCGCTGTGAATTACAGCAGAATTCATTGTCATCAGGAAAGATGCAGAGAAGGCGCTGGAGGGGTTTATGGCGAGGGTAATCCGGATTGACTTGGTCGCTATTTGACGGAACCGAGGCTGCGCAGAGTGTCGCTCATTACGTGCACCTTCAGGAACTGGATGCCGTAGCTGATCCGATGATCACGTTCACCAACCCGCTCGCTTTGGTCGGCAGCGACGGCCAACTGTTTACGCAGGTGAGAACCAGCTGACGGTCTCCTCCGGGGTCGCGGTCGGTGGCCGGTGCGGGCGGCGCGAACGCTGCCTCGCCCTCGTGGTGGTAGCGAGCCAGGAGCTTGGACACCCGTGGGGGCGGGCGACTTCGGCCTGGGAACGACCCTCGACAACAACAGCAGTGATTACGAGCCTGGCAGTCGATACCCCCGCAGCCGACCCGCACGGGTTTCCTATGACCCGACATGCTCGTTTCCGATGACCGGAGACAGAGGATTCGATGTTTTGAGACCAGACACCACCGCTACCGCTGCCGATCAGGGTAGTCGTGAGTTCTCGTGGCTGCGCCGATCGCTTTCGTCACCTGATTATGGTCACGTTTTCGTTACGGTCTTGCTCGCTCTCTTGAGGGACTGAAACTCAAACGACGATGCGTCGGCATGAGAATCGCTGGGAAACGGTTGCTTGGTCGCGCGTTCGCGCTATTGGGGACCACTCTGGTAGCCGTCGGGTTGCTCACTGTGGCGCCCGCACGCGAAGCCGCTGCCGCGCCGAGTCTTCCTTCGGGTTTCGTGCTGACCGAGCAGCCGAGTGGGCAGGAGCCGTGGAATCTGACTGATTTTGCGTATCTTCCTGACGGGAATGGTCTGCTGAGCACTGGTAAGGAGGGCAGGGTCGCGTGGGTCTCCCCGGAGGGGGCGGTGAGGACGATCGCGACGTTGCCGGTGGTCGCGGAGCAGGACCTTGGCCTTGTTGGTATTGGGGTGGCGGCGGATTACGCGACGTCTCGGCAGATTTATCTGGCTCGGTCGGTGCCGAGTGGTGATGGTTATGTCATCAGGCTTGCTCGGTGGACGGTCACGGGTGGGTATCAGCCGACTGGGCTTACTGGTGAGCGGATCTTGCTTGACCTGGCGGGGGATAGCAATGTTCACGGCATCACGGGAATTGTGCCGGCTGAGGATGGCACGGTGTGGGTGTCCGTGGGTGATATCGCCGGTTATACCGAGGTTGATCCGTTGGCGTTGCGGGCGCAGAATCGTGACCTTCCGCATGGGAAGATTCTGCACATCACGGCTGATGGTCTGGGGGTGCCGGGTAACCCGTATTACGACGTGGCCCGGCCTGGTGCTACGGCGAGTAAGGTGTTCGCGTCCGGCTTTCGTAGTCCGTTCCGGTTCTCCATCGACGAGCGCACCGGTCTTCCTGTTGTTGGTGATGTTGGTTGGAATACGTGGGAAGAGGTCAACGTGGTGCGGCCGGGCGCTAATTACGGTTGGCCGTGCTGGGAGGGTAAGGACAAGACGCCTGGTTACTCGAGGCTGGCGGGCTGTGCGAATGTCGGCAACACCGATCCGATCGCAGTGTTTCGGCATGGCAGCGGGATCGATGGTGGTAACAGTGTCACTGGTGGGATCCATTACACCGGCACTAGTTATCCCGCGGCGTATCGGGGCGCGTATTTCTTCGGTGATTACACGCGTATGAAGTTGTGGACGTTGCGCTACGACGAGCAGGGTGAGGTGACGACGCCACCGCAGAGTCCGCCGATGGGTACCGGCATTGGTCGTCCGGTGAAGTTCGCCGCCGCGGCGAACGGGGACATCGTGTATGCCGACATCGAGGCGGGTGTGTTGCGCAGGCTCAGTTTCGTGGAAGGTAATACGTCGCCGGTGGCCAAGGTGCTCACGTCGACTGATCCGGCGACCCGCACGGTGACCTTCGATGGTTCCGGTTCCTTCGACTTCGATGGTGACGCGTTGACCTACGATTGGGATTTCGGTGACGGTGGCACGGCGACCGGGCAGCGGGTCAGTCATTGGTATGCCGAGGGCACGGAGCGGTTCACCGCGAGTCTGACCGTGACCGACTCTCTCGGTGCGGAGGGGACGACCGAGGTCACGGTGGTTCCGGGTAATCATTCGCCGGTGATCACGCCGAACGTGTCTGAGCAGCGGTTTGCCGTTGGTGAGCCGGTGACGGTCGCGGCGACGGCGAATGATGTCGAGGACGGCAGGCTCGACATCGAGTGGACCAGCGCCGTTGTGCATTGTCCGGAGGAGGCGACTTGCCATTCGCATCCGGGTCCGAGTCATTCCGGTGACGGTTTCACTTATCCGTTTACCGATCATCCGGATTCGCGGATGGAGTTCACCGCGACGGCGACCGACTCCGAGGGTGTTTCGGCGAGTTACACCTATGTCGCGTGGCCGCGTGAGCACCGGGTCACCTTGACCAGCAACGTGGCTGCTTCGCTGTCGATACCCAACGAGACGGGCGGCAGTTCGGCCATGGTCACCGAAGGTGCCGTGGTGAACATCGAAGCGGCGCCGGTTGCCACCGACGGTGTCTCCACCTTCGCGAACTGGTCCAACGGCGACACCGACCCCGCGACCACGATCGTCATGGGCGGATCCGACCTGACCCTGACCGCGAACTACACCACTCCCGTCGCCCAGCGGTATGCCGCCGACACCGCACTGAGAACAACACTCGGCGCACCGCAAGGGCCTGAAGGTACCCAGAGCGGGTTGCATTACCAGGGCTATGCCAACGGCGGCGCACCGAACGGCCGCGACGGGAATATTGGAGGTGCACGGGTCGACCTACCCTCGGTACCTAACGCTCGGCGGTCACGCTAGGGGCTCGCCAATCACCGGCGAGACGAAGACGCCCGACGGTGTCGGCAGGTTCAATCACTTCGCGGATACTCCAGGGACCCTCGTCGCCTCCGTGTACGAGGACGACGCCAAGGTCGTCGCCTGTCCACGCGGCTGCGTGCAGTGTGACGCGGTGCGGCAGACCCCGCGGTGTTCATTGGTTGGTGAGGTCGAATACCGGTTTGATGCCTTCGTCCAGGCGGGTGGGGTTGTTGTTGATCTCGGTGAGGAGGGGGCGGGTGAGGTGGCGTGGTGTGTGGCCGTCGTCGGTTCCGTTGCGGACGCAGCCGGAATAGCGGAGCACGATGTCCTGTGGTGGCTGTTCGTCGTGGAAGTGCAGGCGTAGCACCATGAGGCGGTTGCCGAGGCTGGCCTCAGGTGCGCAGTTGCCGGGTTCGTTGGGGCCGCTGCCTGTGGGTGCGGTGCGCAAGGCCGTGAGCAGGTTCTGGGTGTGGTTCCCGGTGGTTCGGGCCGAGGCGATCAGCGGCGCGGCTTGGGCCTGATTCGGGCTGGTGCTGGTGGTGTAGTGGCAAATCGATATCGATTCCACGGCGTGCGTACTGTCTGCGGGACGGGGTGGGGTGGGTCGGTAGCTGGGGTCGTGGGTTGCGGGGTGGTCAGGTGGGCAGCCGTAGTGGTCTTCGGTGTTGATGGGGCGGGCGGTGGCGAGGATGGCCTCTCCTAGTCGGGGGTCGTTGCTGAGTACGGTGATGGCGGTGCCGGCGATGATGCGGGTGCGCAGTTTCCAGCCGTTGCCGATGTCGCGGTGTTCTGGCTGGTTGTTCATGGCGAACGCGAGCAGCGGGATACGGTGCTCGGGGGGGCGGGAATTCCGCGGCGCAGCCGATGAGAACGGATGCTATGGGACGCTGCACGGCCCCGCGGGCGGTCGGGCGGGGTGTGTCTGCGTTGTAGCACCACTGGGGCCCGTGGCCGTCGTAGGCCCAGTCGGCCGGGACCTGGACTTCGACGTTGCCGTAGGACTCCCATCGGGCCGGGCCTGGTAGCGACGCCACGGGTTCAGACTCGGGCCGGTTGACCACGAACAAGGCGATCGCGGCGATCGCGGCGACAGCGAGTGCCGTCAGCGTGATGGCGGTCCAGGCACGCCGAACACGGCGGCGACGCCCGGCGGCGAGGACATTGTCGGCCAATCCTGCGGCGGCGGGGGCATTGCGGGCGGCGAGTTCGCGTAGTGCACGTCGTAGCTCTCGGCGGCTGGGTGTGGTCATGATGTCTCCTGTTCCGCAGTCGCCCAGCGGCGTAGCGACTGGAGCGCGTGGTGGATCTGGGAACGCACCGTGCTGACCGAGCACCCCAGGATCTGGGCGATATCGGCGTCGGGGAGGTCGTCGTAGTAGCGCAGCACGATCGCCGCGCGTTGCCGCAACGGCAATCGCTGGCACAGTTGCTGCACCTCGGCCACCGTGACCACCATGTCGGCGTGATCGTTCAGGTGGGTGTCCGCGTGTGCGGGGAGGTCGGCGGTGAGGTGTTCGTGGCGCAGTACTCGTCGCCAGCGGGATGTGCGGCCATTGATGACGCAGCGACGCAAATATCGGGCGGGGTCGCCGGTTGCGGTGATGCGTGACCATCGTGGGTAGGCGGCGGTGAGGGCTTCCTGCACGGCGTCAGCGGCTTGGTCGTGGTCGCCGGTGACGAGGTAAGCGAACCCCAGCAGGGCATCACCGTTGTCCGCGATCCAGACTTCCATGGCCTGCTCGTCCACCGGTACCTCCACAGATACACACGCCGCAGACGCCCGGTTCATTGCATCCCGAATCACCATGAACCTTCAAGAAGGTCTGCTGACAACCTGTCCATCCGCACCGCATGAAGGCACGGTTCTAGGTCAGCACTCTGACGTGAAAGTAGTTCGTCATCGCGAAGACTTTCTTGCGCAAGGTTCTGCCTGTCACGACCTGTCGGTGATCGCCGGGCGTCAAGGAAACGTGCTATCACCGGAGTCTCTGAATAGGGGCACACGCGCGATCGTCCGAGGGGAGGCAGCCGACTCACAGCAGCAAAAGGCGATGTTGCCCATTCGTAGTCGGGCGTGACCTGGCCAAGGCGATCACCAAGAGCGAGTCCGCAAGGGACTGTGCCCGCCGCGGCGTGGGGTGGCCGACGGGAGTGGAGTCGGTTCGGGAGTTGGATTAGCGCCTTCAGGGCTTCTACCTGAGGATTTGTGTTGTAGTTAGTTCCCTTAAGAACCTTGCATAAGCGGTCCTACCTGCGGAGGGCGCGGGCCTTTCGGCGTAGAGTTCCTGCGTCTTGCAGGGGTGTAACCCTGCACCGGTCGGGGCGAGCAAGCGGCCGTCGTCCCTTTGTTCGCGTAGCTCCTCTAACGTCTACGCGCGGAGAAGTTCGCCTCCGGGTGACCATTTTCGTTATCGGAGTTCTAGGGGTGTTCGGCCGCTTCGCGGGCATCGGCCAGGGCCGAATCTCGATCGCGCAATGGTCCACTACCTCGTCTTGGGCGCAGGCACGGACCCTATACCTCATCCCCGCCAGGTAGCGAGGAACAGGTTATGGTGAGCGTCCATTGTGGTACGACGATCAATGTTGACACATAACGATTATTGACCGTGACTTTCCGACACGTTTTCGGCTGGCACGGGTCTCGACGGATTCGGGGCCTGAAATTGAGATTGTCGTCAATCCTGTTGCGGTTTCGATAAGAACGGGATGAACGGTTTTTCGTCTCCGGTGAGATATCTTATTGTACTTTCGTGGAAGGGGTATCCGACGGTCGTCATGTCCACTTAACTGTGGGGTGTGAAGTTAGCTCTGCATTGGGTGCGGTAGAAGTTGGTAAGCGCGCGGGTGACAGCGTGTCTTTGCGTCGGCGTGTATGCGTTCCATGCCGTTGATGACGCGGTCGATGATGGTGTCGCGTTCGAACCGGGCGAACAAGCCGAGTATTTGCACCAGCATCCGGCCCATGGGGGTGGCGGTGTCGAACGGTTCGGCGGCCGAGCGGAGCACCACGCCGCACTCTTCCAGTTCATCGAGCAGGGTCACCATGTCGGACAGGTTCTGGGAGAACCGATCTGCCCGGTAGACCAGCGATACGTCGATGAGCCCGGCGCGTGCGGCGGCGAGTCGCGTTGCGGCCCGGGCGGTCGGTGTTCGGGCCGGAGGCGTCGTCGGTGGAACGCCGGACGTAGATGCCGACTCGTACCGTGTCGAGGTCTTCGAGTGTGCGGGTGGTTTTGTGGCCACGCCGTTTCGTCGCTGATCGCGCCATGGTGTGCCGACTCCCAGTCTGGTGTGGCGCCAGCAGTACCACCACATTTGAACTCGTGGTCTGGTGCGCATGCGCCCGGCACGAGACATGCGCCCGAACCAGCAAACTAGCGAGGACGGACTTGAGCAGGGCTCAGGTAAACCTGGTCCATACCGGCGGGGGAGCCAGTAGCATCGGCCGACGATCACGATGCTGACGGGAGCGAGGTGGTACGGGTGTTCCCGGTCGCTGCTGTCCGGTGGTCCGGAGCGGGCTGTCTGGTGGCGCCTTTGCTGTTGCTCGGCCTCATCGTCGGCGTCGTCGTCCAAGATGTGTTCGACGGGATGCGGCTGATCACCGATGTCGGCTGGGTGGCGGGCTTCCTGATCAGCGCAGTGCTGATTCAGAGCGTCGGCCGCAGGCTTAATAGACAGAGCAACCGGCACACGCTCTACGACTCGCCGATGCAGAACTACTGGTGGCTGGCGTTCGTCTGCGCCATCCTAGCTGCCGGGATCGTCCTCCTGACCCGACTGCCAGGCTGATCAACAACCGGCAAGCCTTGGCGCGAACCTCGCCGCACTGGCCGGATCACTGCGAGTGCGATCTCAAGCCGTTCGCTTGAAGTCGGCACCAGCACGCTGGCTGTACGTGCCCGACTTGCTTTCCAGCGGCGGCGACTATGACCAGTGAAGGACGGCTCCGCCTGCCGTTCTGCAAGGCTTCGACTCCCAGGTTGCCGCTTCTTCCACTTCACCAGCCTAGCCACACCGCTAGTTCACGCACTCCGCGTCGTCCGCCGGTGGCGGAGCGGCGGTGAAGTCCCGCACGAACTGTCGCACCTGCTCCGGCTCGATACCGATACCAGCACCGCCGGTGGGCGTCGGGACTTCCGCGGCGGCGAGCGGGATGGTGGCGGTGCTGAGAGTGCCGCGCAGCATGTCCGCGGCCTCCAGCGGGTTCCAACCTGGATCCGTGTGCACGCTGTCCTGGACGGCGGCGACCACACGACTGTCGGAGAGCTTCCCGAGCGTCTGCTTCACCAGCGACCGCAGGAACACCTGGAGTCGCGCGATCCGGTCAAGGTCCCCGTTCGGCAGGCCGTTTCGCTGCCGGAGGAACGCCAGCGCCTGTGTGCCCGACAGGGTATGGGTGCCCTCGGCCAGCGAGAAGCCGGTGATCGAGTCGTTCGTCGGAGCGCGCAAGCACACCGGCACCCCGCCGACGGCCGTACTGAGTTGCGCCACCCCTGGCATGTCGACGATCGCGTAGTGGTCGACAGCGGTGCCGGTGAGCACTCGCACCGTGGCCACCAGCTTGTCGGCCCCACCGAGCCGGTAGGCCGAACTGAGCGTGCCCTGGCCGTGGCCCGGGATGTCCACCACCGCGTCGCGCGGCAGCATGATCGCCGACGCCGAGCCGTCCTTGCCGAGGTGGGCGAGCACGATCGAGTCGGCGGATCCGTTGTCATCCAGCCCAGCGACGAGCACGTTCTGGTCGGCCGCGGACGCGGCGGCCGGCGGTGCCTGGTCACGCAACACCTGCGGAACGGCGATTCCCACAGCGGCGATGAGCAGCACGGCGAACGCGGCGAGCGCGATCGGCGCGCGAAGTCGCCTGCGGGGCTTGCGCCGCTCCAATTCGGCGAGCACCGCACGCGAATCGGTGGCACGGTCGGCCTCGGCCTCGAACGCCTTGCGAATCAGGTCTTCGGTGTTGTCGGTCATGAAATGGCCTCCGTGGCGGAAAGACGGGTTTCCCCGGCGCGCAACGCACTCAGCGCGCGAGAGATGTGACTTCGGACCGTGCCGCTGGTGCAGCCGAGCACCTCGGCGATCTCCTCGTCTGTGCAGTCCTCGTAGTAGCGCAACAGGATCGCTGCCCTTTGTTTACGTGGCAGCTTCGCTATCCGCCCGCGCATCGCGTCGCGTTCGGCGTAGCGGTGTGCGTGGTCGTCGGTCGGGGTGCCGATCTCGTCCAGGGTGCTGTGCGCCGAGGCGACGGTGCGGGCCGCGCGCAGGCGCCGCCATGACAGGTACTCGTTGGTCACCATGCGCCGCAGGTAGGCGTCCGGCGCGCGCATGGCCGAGATACGTTCCCAGCGGGTCTGTGCCCTCAGCAGCACCTCCTGCACGACATCCTGTGCGAGATGCGGATCGCAGGTCAGCGCGGTGGCGTAGCGCAGGAGCCAGCCCAACCGGCCGACGACGAACTGCTCGAAGCGTTCCGGCACGCAAACTCCTCTTCGTTCTCATGACCAACCCGAAGGGATAACGCACCGGCACCACCGATCTGTTGAACCCCGTCACGTTTTTTCGGGGAGAAGCTCGCCTAGCGGCGGAGCCGCCGGCTCACCGACACTCCCACGGCAGCGCGTGTACCATTTGGTACATGAAGACGTTGATCGTTGGTGCGGGACCCACCGGAATGACCGCTGCCCTGGTCCTTGCGGCGAACGGCGTGGACTCCCGAATCATCGACAAGCGGCCGGAACCGCAGCACACTTCCCGCGCGCTCGGCCTACAGGCGCGATCCATGGAGGTACTTGCCGGGCTCGGCGTCTCGGAGCAGGTCGAACGGGTCGCCTACCGGCTCTTCGGAGCGTCGATCATGAGCGGCGACCGGCCGATCGCCGAGATGGACTGGGTTCCGCCGGAGAGCAGATACCCCTACACCTATGTGGTTCCGCAGGCTGGTCTTGAGGCGATCCTTCGCGGGCGCCTGGACGAGTTCGGGGTGCGCATCGACCGCGGCGCCGAGGCTGTCGACGTCACCTCCTCCGGTTCCGGTGTGACCGCGACGCTGGACGACGGCCGGACGATCGAGGCCGACTGGGCCGTCGGCGCGGACGGCGCCCGCAGCCGCGTTCGTGAGGCGGCTGGCATCGCGTTTCCGCAGCGGAGCACCGGTGAGGTCTACTATCTCGCCGACGCGATCCTCGATCTCCCCGCGAGACTGAGAGCTCAAGTCGAAGGTCCCGCCGAGGACGGCGAGCGGTCTGGCAGCGCGATGTGGCTCGGACCGCACGGGCCGTTCATGCTCATGCGCCTGCCGGGCGATGAGCGATTGTGGCGAGTGTTCGTCGACATGTCCGACACTGCCGCCGATGGCGATCTTCCCCCGCTGACCACGCGGGCCCTCGAAACCCTCATCGCCGAACGCGGTCCCCGAGGTACCCGGGTGGACGCACTCCAGTGGACCTCCGTGTTCCACACCCGGCTGGGACTCGCGGACGCTTATCGCTCCGGCCGGGTCTTCCTGGCGGGCGATGCCGCGCACGTCTTCCCGCCGTTCGGTGGCCAGGGAATGAACCTGGGCATCCAGGATGCGGTCAATGTGGCCTGGCGGCTGGCCGGTGTCGCCAATGGCGCGCCCGCGACACTGCTCGACGGGTACGAGTCCGAGCGCAGGCCGATCGCTGCCGCCACCATCCGCGACGTCGAGGCACGCCGCCGCCTTTACGCCCTGCGCAACTCACTCGCCAGGGGGGCGCGCGATCTCCTGTTCCGGGCCGGTGCCAGCAGCCGGGGCGCGAAGCGGAAGGCCAGTTTGCAGAACTCGCAGCTGGCGACCAGCTACCGGGACGTGATTCCGGGAGGTGACGGCGGACCGCTTCCGCGTGCCGGTGACCGGGCGCCGGACGGGCGGCTGGGCGAGACCACCGTGCACGATTTGCTCGCGCCCGACCATGTCACGCTGCTGTGCTTCGATCCGAGTGCGCACGAAACGACCATCGAACGCGAGCCGGGGCTGACCACGGTGACGATCGCCGGTCAGGACAGCCTGCTTCGCCGTGCCTACGGACTTGCCAAGGGGCGAAGCGATGTCGTTCTGGTCCGACCGGACGGTCACGTGCAGCGCCGGGGCTCGGACCTCGAAGGGGCGCGTCGCGAGATTCCGGCTCTGGTCGGCAGGCGGTGATCGGCTGATGCGAAGGGACACGCGGGAAAGTGACTCGTCGCCGCGAGAAGATCTCGTGCGCAGGGCCATCGGCCACTTCACGGTGCACGGGATCGGCGATACGAGCCTTCGCGGGATCGCGGCCGCGCTGGAAACCAGCCATCGCATGCTCATTTACCACTTCGGTTCCCGCGAGGGGCTGCTCGCCGCGCTCGTGTCCAGTCTGAGACGCGACCTTGAGAACGCGCTCGTGGAAATGGCCGGTACGCCGGGGGAGTCCCTTCGCGACGTCGTCTGGCGGTACTGGTCGACGTTGATCGCGCCGACGTCGATCGCCCCGCTGCTCTTCGAGCTCTCCGTGCCCGCGATGCGCGACGCTCCCTGGGCGGACTCGTTCCGCGAGGGCAGCGCGGCGTGGACGGCGGGCCTTGCCGCGCTGCTGAGGCGGGCAGGGGAGCCGGAGGAACGCGCCGTGATCGTCGCGAGGATGAGCATGTCCGTGGTACGCGGGGTGCTCTGGGAACTCGCGATCACGGGTGACAGGACGGCGGCCGACGCGACGATGCACGCGTTTGTCGACGCCCACTGGCCGAACCGGCCCATCGGTGACCCTGCCACGTCATGACCCGGTATCCCGCTGGTGAACGTGCTCAGAACAGCGTCGCCGGCCCGATGGGCTCTGGCTCGGGCAGCGCGTCGAGTCCGGGTACCAGTGTTCGCACGTCGTCGTGGAACCGGCGGGCGAGTGCTGGTGCGTCGTTGTTGTCGGGAGTGTGCAGGAAAACCGTCGGTGACCGGCCTTCGCGCAGCCAGCCGGCGACCACCGTCGTCCACGGCTGCCACCCCTCGACGGTCTCCTCGACCGAGTCACGGCCCAGGTAGCGGACGATCGGCTGGTCGGTCAGTGCCCTGGTCCGCCGGGGCAGCCTCGGTTTCTTGGCCCAGGCGTCCTGCTCCGCCTCGCTGGTCGGCGGGCTCTGGAAGAAAACGGTGGTGTCGAACGGCACCCACTCGGTTTCCGTGTCGGCGAGCGCGCTCTCCAGCAGCGAGGTCGAGCCGGGGTCGGTGAAGAAGCCGGGGTGGCGCACCTCCACGGCGCGCCGGCGGCCGGCGGGAAGACGGCGCAGGAATCGGCTGAGGGCATCGACGTCGGAAGGGCCGAACGAGCCGGGCAACTGGGTCCACAGGACCGCTCGCTCGCCGAGTGGTTCGATCGCGTCGAGGAACGCCCGCATCTGGGTTTCGACCCCGGCGAACCGGCGCTCGTGCGTGACGAGCTTGGGCAGCTTGACCACGAACCGGAAGCTGGGACCGGTCTGTTGTGCCCATGTGGCGACGGTGTTTCTGGCGGGAGTCGCATAGAAGGTGGTGTTGCCCTCGACCGCGTTGCACCAGCCCGCGTAGGCCCGCAGGCGCTCGCCTGCCGGCAGCGAGCGCGGCAGGAACCGCCCTGGCCACGCCTTGTGGGTCCACATCGCGCAACCGACATGAAGACGTGCCACTCCGCCAGCTCCCATCGATCGGGAGTCAAAACTATCCTGCGACCGATTCAGCCGACCGCGGCGCCGGGGGTGTTTGCCACGGCGGACTTGATCGCGGCGACCGCCGTACCCGGCTCGTCGGCCCGGAACCGCAGTATCTCGGCCTTGCCGGTGGTGCCGTCAGGCTCGGTCACGGTCACCGGCGCGGAGAGCGTGACGGTCACGTCGGTCTGGTTGCCGATCACGATCCTCAGCTCCGGAACTTCCTGCTGGGCAACGAGCTGGAGAGTGCGCCCACTGTGGTGTTTCCGTTCGACCATGACCGTCACCACCGACGCATCGGCGATCCGGGTTTCTGAACCGGACGATTGGTTACTCGCACGGTCGCCCGGTGCATGAGTTCTGTCGCCGATCTGCCGCGCGGGCCTTGGGAGCCCGCGAATCCGAAGCCGATACCGTCTACATCAGACATTCGGATAAGTCTGGGGGTGAAAGGGGCGCCCCTTTCCGCGACAGAGGTTCGACGAGTCGAGATCAACCAGCACCCGAGGGTTGGCCGAGCCGTTTCGCTTGCGGCGGATCGCCTTCGGCGAAGGTCTGTACGCGAAAGCGCTGGGAGTGCCCCGCGACGATGCCGGAGGAAGGGAGTCCTACCATCGCCGCGACTGACGGCGGCGTGACCGGTGCCTAGGCAGTGATGGGTGAGTGGCCGGTGAAGGGTTTCCGGTCACGAGTACCGGTGCGGCGAATAGCCAGTACGTGTTTAGGCCCTTGGTATTTCGGGTATTGCCGATCAGACCACCGATGGTGGGCTCTGGCCTAGACCCCGGCAGACGTCGAGATTGATCCGGTTTCAAGTGCCGCGAGGGACAGGGCTGAGTTCGAAGGACAACGGCTCCCTCGCCCGCGGAACCGGAAGCGGGAGGCAGGAAGCAAATCCTCATGGAGACAGACACATCGACGCAAGCTGCTTCCGGTGCGCTTACTCGTCAGCAGCGGCATATCAGTACGTATTCCGCGTTGTCGCGCAAGGTGCGACAAGAGGGTCTGTTGCGCCGCCGTTACGGCTTTTACTGGACGCGCATCGTAGCGGTGGTCACCGCGTTCGCGCTGGTGTGGATCACAGTACTGCTGCTCGGCGATACGTGGTGGCAGCTCGTCCCGGCGGCGGCGCTGGCCATGGTCAGCGCCCAGTTCGGCTTCCTCGGCCACGATTTGGCACATCACCAGGTGTTCGCCTCGACGCGGTGGAACGTGTGGTCGGCCCGGGTGGTCTCCGGGTTGTTCGCCGGGCTGAGCTACCTCTGGTGGAAGGGCAAGCACAACAAGCATCACAATGCCCCCAACCAGGAAGACCGGGATCCGGACATCGGGCCGGGTGTGCTGGCGTTCACCCCGGCCGAGGCGGCGCGGAGGAGCGGCTTCGTGGCGCGGTTCACCCGTCACCAGGGCTGGGCGTTTTTCCCGCTGCTCACGCTGGAGGGGTTGCAGCTGCATGTCGCGAGTGTGCGAACACTGCTGCGACACAAAATGGACCGGTACCGCTGGGTCGAACTGTCGTTCATCATCGCGCGGTTGGGCGGATACGTGGCGGTGCTGCTCGCGTTGTTGCCAGTGGGTAAGGCCGCGGCGTTCGCCGGGTTGCAGTTGGCGTTGTTCGGAGTGCTGCTGGGTGGAGCGTTCGCGCCGAACCACAAGGGCATGCCGATCGTGCCCGCCGGGATGAAGGTGGACTTCCTGCGTCGCCAGGTGATGATGTCCCGCAATATCCGCGGCAACGCGGTCACGGACTTCATGATGGGCGGGCTGAACCGCCAGATCGAGCATCACCTTTTCCCCAGCATGCCCCGCCCGAACCTCAAACGGGCCAGACCGCTCGTGCGGGCCCACTGCGCCGAACACGACGTGCCCTACACCGAGACCAGCCTCTGGCGCTCGTACCGGATCGTGGTGCGCTACCTGAACGCGGTGGGATTACGCGCACGCGATCCCTTCCAATGCCCTCTCATCCAACGGTACCGAGCCTGATCGAACACACCTCAGCTCAGCACGCGATCGTTCCGGCGACAGCACCCTTCGGAGATGAGTTCAGGTGCCGATCTCACGCCGGATCCGCTTCGTGGCCTTCCCGGCAATACCAGTCAGATTCCACGTGAGGCTTTCCCGCAACGACAACCCGAAAGGACAAACCGTGACTACGACGAACAGAACGAACACCGGCCAAGATGGCCCGGCGGCCATGATCGGCGCCGAGGTGCGCGACAGCGACGACAACAAGTTCGGCGAAGTCGCCGAGATATACCTGGGCAACGAGACCGACCAGCCCGAGTGGGTCGCGGTCAAGAGGGGACTGTTCGGCTCGCACGTGTCGTTGGTACCGCTGGCCAAGGGGCACTGGGACGGCGCGATGCTGACCATGCCGTTCGACAAGGCGACGCTGAAGAACGCGCCACACCACGACCCTGGCACCGACCTCAGCGCCGCGGACGAGCGAGAGCTGTACCGGTACTACGGAATCGCTCCGGCTCCGCGGCAACCCGAGGCGGGCGTTGCAGACGCACAGGGCGACGGCACGGCCGGGCAAAGTGGCGATGACGCGATGACACGTTCCGAGGAACGACTTCACGTCGGCACCGAGCAACATCAAATGGGCCGTGCCCGGTTGCGCAAGCACATCGTGACCGAGAACGTCACCGGGACGGTGCCGGTGAGCCACGAAGAGGCCGTGGTCGAACGTGAGCCGATCACCGAAGCCAACCGCGGCAAAGCGACCTCGGGCGCCGACCTCACCGAGGGGGAGTACGAGGTCACGCTGCACGAGGAACGCGTGGTGACCGCCAAGGAGACCGTGCCCGTCGAACGGGTCCGGCTCAGCACGGAGACCGTCACTGACGAGCAGACCGTCAGCGAGAACGTCCGCAAAGAGCAGATCGACATCGATAGCACCGAGGGTGTCGACGTGGATCGGACCGGAAGCGGAAGCGACGGCACGGGCACCACGAAGTAACAGCGCGGCACACGATGGTCACCACCTGGCCATCGTGTGCACTCACCGGCTCGGCTCTGCCATCGCCGAGCAGCCAGGCCGGTGGCGTGAGGTCACCTTTTCGAAAGGCGGAAGCTCAAATGTTGGTCCTGATCATCATCTTGCTGGTTTTGTGGCTCATCACCGCGGTCATCGGGTTCGCGGTCAAAGGGCTTGTGTGGCTTGCCATTATCGGCATCGTCTTGTTCGTGGGGACCGCCGCGATCGGGTTCGTCCGGCGTAAGACCCTCCGCCGCTGATCCACGGGCGTTGGCGACGTAGGCTCAATGCGTTCGTCGGCTCGGGGTCCGAGCTTGGCCGTCGCCGCCGCGATCATGGGTCGTGCCTCGGCTGCTGACGTTCCCGTCAGCGAGACTAATCGCCCCCGGCCTCTGCGGGGCTGCCCGGACCTGGACACGTGCGAACGCCCCGCTCATGAGGGACGTGGGTGCTTCAAGATGGCGGCCAGGTCACCGGTGCCTCCGGCGACGGTGCGGGCGAGGTCGGTCAGGCGCCGGTTATGGGCGCGGGCGTAGCCGCGCAGTTGCGCGAACGCCTCGTCCATCGAGACCGCGCCATGCTCGGCGAGCACACCTTTTGCCTGCTCGATCACGACGCGGCTGCGCAGCGCGGTCTGCAACTGCCCGGTGAGCTGGTCTCCGCGTTCGATGGTGCGCTGTTGCAGGATTCCGATGGTGGCAATGTCCGCCAGCGCCTGGCCGAGTTCGAGGTCGCCGCGACCAGCGCCGCCAGGCGTGGTGTTCAAGAGCGTCAATACTCCGACGGCCTGCTCCCGTAGCCGCATCGGCAGGGCCTGCGCGGCGCGGAATCCGCACTCCTCGGCTGCCGTGGTGAACCTCGGCCAGCGGTGGGTCTGGGTCGCCAAATCCGGGCAGGACACCGCTGAACCGCTGCGGGCGCAGTCGACGCACGGACCGTCGTCGGTCTCCACCGCGAACAGCCCAAGCAGTTCGGCCCGCTGTGAGGAGGTGGCGGCGACCCGCAGACTTCCGTCGGGGGCGAGCAGAATCACTCCGGCAGCGGAGACGTCTAGGAGGTCGATGCACTTCTCGGTGAGCATGTGCAGGAAGTCGGAGATGTCGAAGTCGGCCACCAGCGTGTCGGCGAGACTGACGAACGTGCGCGACACCCGCCGCTCCCGATCACGCGAAGGTTCCGTCAGCGACTCCGGTGTGTGCGTCACGGGCTGTACTCCTCTGTCGTTCGCGGATCATGGCCGAGAGACGTCGGTGGTCCCGGTGACCAGTTCGTGCGGGTCGAGGACCGAGGTCGCGATATCGCGGGCAACCTCGGACAGTCGCAGCTGGTGGGTGCGGGCGTAGTCACGCAGCGCGAGATATGCCCGATGCATGTCCAGCCCGCCGACTTCGGCGAGCACGCCTTTGGCCTCTTCGACCACCGTACGGTGATGCAAAGTTGCCTGAAGCTGCTCGGACACGACCTCGTCGTGTCGGATCGCGCGCTGTTGCAGAATCCCGATGGTGGCGATGTCGGCCAGCGCCTGCCCCAGCGCGACACTGGCTTCGTCGATCGCGACGGGGCTCGTGCCCAGCAATGTCAGGGCACCGATGACGTCCTCACGCAACCGCATCGGCACCGCGCACGCCGCTCGGAAGCCCGCGTTTACCGCTGCGGGTGCGAAATCCGGCCAACGATCCGACTCGGCGCCCAGGTCCGCGCTGGCCACCGTCACCCCGCTGCGGACGCAGTCCAGGCACGGCCCCTGACGGGTTTGCGCGGCGAGTACCTCGATCAGTTCGGCCTGCTCCGATGACCCGGCCGTCGGCCGCCACCCGCCTCGCTGATCGGAAAGAATCACCCCGGCGGCGTCGACGTCGAGCAGATCGACGGCCCGTTCGGTGAGCAGGCCGAGAAAGTCGAGGACGTCGAAGTTGGCGACCAGCGTGTCGGCCAGCGACACGAAGGTGCTCGCGAGTTGCTGGTCTCTGGCATTGTTCATCTCGTCGCCCTTTCCCTTACTGCGCATTGTTCCCGTCCCCGGCATTGGTGAAGCGCAGGGAGCGTCCTACGACCTGCCGGGCAACGTCGGCCAGTGGTATACCGAGGGTGAAGGCGTGGCCGCGTAACCGCATCAGCGCGACCTCCGTGGTTGATCCGAGTTGGACCTGCACCATGCCCGCGGCTTGATGCACCTGGAGGTGCGGGTCGGCCAGCCAGCTCACATCCTCGACGTTGTGCCCGTCCAGGTCAGCCACCACGCCTTGCGTGGCCAGATCGCTCAGGATCAGCGCGTCGGCCAGCTCGGTGCGAGTGAGCGGGCCGGTCGTATCGCGATACAGGTCCAGGGAACCCAGCCGCACCACTCCGAATTGCAGCGGGAAGGAAAACACCGCCGCCGCGCCGAGCTCACACGCCACAGGCGTGAACGCGGGCCACCGTGCGATCTCCGCCGCCAAGTCAGCGATCAATACTGGCCCGCCGGTGACGAACGCGTCGAGGCACGGCCCTTCACCGACGGTGAGCTGTAGATCCTCCAACCCCGCACTGACGGGGTTCGTCGCGTGCACCAGACCACGGCTCGGGCCTGCGTCACCATCGCCGTCTTCCGTCGGCAGGTCGCTCAAGACGGTCGCACCCGCACCGGATACCGCCAACTCCAGCACACATCGATCGCACGCCAAACTGACGGCCGAGGCCGGGCGGGCGGCATGATCGGCGGCCAGCAATTCCCGCATCCGCTGACGCCGGTTCTCCACCATCAGTCCTCCACGCGCTCGACCCTCGTGCGACTGCCCACAGCCTACGACCGGTCCGCCCGCGGTTGCCGTGGACGAACTCGTCCGTGCTGGCTTAGCTCAGCCGGGCGACCGGAAACCCTGCCCCGTGGACCTGATCGTGTCTCCGGGCCGGATGCGTGCGAAAACCCCGGACGATCAGCACAGTGCGCCGACCACGGGCCTCGGCGAAGGGACGAACCCGTGGCACCGCCGGTCGCGATACCCGTGAACGGCCCTAGCCTTCGACATGGCCGGTTTCGATGGGCGAGGTCAGCGCCGCGTCGAGTGAGTCGTACACCGTCAAGCGCTGGTCCAGGCCGGTGAGTTCCAGCGGCCGCCGCGTGACCCTGTCGGTGGCCACGACCCGCAGGCAGGTCCGCCATCCGGCATGCAGCTTGGCTGTGACCAGTACCGACAATCCGGCACAGCCCAGGAACTCGACCTTCGACAAGTCCACCACCAGCAGGCGCGGACGCTCGTCCACGGCCTGTTCGATGGCCTCGTGCATGTCCGGCGCGGTGAGGACGTCCACTTCGCCCTCCGGCCGCACGACCACTGACCACCGATGGCGCTGCACCGTCACGGTCAGCGGCGCTGGGTGTCGATGTCTGATGGTGGGATGCCTCGCGGCCACTTGGCGGCTCTCGGTCGCAGGCGCCTGTGCACTGGCCGCGACTACACGCGGCGCTGGGTCATGGTTCTGGGCGGGGACGGGGCTGAGTTGACGATTGGTGTCGTGTCCGAAATTTGTCACGACCGGCTCCTGACCTGGCCGACCGCTACCCGCCCATGCCACACTATGTTGGGCGTTGCCCTGGGACGGGCGCGGACCGCTCACGAAATGCTGATCGTCGTGAGAGCGAGATCTGGGCACTCCCGGCGCTGGCCTCACCATCCTACTGGTCATTGATTCTTCTGTTCAACGTCCGGGACAGAACGTGGTCGCGCCCGCGCACGAATCGGAAGCGGTGTCCGCCGACCGGCGCACCACCCAAGGCTATGGGGTTGCCGCGTTTCCGCCCGTTCCACGGAGTCGCGGACCTATTGGGAGACAACGGTTCTGGCCTCGGCAACACGAGCAGTTCCACGCGGCCTTTCCTCCGTTCGGCCGGATGAGGTAGCGACTGTCAAGGTCGGTGTGTCCACCTCCCGGCCGCCGGGTGCGCCATCATGCCGGTGAGTAGTCCGGCGCCGTACCGAATCCGAGCGCGCCGGGGAGCCTGGCGACCGAGGCGGGCGCGGACTCGCCTCGGCTGTCGGCGGTGGCGATGTCGGGCTGACAGCCCCATACGCCGATGATTCCCGCAGTCGCCAGGCTCAGGTTGAACACCACAGCCGCGAGCGTCAGCGGGCCGTGCTCCTCCAGAGTCTGGGCCGCGGTCCGGTTCCACCCGGACACGGTGCACCCCGCTGCCACGATCGACCATACGGCCACGCTCGCCGCCGCGGCCGTCTTGTGACGGACGCGGTGCCCGCGCACCGGTCCAGGAAGTCGCGTGTGGACACTCATGTCGAACCGCCACCTCCCACAGAGGGACAGGACCTTGACGAACGGGCGCCGGTGACCATGCCCAGCGCGAGGTCGGCGTAGAACTCCCCGAGCTGCTCAGGTGAGTCGGGACCGTCCGAGCGGTACCAGCGCACCAGGTCGACACCGAGCGACAGGATGGCCCGCACGACCCGGTGCACGTCGACGTCAGCGAAAGAGCGCTCCGCGACACCCCGCGTCACGGCGTCCTGGAACGTCGCCGTCGATCGCCTGCGCAGCTCGCGGATCTCCTCGTAGTGCGCTGGTGAAAGGGCGGCGAGTTCGTACTGGCAGACGCGGGCGACCACGTGGTGATGCGCGTGCCATGCGACGAACCGCCTGACCAGTGATCGCAGGTGTTCGGACGCGTCGTCGGCCGGGTCGTCGCCGAGCACGTCGAGGGATCTGCGGTGACCGGTGCGGATGATCTCGAACAGGACGTGTTCTTTCGACCGGAAATGCACGTACAGCGCGCCGGGCGACAACCCGACAGCCGAGGTGATGTCCCGCGTGGTCGTAGCGTGAAAGCCGCTGGCTGCGAAACAGCGCACGCCGGAGGACAGCAGATTGCGGGCGACCTCGCCACGGTCGTCGTCCCACAGCTGTCGCGATACGCCGGAACCGGGCGCTGGGCCATCGCCGTTCGTTCGCGCACCGGCAGGCATGCCGTCCATGTGCCACCTCTCCGCCAGCACGGGTCAAACGTGTGGCTTGCGTCATAGTAGTCGACTATCGTACCCTCCCACCAGGCTAAATGTGCGCTTAGTCAGCGTCGACCCATTCGCGTTCATGAGCCGGAAGGAGGCACCGATGGAGGTGTCGTGCGCGTTCCCCACCGCCCTGGACACGCCTGCCAACATCGCCATGGCCGAACAACTCGGCTTCCACCGGGCGTGGGTCTACGACACGCCGCAGCAGAGTCCCGACGTGTGGATGACGCTGGCGCTGGCCGCCGAACGCACCGACCGGATCGGCCTCGGCCCCGGGGTGCTCGTGCCGAGCCTGCGCCATCCGATGGTCAACGCGTCGGCGACAGCGACGCTCTGCGCGCTCGCGCCCGGCAGGGTGGCTGTCGCGTTCGGCACCGGATTCAGCGGCCGTAGAGCGATGGGCTACGGCGCCGTCCGCTGGTCGTTCATGGACGCCTACCTTCGCGCCTATCGCGGGCTGCTACGCGGCGAGGTGGTCGAATGGGAGGGCGCGCGCATGCGGATGCTGCACCCCGAGGGCCACGCGCCGTCCCGTCCCTTCGACGTTCCGGTGCTCGTCGGCGCGCTCGGCCCCAAGGGCGGCGAGGTCGCGAGGGAACTCGGGGACGGGCTGTTCGCCACACTCCGGATTCCGGACTATGCCGGTGAGTTCTCGTGGTCGGCGTACCTGCTGTGGGGCACGGTGCTCGACGACGACGAACCCGTCGACTCGGCGCACGCGCGCTCGGCAGGAGGTCCGGGCTGGGCGCTGTCGTTCCACGGCGCCTACGAATTCGGCGGTGCCGAGGCCGTGCGCGCGCTGCCAGGCGGTGACGAATGGCTCGGCGTCGTCGGGAAGGCAGGGGACGGCGAACGCCACCTGTCCGTCCACGACGGACACTGCGTCGAACTCAACGAAGCCGACGACGCGGCCTGGCAGGCCGGAGGTCACTCCACGCTGCGCGACGTCACGCTTTCCGGAACCACCGGGGAAGTCCGGCGCGGCCTCGACGACCTCGCAGCCAGAGGCGTCACCGAGGTCGTGTTTCAGCCGTGCGGACCGGACGTGCGCACCGAACTCGAACGCTTCCTCGACGTGGCGCGCGCTGAACCACCTATCTCGGAGCCGATCACCTCGAAGGAGAGCCCATGAGCCGCACGGTCAACACCATCGTGACCGACATGTCGTACACCGAATGCCCGCGCTGGCATGAAGGACGCCTCTGGTTCTCCGACTTCTACACCTACCGCGTGTACTCGGCCGCCGAGGACGGTGGCGATCTGAGGGTCGAGGCCGACGTTCCGGAGCAGCCGTCGGGGCTCGGCTGGCTGCCGGACGGGCGGTTGCTGATCGTGTCCATGCGCGACCGCCGCCTGCTGCGCCGCGAGGCGGACGGCACCCTCAGCACGCACGCCGATCTGTCCGAGCACGTCGGCGGTCATCTCAACGACATGGTGGTGGACGAGCGGGGCAGGGCGTTCGTCGGCGAGTTCGGCTTCGACCTGATGGGAGGGGCGGCGCTGGAGCCGGCAGGGCTGGTGCGCGTCGACCCGGACGGCACGGTGGAGAAGGTGGCCACCGGCCTGTGGTTCCCCAACGGCAGCGTGATCACCGGCGACGGCACCCTGCTGGTGTGCGAGACGTTCGGCAATCGCGTGACGGCGTTCGACATCGCCGACGACGGCACCCTCACCGGGCGCAGGGTGTGGGCGACGTTCGGCGAGCGACCCACCGAGGTGGAGTTCGGCGCGATGCTTGGCCAGGTCGTTGTCGGTGCCGACGGATGCTGCCTCGACGCCGACGGTTCTTTGTGGATCGCCGACGCCGTGGGCGGGCGGGTCGTCCGCGTGCGTGAAGGCGGCGACATCGTCGAGGAGTTCCGCACCGGCAGCGGTGTTTTCGCGTGCATGCTCGGCGGGCGGGACGGGCGGACGTTGTTCCTTTCCGGCGCGCCGGACTTCCACGAGGAAGCACGCAAACAGGCACGCGAGGGCAGCGTCCTGAGTGTCCGCGTCGATACGCCCCGCGCCGGTCGTCCATAGGTCAGAGGTCGGTGGCCCGCTTCTCGCGCCGCAGGACGACGAGCAGGACCGTGCCGGTGAGAAGCAGCAACGCGCCCGCGCCGAGCATCGGCCCGGTCGGCACACCCGTCGCGGCCAGCGGGGCAGGGCCGTTGCCGGACGACCCTGATGGGGGGACGGCGAGTGCCTGCGTCGCGGGGCCGGTGCCGGTGGTGGTGGGCGGTTGCGTCGTGGTCGGGTCCGAGGGGGTGGTGGTTCCCGGCGGCGGCGTCTCGCACCGCACGGTGAAATCGGCGCGGTCGACGTCGTCGTCCGTGGCGTCCGCTTCGACGGGGTTGGCGCCGTCGACCTCCAAACCGCTTGCCGGAGTGAGCTTCACTTCGTAGTCACCGGGGGCGACCGAAGGGAACGCGTAGCCGCCGTCCGTTTCGGCCTCCGTGGTGACCGGCGCGCCTTCGGCATCGAGGACCGGTGTGCCCTCGCCGTCGAGCAACGCGACCGTGCCCGTTGCCGCGCTGCCCTCGCAGTCACCGGCGAGCCGTCCCGCGATCGTCCTGGGTGGCGAACCAGAGCTGGTAGACCCGAGAGCCCTGGAGGACCGAGAATTCGAACGTCAGCGAGCTCAGCGGGACCGTTGGCTTGAACCAGCCGGAGGCACCGTGGGTGTCCGGGCCGTTGCCGGTCAGCACGGCGGTGTCGCCGGTTTCCGAGTATGCGGGCACGTCGTTGCCGGGGTCGGAAGCGCAGGTGCCGGGCTTCGGCACGTTCTCGCAATAGTTAAACCCGCCCTGGAAGCCGAGCTGTGCCGCGCTGACCGGGTTCCCCTCGGCGTCGGCCCCGGAAATCTGGATCGTGTCCGCATCGATGTCGCCGGTGGCGAAGCCCCAGCCCGAAGCCGGTGTCGGGCCGGAGAAGGTGAACGTCGTTGTCGATGGTTGATTTCGGGGCGCGGGCCGGATGAACGCGTATTCCTGCCCCTGGGAGCTACCGAATTCCGCGCCGAAGGGCGTGTCGGCGCCGAGGAACGTCGTGGCGCCGCTGTGAATCTGAGGGCCGCTGCTGTCGGTCTCCCATTCGGCGAGCGGGAACCCCGTCGTGGGCAGGGTGACGGTTCCGCTCGTGCCGCTCAGCTGCCAATCGGCGTACTCCGGCTCGGCTGCCGCGGCGGGCGAGGCCGTCACGACGGTGGTCGCCGCCGTGAGGAAGCAGCAGAAGCCGAGCGTGGCTGGATGGCGAAAACGCATGGTCGGAAGCCTTTCGGACAGCTTCGCGGGAGCGCTCAAGCTACCGGCGCCATGCCGCGGAAACGGTCCGTTGAGCGCTCGCGGCGGCCGAATAGCCACGATTGAGCGAGGGCTGGGCAGACCGATGTGGACTTTCGTGGCCAGGCGAAGACCATGCGCGAGCCGGATGAAAGCGACAGGTAAGCGCACGGTGGAATGCTTCGGGCCCGTCGGGAAGTTCTGGGCCCATGAGAAGGAATCCATGTCGCGCAAGGTTCTGTTCGGTTGCCGCGTTCTGGCCGGTTCGCTGGTTGTCTGGGCGCTGTATCTCTTTCTGTCGCCGACCACGTTGAGCTACCGCCGTACCGGAGTCGAGATCTCCTGTCACTCGGTCGCCAGGACAGGCTGGGGTGACGAGCCGTATCTGGACAAGCCGAATTCGCGTAGTTACAAGTACTTCGTGGAAGCCGGTGATACCGAACTCGACGAGGTCGAGGACGAAGGGATGACGGAGTACCACTCGCTATGGGAGGTGACCGACCGGATGGACAACGACTGCAACCAGAAGCGTACGAACACGACGGCACTCATGAGCCTGGTGCTCGCTCCCGCGGTGGTGCTCGGAATCGTCGGATTCGTCGTACCCGCGCGGCGGGAACCCGAGGCGGCACCGCGTTACTGAGCCGGGCTCACCCAATCCTCAATGGACGAACGAACGGGAGCCCGCTACCACGATTCGATCAGCGGGACGTCATGCTCGCGCCGCCGCCAGATCTCGGTGAGCCTGCGCAGCCGGTCCGGGGCGGTGATGCCGCGCACGCCCGCGATCTTGTCACCATCGACCTCCAGGATCGTGACACCCGCGACGCGGTCGCCGAGCGCGACGAGCACGGCGGGGCAGCCGTTGACCATGGCGGCATGGATCGAGGGCGAGCCGCCCGCGAGTTTGCGCTTGGCGGGCGAGGGTTTGAAACCGGCCCGCACCGCACTGGCGATTCGCTCTGGGGTCGGGTACCGGAGCGGCTTTCCCGCCAGGCCCATCGCCGCGCTGTCGGTGACGCCGGTCGCGTCGTCGGTCAGCAGGGCCACCAGCCGTTCGGTCCGGCCGGACGCGGCGGCGGCGACGAATGCCTCGACGACGTGACGCGCGGAGACCTGGTCGATGCCGGTGCTGTTTCCGGCCGCGGCGACTCGCCGCCGCGCGCGGTGGGTGTGTTGCTGGCTTCCGGACTCGGTGATGCCGAGAATCCCGGCTATTTCGGCGTGGCTGTAGGAAAACGCTTCGCGCAGTACGTAGGCGGCCCTTTCCACCGGCGAAAGACGCTCCATGATGGTCAGTACCGCCATGGTCACCGATTCGCGTTGCTCGACGGTGTCGGCGGGGCCGAGCATCGGATCGCCTTCGAGGAGTGGTTCGGGCATCCAGGTGCCGACGGCGCGTTCACGCCGCACCTTCGCCGACCGGAGCCGGTCGAGCGCCAGGTTGGTGACGATCTTGGTCAGCCATGCCTCCGGCACCCTGACGGAGGCATGGTCGGCGGCCTGCCACCGCAGGAACGCGTCCTGCACCGTGTCCTCGGCGTCGGCGGCCGAGCCGAGCAGACGGTAGGCGAGCGAGGCCAGCCGATCCCGGCTGGCCTCGAAACGTGCCACGGTGGCGGCGTCCATGGACACGGCGCTATGCGGCGACCACGTCGGACGAGGGCTCCTCGGCGGTCGTCAAGCGGTACTTGTGCCCCGGCTTTCCGAGGTTCGGGTGGCTCAGTGCCCAGACGGAGAGATGCAGGATCGCCGACTTGACGCGCGCGGCTTTCCGGCCCCGCAACGCCCACGATTTCGAACGCGCTTCGGCGTCGACGAACTGGTAGATCGCGTCCTTGCGGCCGAGGCTGATGTGGTTGCCGACGTAGGACATCGGGATCTCCGGGATCTCGCGTCCTGTCCGGTCGCCGATGATCGCGGCGGCGGCCTGCTTGCTGGTCGGCCCAGCGGAAGCGCACGACATCGGATACGGCAGGCCGTTCTCGCCGATGGTGAAGACACTGTCACCGGCGACGTAGACGTCAGGATGCGAGACCGAGCGCATCTGCCGGTCGACGGTGATCTGGCCGTTGGCTTCCACCGCGAGTCCGCTGTCGGCCGCGATCGGGTGGACGGCGAAGCCCGCGGCCAGCACGGTCGCGTCGGAGCCGAACGCGGTGCCGTCGGCGGCGAAGGCCGCCGACTTCTCGACGCGCGCGATGGTGGTGTTCTCGTGGACCGCGATCCCGAACCGGTCGAAGGCCAGCCGCAGGTGGCGGTGGGCCTTCGGGCCAAGCCAGCCGCCCAGTTCGCCGCTGGTGACGAGGCTGACCCGCAGTCCTGGACGGGATTCGGCGATTTCGGTGGCGGTCTCGATCGCGGTCAGATTGCCGCCTGCCACCAGTACCGTCCCTTCCTCGCCCAGTTCGTCGAGGCGCGCGCGCAGGCGCACTGCCGCCGGTCGCGCGGCCACGTGGAAGGCGTGTTCGCTCGCGCCGGGAATGCCGTGGTCGGCGGCGGTGCTGCCGAGCGCGTAAAGCAGGGTGTCGTACGTGAGCCGGTCCGTGCCGCCCGTGCCGTCGTTGCCGGTGATGGTCACCATCCGGTGGTCGACGTCGATGCCGGTCACCCGCGCCAGCCTGAGCCGGATGCCGGTACCGGCGAACACCTCCGCGAGCGGCCGGTTCCGAAGTTCCTGCCCTGCGGCGAGCTGGTGCAGGCGCAGTCGCTCGACGAAATCGGGTTCGGTGTTGACGACGGTGATCTCGAAGTCGTCGGAGTGGAGCTGGCGGGCCAGGTATCCGGCGGAGAAGGCTCCGGCATACCCGGCCCCGAGTACGACGATGCGGTGCTTCATGGTGCACTCCCTTCTGGTTCGCTTGCTGTCTGAACGAGACAGCCACCAAAGCCCTGACAGCCGCGGCCGGTGGCGTGGATCACTGGCGTTCAGCGCAGGCTGAGTGGTGTTTCGGAGCCGAGGTAGGCGAGCTTGCGTGGGTTGCGGACGTAGTAGAGGCCGGTGATGCGGGTGTCCTCGACGTGCATCGCGATGACCCCGTCGAGTTCAGAGTCCAGGTAGAGGGCCAGTGCGGGGCTGCCGTTGACGGTGGTCGCCTCGACGGCGAGCGTGATGACGTTCTTGGTGAGGCCGCCGACGATGAAGCGAGCGACCTTGCCCGCGCCGAGGATCGGGCGCGAAGACGCCTGTTTGATGCCACCTCCGTCGCTGATCGCCACGACGTCGGGGGCCAGCACGTCGAGCAGGCCCTGTAGGTCCCTTGTCTCCAGCGCGCGCCGGAACGCCTCCGCGACCGCCGAGGCTTGGCGCGGGGTGACCGTGCGGCGTGGACGGCGGGCCTCGACGTGCTTGCGGGCCCGGTGGGCGATCTGGTGCACGGCGGAGGGAGTCTTGCCGACCGAGGCCGCGATCTCGTCGTAGCCGACCCCGAATGCCTCGCGCAGCACGAACACCGCGCGCTCGACGGGGGTCAGCGTTTCGAGCACCAGCATCAGGCCGATCGACACGCTGTCGGCGAGTTCGACGTCGGCGGCCACATCCGGGGCGGTGAGCAGTGGCTCCGGCAGCCAGGCGCCGACGTAGGACTCCCTGCGGCGTTTCACCGTCCGCAGCCGGTTGAGCGCCTGGCGGGTGGTGATCCGAACCAGGTAGGCGCGGGGGTCGTTGACGTGTGCCGCCTCGACGTCGACCCAGCGCAGCCAGGTCTCCTGTAGGACATCGTCGGCGTCGGCCGCTGATCCGAGCATCTCGTAGGCGACGGTGAACAACAGGCTGCGGTGGCCGACGAACGTTTCCGTCGCCTCGGCGGCGTCCATGAAGTCTCACGTGTCCCGCGCGGCCGGTGCGGCCGATTCGCCACGCTGAGCCGCCAGCACCACCGGCCTGTGCTTACCGGCCTTGGGCCAGTGATGCGAGCCGGGCTTGCGTGCCTCGTTCACCAGGTGCTCGACGCTGGATTCGCAGGAGAATTCCTTGAGCTTCCTTCCGGCGGCACCGGTGAAGTAGAAGGGCACCGCGACATCGTTCTTGCGGGCGAGCTGGAAGATCGCGGTGCGACGACCGAAACTGACGCACATCGCGGGGAACGACAGATCGACCGGTGCCGGTTCGTCGCCCGCGATCCGGCTCAGCACGGTGTCGGCGGCGTGCGCGCCAAGGCATCCCGCGATGTAGGCACCCATCCGGAACGGCAGATCCGACGGTGCGGCGGCGTCGCCTGCCGCGACGATCCGCTCGTCGTCGACGCTGGTCAGTGTTTCGTCGGTGAGCAGCCGCCCGGCGGCGTCGGCGCGTAACCCGCTGCGCTCGGCCAGACCGGACACGCTGAAACCGGCTGCCCAGATGGTGACCTGACTGGCCACCGTGCGGCCGTCACCGAGTTCCACCGCGTCCCGCTTCACCGAGGTGACGGTCGTATCGGAACCCTCGATGACGCTGACCCCCAGCCTGGCGAGGTACTTGCGGGCCGTTCGCCGAGCCCTCGGATGCAGGTAAGGGCCGAGCGCGCCGCCGCAGACCAGCGTGACAGCGCGGCCCCGCTCCGCCAGTTCCGAGGCGGTCTCGATGCCGGTCGGTCCGGCCCCGACGACCGTCACCGGCGCGCTCACGGGCGTGTCGCACAGTACCGACCGCAGTCGCCGCGCCGCCTCCAGTGTCGCGACCGGATAGCCGAACTCCGCCGCCCCGGGAACGCGGGGGCTGGGGCTGCCGCTGCCGGTCGCGTAGACGAGGTAGTCGTAGCCGATGTCGCCGCCCTCAGCCAGCTTCACGCGGCGCGTGGCCGCGTCGATTCCGGTCGCGCTGTCGAGAACAAGCCGGACCCCTTCGGCAAGGACGGTCTCGTAGTCGACGACCGCGTCATGGGTCTCGCCCACCAGCTGATGCAGCCGCAGTCGCGGGACGAAGACCGAGCGGGGGTTGACGACGGTCACCGCGACATCGTCACGTCGCGTCAACCGGTTGGCCGCCATCACGCCCGCGTATCCCCCACCGATCACGACCACATCGATGTTCTCGCCCATGGTGCCTCCTTCGTTCAGAGTGGCCTGAGCACAAGACACCGCGCCATCGGAAACCCTGACAGGATGTGAAGCAGATCACTCGTTGGGGTTGCCGTGATCTGCTCCGGAACGAGTGGACGCCTCCGGAGGTCCAGTGTGTGTACATTGTGTGTATGGCACGGCTGAACGTGTACCTGTCTGACGAGCTGGCCGAGCGGGCCAAGGTCGCCGGCTTGAACATTTCCGCTCTCGCGCAGGCCGCGATCGCCGACGAGTTGCGCCGCCGGGATACGAACTCGTGGTTGGCCTCGCTGCCCGAGCCGCGCGGCACGGTCTCCCATGGCGTCGCCCTTGAGGCGCTGGATGATGCTCGCGAGGAGTTGGCGGGCGCGGATGACTGAGCCGCCCGCCGAGCTCGTGGTAGTCGACGCGTCGGTTCTCGTCGATCTGCTTGCCGGTACCGACTATGCGGCACCGGCGAAGGAGCGGCTGGTCAACACCGTCCTGCACGCGCCGGCGCACATGGACGCCGAGGTGTTTTCCGCTATCGGTCGACTTCAGCGTGCTGGAAAGCTGACCACGGCCGATGTCGACGCGGCACTGTCGGCGTTGGCCACGATCCCCGTGAAGCGCCACCCCGTTGCCGAGTTGACGGTCGGTGCGTGGACACGCAGGGCGGATCTCCGCTTGACTGACGCGCTGTACATCGAACTCGCCGCCCGGCTACGGGTGCCGGTCCTCACCACCGATCACCGCCTCGCGCGCGCGAGTTCGCTTGCCGAAGGCATCGCACTCGGATCACCGCGTGGGGCGTCAGGCTGATCTCGCTCTAGCCGCCGACGTCGAACGAGCGCAACCACAACTCCAGCGTGAGCACGAGCCACAGTTTCCCGCCGTGCCTCGGCAGCAATGTCCCTTCCTTGCGCAGCCAGGACCGGATCGTGTCGGGACGGAACAGTCCCCGCTGCCGGGTGGCCCTGCTCAAGAGCAGATCGTTGCCCAGTTCCCGCAACGGTCCCGCGAGCCACTGTTGCACCGGCACCCGCATGCCGCTCTTCGGCCGGTCGACGACCGTGGCGGGGAGCAGGTCCCTCACCGATTCCTTCAGCACCCATTTCTCGGTGGTACCGGCCAGTTTCCAGCGTGGAGGTATCCGGAACGCGTGGTCGATCACCGGTCGCGCGAACAGCGGCGACCTGCCCTCCAGCCCGCTTGCCGCCGTGATCCGCTCGACCTTGGTCAGGATGTGGTGCGCCCCCTTGGTGCGCAGGTTCGCGTGCAGCAACTGGTTGAGCAGGCTGTGCATCCCGCCCTGACGCAGGTAGGGCTCGACGAGGTCAGCGGGGTGCGGCGCGCCGTCGAGTTCGGCGAGCACGTCACCGGTCAGCAACACCGGAAGATCGGCATGGCATTTCCGGTAGGAATCCAGGTATGCCATGGCTCGCGCTCGTGGATCGGGGTCGTCGCGGTGCAACTCCGAGATCAGCATCGGCAGGTTCTTGGGCCCGCCGAACACCGGATCACCACCCTCACCGTTGAGCACCACCGGCATCCCGTCGGCCGCGACGGCTTCGGCGAGCAGCCGGTTGGGCACGGTGAGCGGGTCACCCACGGGACTGTCGAGCAAAGCGACCGTGTCCGGCAATCGCGCCGCGACCGTCTCGCCCGCGACCGTCAGCACGCGGTGTTCGGTGTGGCAGTGCGCGGCGACCAGCCCCGAATAGCCGAGCTCGTTGGGCAAGGTGTCGCCGAAGCTGATCGAGTAGGTGCGCACGGGCTGGTCGTGCAGTTTCCTGGCCAGCGCCGTGACGAGGCTGCTGTCGACCCCGCCGGAAAGCAGGACGGCGGCGGGCTCGCCTTCGGGGAGGCGGCGAGCCGTGGCCTCCTCAAGCAGCGCGCGCAGCGCGTGCGCGTGGTCGGCGGCTGGCCGCTCGTCGGCGACCTCGCGAGGTTCCCAGAACACCTCCTCCTTCGACGAACCGTCGGCACGCAGCCGGAGGCAGCGGCCAGGCAGCACCTCGCGGATCCCCCGCAACAAGGTCTCCGTGCCGGGGAGGTAGGCGAAGGTGAGAAACGACCGCACGGCGGACAGATTCAGTCCGCTGTCGAGCGCGGGCCAGCGGTGTACCGCTCGCAACGACGTCGAGGCAAGCCAGGTCCCGTGTGCTCGTGCGTGGAAGAGGGTGCGCGCCCCGGTGTGGTCGCGGACGAGCACCAGGTCGCTGCCGTCGGCGATGGCCAGCGCGAACATGCCGTCGGCTTGGGCGAGCCCCGCCAGCCCGAACCTGGCGTAGCAGTGCAGCAGCAGCTCGATGGCCGAACAATCGGACCGTGGCGCGTCGCGGCCGAGACTCGAGCGCAACGCGGCGGCGTTGAACAGCGTCACCTCACCGACGGCCGTCACACCGGCGGCTTCGACCGGCGCGCTCGCGGCCCCCGGCTCGTCGAGCAGCCCGAACGCGAGCCTTCCCTGCCTCGTCTGCTCGCGCGCTCCCACCGAGGCGAGCGTCCTCGTCGGATCACCGTCAGCCGAGCAGGCACACCAGCGCGTCATTCCCGTTCCTCAGCCGAAATCGCCGGCGTCATCCAAGCCACCGTCGCCGTCGGACCAGCCGTCGTCATCGGAGGCGGTCTCCCCGGTGCTTCCGGCGTCGCCACCGCCGCCCTGCTGCTGCCGGAGCGCTTCTTCTTCCTCCGGCGTCATCGTCATCGGGGGCATGGCCAGCCCGGCGACGAGCGCGCCACCGGCCACCCCGGCGAGCACGGCGCCGACCTTGCCGCCGAAGGACGACCTGTTGACCGTGAGCACCCCGTCGCCCCACAGGGTGCGGCCGTAACCGGCCTCGCGGCCGTAGAGCACGCTCCCGTCCGAGTGCGTGCGCTTGACGATCTTGCGGCCGAGCGGTTCGTCGGTTCCGGTCGTGTTGGCGTTGTCCCGCCAGGACACCGCGCCGCTGTCGGCGCGGGTGCGCCATTCCAGCCGTCCGTCCGAGTAGCGCCGGTGCACCGTTCCGTCGGCAAGTAACTCGTCGGTGTAGCTGGTTTCCCGTTGTGGCCGGGTTCCCGCCATGATCGCCTCCGCCTTTCTCATGCGCTCGGCCAGCTCAGGAAACCGGATTCCCTCGCCTTGCGCGGACTCGGCTGCCGCGTTCGGACCGGCCGGACCTCGCGGACCAGCCGGTGCACGGTGCGCAGCAGCGACGCGGGCCGGACAGCGGCGACCTCGGCGAACCTGCCAAGGGCGCACCACTGCTCTTCCCGTTCGGTCATCGTGCCGCGCGGCCCGCTCGGGTGCTCCCTGCCGTGGGCGAGGTGCAGTGCGCGGGCGTGGTGCGGCCGCAGGCCGACGCCCGTGACTCGGACTCCGTCAGGGGTGAGCCGTCGCACCAGGCCGGGAAAGGCCAGTCCCACCGCACCGGCGTCGTGCAGGACGTACACGGTGGCCCGCTCCGCGGTGCGGAGCATCCTCAGCACTCCTTCGGCGAGCGGCAACTCGGCCGCCCCGAAGACAGGGCAGGCCGATTCCATCGGAATCCCGTTGGCGCGCAGCATGTTCGCGATCGCGTCCGACTCGCAGACAAGCACCCTGGGTAGCCCGTAGTCGAACAGATCCGGTTCCGGCGTGTGCCTGCCGGCCCCGCGCCGCACCGGTCGCGGTTCCGGCAGCAGACCGGGCAGCGGCCCCGCTTCGAGCAGCGCTTCGCGGAAACGCGGGTAGCGCACCGAGGGGGCGACCGTGAACGGAAACCGTCGCGGGATGTGCTGCGCGGGGCGCGGCACTCTGCACAGTTCGTAGTAGAGCTGGCGCTCGGTGAAGCGCACGCCGCCCGGCTGCCCCGCGCGTTCGGCCGCGAGCCGCAGTGCGAGGTCCAGCAGCCCTTTCATGCGCCGGGCCAGGTGAGGAAGCCGACGCGTTCCGCCGTCGCCGTTTCGGCGCCGGGCCCCGAGGTCGCCCGGGTGATCGCCCTGGTGAGCGCGGCGAGCAGTTTCGCGGGCGGCACCGAGGCCAGCGGCGTGTACCAGCCGTTGCCGAGCCAGGTGAGTTCGTCCTCGGTCAAGCCGGGGCGCAGGTCGCGCAGGCTCCGCATCTCCGCGCCGGTCGGGCGCCGCTCCCTGAGCTTGATGGCCTTTTCCTGGCCCATGACGGCGTTCGGGCGCAGCCCGGGCGTCACCGTCCGCGCGCCGAAGGCGGCCCGCGCCTCGCACGCGAGCCGGATGCCCTGTGGGCTCGCGTCGTGCAGCACGATCACCGGAACGCCGGGTGGAACGTGGGCGAGCGACCCGACGAGCGCCGCCTCGTGCTCGCCGGGTACCCCGCTCGCGGCGAGGCAGGCGAGCACGGCGCGATCCGGCACCACGATCGCGACCCGTGGTTCGGCTATCTCGGGCACGACGAGGTTCGTCTCGTCGGCCATCCGAGGCGGTGGTTCGCGGTAGACGACCTCCCAGCGCCGCACCCGGGACCGGAACTTTTCGAGTTCCTCCGGCATCGGTACTTTCCCGTTGCGCTTGCACCACGGCACGAGGGCGAACTTCAGCACGAGGTACGTGACGATCCAGACGCCCACCATGATCAGCACGGCGGACAGGATCAGGCCCCAGTCGAAGGAGGAGATCACGGCGATGGGCAGTTGCACGAACACGCTGAGGCCCACCACGGTGCAGCCGATGACGCCCGCGGTGTCCACGGGGTCACGCAGTCGGCCACGGGCGGCGGCATACCACAGTTGCGGCAGGGTGTAGCGCAGCCTGCCGCCGTCGGACAGCTTGTCGGCGAGCTTGCGCACGCGCACGTCGTGCATGACGATGTCGCCCTCTTTGGGCTCCAGCGCGAACTGCCGTCTGCAGTAATAGCAGCGGTAGTCGGAACGTTCCTTGCGCTTGAGGTCGCGCTGACAGTGTGGACAGATCATCCGGTCGTCTTCCGCGGTGTCAACTCGGTCACCCATGCCTCCCCAGCCCGAGGTAGATCATAAAGATCTTCACATCTGACCGTAAGGTGCGGAGTATGTCCGATGTGCGCATCAAACACGATGCGGATGACGAGAACGAGGTCCACGACGTCGCGACCTTCGCCGACCAGGCGCGCAACGTCGTCACCCCGGTGCTGCGGTTGCCTGAGGACGCGGCACTCGCGGTGGTCACCGCCTTCGCCGGGATCGTGCGCGCGGCCAAACGCAGCACGGCCGCCACGACGAGGGACCGCGACGGCATCGTGCGGTCCCAGGTCTTCGAGGAGGGTGACGTGTACATGCTGGAGTCACCCTTCGACGGGTTTTTCGCCGACCGCTACGTGATGGACTTCTACAACGTCACCGAACGCGGGGTCTGTTCTCGCATGCATCTGCACACCGGACTGAGGTTCGTGCGCATGATGACCGGTCCGGACACGCGGATCAGGGTCAGCAGCCTTTCCCCGTTCGAGGTGACCGACATTCCCGGCGTGACACCGTTCGTGCCGGAGGCTTTCGACGACGAATTGCCCGGCGCGCCGGAAGGCGTACGGCGCACTCGTCACAATCTCGTGGTGCCACCGTGTTCGTTCGTGGACATGCAGATCCCCAGGGGAGTCAGCCATCAGTTCAACGCCATCGGCGAGCACGCGGTGATCGATTCGGTTCACCCCGAGGAATCCGTCGAGACGTTCAGGGAACGGATGTCCGGCTACCGGATGATGGCGCAGACGGTGTTCCTCGCCGACGAACTGCCCCCTTCGGACTCGTGTGACTTGCGTGCCTGAGCTGCCTATCGCGTGGTCGCCGTCCATGGCCTGAGCTTCTCGGGGTTGCGGACGGCCCAGATGTGCTTGATCTTCTCGGCCGCGATGTCGAACGCGTACACCGTCACGGTGACACCGTCGTGCTGGGCGATGAGCCCAGGCTGACCGTTGACCGTGCGCTCCAGAAGCGTGAGGTGGGCTGCCGCGTGCGCGATCTCGACGCTGGCGTGCGCGATCCGTTCGCCGCCGTGAATCGGTTCGAGGAAGGCGATGACGAGACCCCCGCCGTCGGCGACCGAGGTGGCTTCCGGGTCGAGCAGGCCGATGAGCGCGTCGATGTCCTTGGCTTCCCACGCCGCCTTGAAGTTCCGCACGATCTCGGCATGCCGGGCGGCGGGAGGCGCTTCGGTCCGCGCCGCGCGGATGCGGCGGCGAGCCGAGGTCGCGAGCTGGCGGCAGGCACCAGGGGTGCGACCGACGATCTCGGCCACTTCCGCGAAGGGATAGCGGAACACGTCGTGCAGGATGAACGTGACGCGCTCGGCCGGGGTCATCGACTCCAGCACGACGAGGAAGGCCATGTTGACCGATTCGTCGAGGGTGACCCGGTCGGCCGGATCGCCCGCTTGCCCGCTGATCCACTCCCTCGGCTCGGGCAGCGGCTCGGGGATCCATTCGCCGACGTAGCGTTCGCGCCTTGCGCGGGCGGAACCGAGCACGTTGAGGCAGATGCGGCTCGCGACCTTGGTCAGCCAGGCGCCGGGGGAGTCGATGGCTTCCCGCTGCCGGGGAGTCATGGCGTACCAGCGGGCATAGGTCTCCTGCACGGCGTCCTCGGCGTCGGCGAGGGAGCCGAGCAGCCGGTAGGCGACGTTGATGAGCTGGCGCCGCTCGCTCATGACCGCGCTCAGGCCGGGAGAGTTCATACCGGTATGACCGGACAGCTCGCCGGAATGTGACGTGGGTCGTGGTCCCTCACATGCGCCGGCGCCGCGCTGTCGGACTGGTGAACGCCACGAATCCGACAACCTGGAGGACCAAGATGGCTGATCTCACGATCGTCGCCGACCGGATGGACATCGAGGTGCTGCGAGCGGAGCACGTCGACGCGCCCATGGTCGGCGACTACGACCGGTTCGCGTCGCTGTTCACCGACGACGCCGTGTGGCGGATCCCCTTCGCCGACGTCGAATTCACCGGGCGGAAGGAGATCAGAGCCGGGATCGAGCGATTGCAGAACGCGTGGGAGTTCTGGGTGCAGAACACGCATCCCGGCGCGATCCGGCTCGACGGCGACACCGCGACCGGCAGGGAGTACGTGTTCGAGACCGGCCGTCAGCGCGACGGCGGATCGGTTGTCATGTACGGCCTTTTCCACGACCGCTACGCGCGCACCCCGGATGGCTGGAAGTTCGCGGAGCGCGTCCTCGAACCCAGGTATCTCGACACCACCCCGCTGACGGGCGGCCCGCCCCAGGGGACCTGGAGCGACATCCAGCCGCCGTCGGCCGCGAAGCGGTAAGGGCGGCGGAGTGCTCAAGCCGGTTCGTCGCGGGTCGCGCAGTGGATGCCCCCGCCTCCGGACATCAGCACGTCGAGATCGAGGGCCACGACGTCCCTGCCCGGGTAGCAGTCGCAGAGGACGCCTGCCGCGTGGTCGTCCGCCGTCCGGTCACCGAAGCTGGTCATCAGCACCGCGCCGCCTGCGACGTAGTAGTTGACGTAGCTCGCCACGAATTGTTCCAGCAGTGCCGGATCGCCGACCCTGAGCTCGCCCGGCTCGGGCAGCGGGATCGTCGTGAATGGACGACCGTCCGCGTCGGTCGCCGTCGAGAGGGTCGCCAGTGTTCGTTCGGTGACGCGTTCCCAATCCGGGTCGGTGCCCGGCCTCGCCTGGTGCACGAGGACGACGCCGGGCCGGACGAACCTGGCAAGCCCGTCGACGTGGCAGTCGGTGATGTCCAGTCCGGGCGCTCCGTCCAGCCAGACGACCTTGCGGATGCCGAGCAGCGCGGCGAGTTCGCGTTCCACGTCCGCCTCGGTCGCGCCGGGATTGCGGTTCGGGTTGAGCAGGCAGCCGCGGGTGGCCAGCGCGGTGCCTGCCCCGTCCACCTCGAACCCGCCCTGTTCGATGACCATCGGCGTCGCGGTCCGGCGAACGCCCGCGTGATCGAGCAGTCGCCGTGCTACATGCTGATCATCCACAATGGACTGTCTACCGCCCCAGCCGTTGAATCCGAAGTCGACGCCGACGACTTCGTCGTCGTGCAGGGCGAAAGTCGGCCCGGTGTCCCGGATCCACAGGTCGTCGACAGGGATGGGGACGACCTTGACGTCGCGGCCGACGGCCACACTTGCCGCCTCGGCCTGCTCTGGCCTGGCAAGTAGCAGAACCTGTTCGTAGCGAGCGATGGTGCGGGCCAGCAGCGCGATGTCGTCGCGTACCGCCGGAAGCAGTTCGCCCCACACGTCGTACCGGGCCGGCCAGGCGAGCCAGCACCGGTCGTGTCGTTCGCTCTCGGCCGGCGTGGAGATCACCGGTCTTGCTCCCAGCATGCTCGGATCGCTTTGTGCAGTGTGCCGAACAGGCCGGTAGCGGCGAGTTCGGCCTCGGTGAGAGGAACCTGTGCCAGGTAGCCCGAAAGCAGCCGGTCGGCCATCCCCGGTTCGCCGGGACGGGCCTGCTCGGCGAACCGTTGCCAGCACACGAGATCGTGCAACAACGGGCCCCGGCTTGGGGCGCCCCAGTCGATCAACGCCAGTTCGCCGGTGTCCGCGTCGCGCAGCACCTCGGGTGCCGGATCGCCGTAGAGCACGCCGTGGCTCAGGCCGGTGAGTCGATCGAACTCGTGTATCCCGGCGAGTGCTTCGGCGAGTGCCGCGCCGGATGAACCGCCCACTCGGTCAGCTTCGGTGGCGTAGAAGTCGAGTAGCCCGCCCGCGGGCGGCACCTCGATCGCCTCACGCAAGATCGTGTGCACCCTGCCGAGCAGGTCGCCGCCCGATTCCGGTGCCGCCCAGTCGAACGGGGCGCCATCGACGAATTCGAGCACGGCCAGTGTCCACGAGCCCCGCCGCACCGAAACGCTCAGCGCGCCGTCACCGGTCGGCACCGGTGCGCCGGTGCGGATGCCCGCGCGGTCGAGTGCCGCCGCGATCAGCAGACCCGGTTCCACGAATTCGCGGGCGTCGAAGGTCAGTTTCGCGACGTGATTCCGGCCGCCCGCGTGTATCCGCCAGACTCGCGCGCGGTCACCGAGGTCGGTCAGTTCACTCTCGACCCGGACCGAGGGAAACGACCACGCCCGCAGCAACCGAGGCAACCGCGCGGCGATGTCCCTTCCCATGTCGTTCCTCCCTTTCCGGCAGGATCGTCGCACCTCGGTGCCCGGAATCAAACCGAGTTGACGGAGGCTGACCGCGCGCGAAGGGCGGGTCGCTCGTCAGGAGCGGCTCGACGGCGGGGTGATGGAGCTCAGGGCGGTATCGATCACCGTCGTCAGGCGCTGGGGGTCGGCTTCCGCGCGAGCGGTGACGTGCAGACCCTGGAGCAGGACGACGAGCAGCCGCGCTTGCGCCGCGCAATCGACATCGGCGGATATCTCGCCGGTGTCCCGTGCGCGCAGCAGAGCCTCTTCGATGCCCCGCTCCAGTGCGTGCAGCCCCGACTCGACCAACTCGCGTACGGGTTCGTCCTGTGGCGCGAGTTCGAGTGCGGAGTTGCCGAGCATGCAGCCCCGCCCCGGGGTGGCGCTCGCGGATTCCAGCACTTCCCCGAGTAGCGCGCGGAGGGCGGATAGGGGCGAAGCCGCGCCCGAGATCTCGGCCGCGGCTTCGCTTGCGTCGTTCACGTAGTCGCGCAAGGCCCGCAGGTACAGGTCGTGCTTGCTGCCGAAGGTCGCGTGCAGGCTTCCCGGTAACACGTCGAGTTCCTTGGCCAGCTCGCGCAGCGAGGTCGCCGCGTAGCCGCGCTGCCAGAAGACACCTTTGGCGCCTTCGACGACGTGGTCCTCTTCGAAGCCGCGTGGTCGGCCGGTTCGGGTCACGGTGACATCCTACTTCTTCTTGACCACTCGACCAAGAAGTGCCACAGTGTTCTTGGTCGGGCGTTCATAAAGTGAGGCTTCGACCGTCACGGTCCATTGCTCAGGAAGGAACAGCAGGTGCGTCGCATCTTCTCGCACATCAACGTTTCGCTGGACGGATACATCGACGACGCGGAAGGCAACATCGACTGGCACTTCGCGGACGAGGCGTTCCAGCGGTACCTGGACGAATTGCTCCAGTCGATCGACGGAATGGTGTTCGGCCGCGCCGCGTACGAGCAGCTCGCCGCCTACTGGCCGACGGCGGGAGACGAGGTCACCGCCGTTCAACGGTCCGCGATGCGGGAGCTGCCCAAGTACATCCTCTCCCGGACGCTCGAAACAACCGGCTGGCACAACTCCCACCTGCTCGGCGACGACCCGGTCGCGGCGCTCGGGCAGCTCAAACAGCAGCAGGGACGGGACATCGCCGTGTTCGCGGGCGGCTCGGCCGCGAGTCAGCTACTGCGATCGGGCGTGCTCGACGAGATTCGTCTCGTCCTCAACCCGGTACTGCTGGGTGAGGGGACGCCACTCTTTCAGACTCCATATCCGAAGAGCACCTGGCGGCTGGCGGGGCGCCGCGAGTTCGCCTCCGGCGCCGTGGTGCTCTCGTACGAGCGAGGGGAGTAATGCTTGCCTTTCCCCTTTCAGTTTATACCGGAATCGCGAACCTCATGAGGCGCTGAATTCTGATCCATACTGCCGGTCTCACACCGAACCGGCTAACGATGGAGCAGCGAATTGGGTCGCGAAACGGAATTTGGCGGCGTGCTGCCGCTCGAAGGTATCGGCACGGCGGACGTCGCTGACGTCGGCGGCAAGGCGGCGCACCTCGGCGAACTCTCACGCATCGAGGGCATCCACGTGCCGCGGGGCTTCTGCGTGACGACGGAGGCGTTCAGCGGGGTCATGGCAGGAGTGCCGTCGATCGAGGACCAGCTCGGTCGGCTGTCGCGTGTGGACCCGGCGGACCGTGCCGCGATCGCGGCACTGAGCGCGGACATTCGCCGCACCGTCGAGGGCGCCGCGCTGCCTGCCGCTCTGGTCGCGGAGATCAGCGAAGCGCTCGCCCCTTTCGGGGAGCGGGCGGCCTTCGCGGTGCGGTCGAGCGCGACGGCGGAGGACCTGCCCACCGCGTCCTTCGCGGGCCAGCAGGACTCGTATCTGAACGTCGTCGGCGCCGACGAGGTGATCCTGCGCATCCGGCGCTGCTGGGCATCGCTGTTCACCGCTCGGGCGGTGACCTACCGGCTGCGTAACGGTTTCGGTCAGCGGAGCGTGCGGATGGCCGTCGTCGTGCAGCGGATGGTGTTTCCTGACGCGGCGGGCATCCTGTTCACCGCGGACCCGGTGACCTCGAACCGGAAGGTCGCGACCGTCGGGGCCGCGTGGGGGCTCGGCGAGGCACTGGTGTCAGGAACGGCGAGTGGCGACGTCTACACGGTGCGCGACGACGAGGTGGTCGGCACGTCGGTGGCCACGAAACGGGTGGCCGTGCGCGCGGTAGCGGGAGGCGGCACAGAGCGGACACCTGTCGAACCGGAACGAAGGACGACACCGGTACTCACGGACGAACAGGCCGTGCGCCTCGTGCGGCTGGGACGACGTGCCGAGGCACATTTCGGCGGGCCACAGGACATCGAATGGTGCATTGTGGACAACGAGTTCCACATTGTCCAGAGCAGGGCGATCACGACGCTGTTCCCGCTGCCGGTGATCGAGGACGAGGACAATCACGTTTACGTCTCCGTCGGTCACCAGCAGATGATGACCGACGCGATGAAGCCGCTTGGGCTGTCCATGTGGTTGCTGACCACGATGGCCGAGATGCACGAGGCAGGCGGACGGTTGTTCGTCGATGTCGCTCCCTTGCTCGCCACGCGAAAGGGGCGCGAGGGCCTGCTGGGGACGCTGGGCAGATCCGACCCACTGACAAGGGACGCGCTGCGGGCGATCGTCGAAAGAGGCGACTTCGTCCCATCGCTTTCCGACGGTGCCGACAATGCCGATGACGGCAGGGCGCTTCCCGGCACCACGCCTTCCACCATCGAGACCGACCCGGCCATCGTCAGAGAACTGATCACGAGTAGCGAGGACTCGATTGCCACTCTGCGGCGCGAGATCGAGCCCCTTTCGGGACCGGCTCTGTTCGACTTCGTCCTGGCCGACATCGCGGAAATGAAGCGGATCCTTTTCGATCCGCGCAGCAATCAGGCGATCGCCGCCGCGATGGAGGCGACCTTGTGGCTGAACGACAATCTCGGTGAGTGGCTCGGTGAGAAGAACGCCGCCGACGTGCTCAGCCAGTCCGTGTCCCACAACGTCACCTCGGAAATGGGACTCGCGCTGCTCGACGTCGCCGACGTCATCCGGCCGCACGCCGACGTCGTCGCCTTCCTGCGGAAGGTGGCCGACGAGGAGCGCGAGGGCGAGCGCTTCCTCGGCGAACTCGAAGCGCTCGAAGGGGGAAGCCAGGTGAGGGAGGCCATCGCGGGGTTCCTCACCGACTACGGCATGCGCTGTCCAGGCGAGATCGACATCACCAGGACGCGCTGGAGCGAACGGCCCTCCATGCTCGTGCCCATGATCCTCGGCAACGTCGCCAACTTCGAACCCGGCGAGAGCAAGCGACGATTCGAGCTGGGGCTTGAGGAAGCACGCCGGAAGGAACAGGAACTGCTGACCCGGTTGCGTGCCGTGCCGGACGGCGAGGACAAGGCCGAGCGAACCAAGCGGATGATCGACCGCATCCGCACCTTCGCCGGATACCGCGAGTACCCCAAGTACAGCATGATCAGCCGGTACTTCTGCTACAAGCGGGCTTTGCTGCGGGAAGCGCGGCGTCTTGTCGAAGCGGGCGTGCTGCGTGCCGAAGAGGACGTCTTCTACCTGAAATTCCAGGAGTTCCACGACATCGCGCGCACGGGGAAGGCGGACGGCGCGCTCATCGAGGAGCGCGGAGCCGCGTTCCGGTCCTACGAGGCGCTCATGCCGCCGAGGGTCGTCACCTCTGATGGTGAGGTCATCGTGGGCGAGTACCGGCACGAGGATCTGCCGGAAGGCGCGCTCGCCGGACTGCCCGTCTCGGCAGGTGTCGTCGAGGGGAGGGCGAGGGTCGTCGTGGACATGGCGAAGGCCGACCTCAGGAAGGGCGACATCCTGGTCACCTCCTTCACCGATCCGAGCTGGACGCCGTTGTTCGTCGCCGTCGACGGCCTTGTGACGGAGCTGGGCGGCCTGATGACGCACGGAGCGGTGATCGCGAGGGAGTACGGCCTGCCCGCCGTCGTCGGGGTCGCGCGAGCCACTCGGTCGATCAAGGACGGGCAGCGGATTCAGGTCAACGGCACCGAGGGGTACGTCCGGATTCTCGACTGAGCTTTGCCGCGCCGGGCGCGGCGTGGTCAGCCGGCGAGCCGCCTCCTGTGGGCACGCTGGCGACAGGCTGGACCGCAGTAGCGGGGTGGCCTGCCGGAGGCTCGGATCCGCAGCCGCGCCCCGCATTCCTCGCAGTGTCGCGGGCCGTCCGCGGTTTCGTGACGCGGGTGCGGATGGTTGTCACGAAATCTGGCTGCTTCCGTGACGGCGGGCGCGCGCAACCCGTCCAGCAGGAGCCGGACGAACCGCATGCCGCGCGCGCGGTTGCGGTGTGCCGAGTACAGCGCCGCGCCGCCGGAAGCGAGCGCGACCAGGTCCTCGGTTCGCACGTCGGCACGGATCGCTCCGGCCCGTTCCGCGTTGCGCAGCAAGACGTCCAGCGCTTCGTCGAAATGCCGTTTCGCGGCGTCGAGCACCGCGTGCGGCCAGTCCCGGTCCGTGGTGAGCGCGTCGCAGGCGTTGTGCCTTCCCGCCGACGTTTCGATGACTTCGAGCAGGAATCCGAACAGCGCGTCACCGGGCGTGGCCCGGGTCCGCCACCGGTCCGCCGCGCGCACGAGACCTTCGATCTGTTCGGCGAGCACGGTCTCGACCAGGATTTCCTTGCTGGGAAAGTGCCGGTAGACGGTACCGGCGCCGACGTCGGCGCGCCGCGCGATCCGGCTGAGCGACACCTCCAGTCCTTCCTCGGCGAATACCCTCGCCGCGGTGCGCAGCACGATCTCCCTGTTGTGGCGCGCATCGGCGCGTCCGGCGCCTGCGGGGGACGCTGTCATGTCACGTAATCCTTGTTCGGGGAAGGCAACCGGGTTGACCATTCCGGATCATGCCAGTATCCACCAACCACGGAACGGACGTCATGACCGCTCGCAATGCCCTTGATCCCGGTTCCCCAGTCGTCGTCACCGGCGCCACGGGCAGACAAGGAGGCGCCACCGCGAGGCGGCTGCTCGCCGAGGGGCGCCCGGTGCGGGCCCTTGTCCGCGACGCGAGCGCTCCATCGGCAAGGGCGCTGGCCGCCGCCGGTGCTCAGCTCGCGCGTGGTGACCTCGACGATCAGGAGAGCCTGCTCACCGCCCTCGACGGTGCCGCCGCCCTGTTCGCCATACCGCCCCTTCCGTACGGGGCCACCGGAATCGAACCCGAACTCGAAGTGGCACGAGGCAAGAGGCTGATCGACGCGGCGACCGCGAAGGGTGTCGAGCAGGTGGTGTTCAGCACCGTCGCGTCGATGGCGGACGACTCGCCTGGCAGGGAAGGGAAAGCGCTGATCGAGCGATACCTGCTCGATCAGGTCGCGCTGCCCACCGTGCTGCGCCCGGTGCGGTTCATGACCAACTATCTCGGCTTCGCGGGCATCGGCATCGACGGCATCCGCCGAGGCAACGGCACCGAGTGCGTGCACCGGCACCTGTTCTCGCCGCACGAGCCCATGCAGGTCGTCGCGTTGGAGGACATTGCCGAGTTCGCCGCGCTGGCGTTCGCCGATCCGGCGCGGTTCGCGGGCCGGACGCTGGAACTGGCGGGCGATCAGCCGACGCCCGTCGAGGCCGCCGCCGCGATCGGTGACGCGATCGGCATCCCGGTCCGGTATGAGCAACTCACCGGCAACGAGGTCGCCGCGATCGGCCCTGACGTCGCCGAAACCCGGCGCCGCTGGCTTGCCGGAGACCGCTGGCACGCCGACATCGAAGCCCTGCGGGTGATCCACCCCGGACTGCGGACTCTCACCGGCTGGCTCGCCGAATCCGGCGCGGCGGCCATCCGCGAACATGTCGTTGCGCAAGGGGGCATGATCGCGAGCCGATGATTTCTCCGTCGGACCTCGTCCGTGCTTTCGCGACCGCGATCGTGTCTACTGTGGACTGACAGTGTGGTCGCCGATCGCGAGCGTGATGAGCATCGCGAGGCGTTTACGTGGATCGTCGAGGCGGAGGTCGGCGATTTCGGTCATCTTCTTGAGGCGGTAGCGGACCGTGTTGGGGTGGACGCCGAGTCGCCCGGCCGCGGTGGCGAGGTCGCCCTGCGCCTCAAGCCACGCGTGCAGTGTCGTCAGCAACCGGGCCGAGTGTGTCTCGTCGTACCTCGCCAGTTCCGCGATCGGGCCCCTCGACGGAATGCGGCCGACGGTCGCCGCGGTGCGCAGCCGCTGCAAAAGGATCTCGTCCCACGATTCGTCGTAACACACCGGGGTGGTGCCGGTGCGGGTCGTGTGGAGCGCGAGACTCTCGTCGGCCTCTTTCCTGCCAGCGGGCAGTTCGCCTGGGTCGGCGGGAGCGCCGATGCCGACCGCGAGCGAGACGTGGCCGGGCAGTCCACGGGCGAGTTCGCTGATCCAGCCGAACGCGGGCGCCGGATCGTCGTCGCAGGGCAACAGCGTGTAGACGGTGTTGCCGAACAGGGTCGTCCTTCCTGGACGCGACCAGCCGAAGCCCGTGGTGGCGCGCTCGAAAGCCAGCAGTACCGCCGCGTTGCGCTCACTCGTGTGCGCCTGCAACGCGATGACCCTGTGCTTTCGGGGAGGCAGGCCGAGCTTGCCGATGACGGCGGCAGCGTCAGGGGTCCCTTCGAGAAGCTGGATCACCAGTTCGCCCTCGACCTGCCGTTCGAGGTCCGCACTCACGCGGGAGCGCAGCAGGTGCAGCGCGACCGTGTGCGCGCCGTCGGCCAGCGCCCGTGTTCTTCCGGCGTCGAGCGGGGTTTCGGACGCGATCCACACCGAGCCGAGCAGTTCCCTGCCCGCGCGCACCGCGGCGACCGTGCGCCCGCGCATTCCGTGATCGGGGGCGTCGGCGACGAAGAGCGGTTCGTCGGAGGCCGCGAGGTGGGTGAACACGCCGCGCCGCTCGAACAGCGCCCGCACCGGGCCCGGCACCCGCCTGCCGAGGATCGTGTCGAGCCTCGCGGGGTCGGCGTCGCGCTGAACACTGGAATAGGCCATGACCCGGGAGAGCTGGTCCTCGATGGTCACCGGCGCGCCCACCGCGATGGCGATGCTGTCGGCGAGGGTGAACAGGTCGCTGGGACCTCTCCCGGCCTCCGTCTCCCTGCCCTCAAGCACCAGCCCGTACACGACGCTGGCGATCTGGCTCCACGACACGCGCGGATCGACGAGCAGCAGGCAGATCTCGTGCTCCTTCGCCAGCGCGAGGGCGTCCTCGGTGCCGGGTTCGCCGGTGCGCAGCAGGACCACCCTCGACCGTGCCGCGATTCCCAGTTCGACAGCATGGGCCGGTTCGGGAACGCCGACCGTCAGCAGCGCGTCGCCGACCGAAGGGCTGTCGGTGGCCGGATCGTGCATGGCGACGCTGTGCAGTTCGGCGTCGCGACCGCCGAGGTGGCCCGCGACCCGCACACCGTAGCCGCCCAGCACGTTGATCAGACGATCGAGCCTGACCATTCCACCGACCTGCCTCGCGTACTCGATATCAAGGGCGTCCCACGGATCCGTTCAGTGTAGCTGTCCGAATTGAACAAGCTGGTCGGCAACTTTTGTTCGTTCTGGACAACCGTGCCGTGGCTGTCTTCGCCCATGCTCACGGAGAAGGGTCCGGCACAGGGAAGGCGATCATGACGGGGCAGGGTTGGAGCGCGCGCGGTCCGAGGACGGCTGTCGTCGTCGGCGCCGGGGTGCTCGGGTTGTCCACCGCGTGGTTCCTACAGGAACGTGGTGTCGAGGTGACGGTCGTCGACCGTGCCGGTGTCGGCGCCGGTGCCTCGTGGGGGAACGCGGGCTGGCTTTCGCCTGCGCTGGCGCTGCCGCTCAACGAGCCGGGCGTCCTGCGGTTCGGGATCCGTTCCCTGTTCGACCGCGCGGCACCACTGCACGTGCCCATGACGCCCAACCCGGCTCTCTGGCGCTTTCTGCTGCGCTTCGCGGTGCGCTGCCGGTGGCCGGAATGGGAACGCGTCGCGAAAGCGAACCTCGCGCTGAGCGGCAAGAGCCTTGAGGCGTTCGACCAGCTCGCGGGGGCCGGCGTCGACGTCGGCGCCATGCAGGCTCCGGTAACGGCGCTCTTCGAGAACCAGAAGGGCGCGGCGGGCCTGATCGGTGAGCTTGAACGGCTCCGTGACGTCGGCCAGGACGTGTCCTATCGCGGGCTGACCGGTTCCGAGCTGGCCGACTGGCTGCCGCAGGCATCCGGGCGGATGGGCGCCGCCGTGCGAGTCGACGGGCAACGCTACGTCGACCCCGGCGCGTTCACCGCCGCCCTTGCCGACTCCGTTCGCGCGAGAGGCGGTGTCATCCGCAGCGGTTTCGAGGTCGTGGACGTGCGCCCGCGGCGCTACGCCGTCTCGGTGCGCTCAGCGTCGACCGGTTCGGTTTCCGCGCAGGTCGTGGTGCTGGCGACAGGGGCGTGGCTCGACGGTCTGTCCCGCCGTTTCGGGGTCGCGGTGCCGGTGAGGGCCGGTCGTGGCTACTCGTTCACCGTGCCGGTCGACGAACCCGTTCCCGGACCGGTCTATCTGCCGGGGATCCGGGTGGCCTGCACCCCGTACAAGGGGGCGCTGCGCGTCGCGGGAACCATGGAGTTCCGGGGTCCGGACGCCGCGATGCGGCCCGCCCGGATCGAGGCGATCGTCGCCTCGGCGCGCCCTTTTCTCTCCGGTGTCGACTGGGACCGGCGCACCGACGAGTGGGTAGGGCCTCGCCCGGTCACTCACGACGGCAAACCCGTCATCGGCGCGACGGCGGCGCCCGGCGTCTACGTCGCGGGCGGCCACGGGATGTGGGGCCTCACCCAGGGCCCCGTCTCGGGGCGATTACTTGCCGAGCAGATCACCACCGGCGACCCGCCTGGCGAACTGCGCGACTTCGATCCACTGCGTTGACCGGACAGGGAGCCGGGTAGGGAGCGGACACCATGAGTGACGACAGTGCCGACCACGAGCGCACGGACCCCGCCGAGACCCCGAACACCCCAGGCACCACCGAGAAGCCGCTCGCCGAAAGCGAGCGAGCCGAACTGGAGTGGCTGCGCCGCGAGAACGTGTTGCTGCGTACTCAGCGCACCATTCTCGAACGGGTCGCGGCCGGCTTCGCCGAGGACGCCAACGCAACGCTGCTCAGGCGCAATACGCCGGGCACCCCATTCGACGAGGAAAAATGATGAACGAGACCAAACGTGTGTGGCTCACCGCCGACGCCTACGACAGGGTCAGCAGTGAATACGAGGCGCTGTGCAGGCAGCGGGACGAGGCCGACGCGCCTGACGACGGGGAGCGCCTTGTCGACGGCAGGCACCTCAGGGCCCGGATCCGGCAGCTTGAGGACTTGCTGCACAACGCGGTGGTCGGCGAGACGCCGCCCGACGACGGCGTCGCCGAGCCGGGCATGGTGCTCACGGTGCGGCTGGACGACGATCCGGAGCCGGAGACGTTCCTGCTCGGCGTGCGCGACGGCGGGAAGGCGGACGAGCTGGAGGTGTACTCGCCGGATTCGCCGCTCGGCCGCGCGCTGACCGGGGCAAGACAGGGGGAGGAGCGGTCCTATGTCGTGCCCAGCGGTGCCACGGTGCGGGTGACGCTCGTGCGTGCCGTGCCCTACGGAAGCCACCAATCGGCCGGGTAGCCCTTCGCGCCGCGTTCAGGCGCTGTCCGGGTTGCCGATCAGGCGCTGTACCCGCTCGACGACCGGCAGTGGCAAGCCGCGCTCGCCCTGTTCGGGCGCGGTTTGCTCCGGCGAGAGCAACCTGCGTAGCCCGGTGCGCAGCAGCGTGCCGTCCATGGCGGTGATGCCGCTGAGCGTCAGCATGGACGCTCCCTGGTCGAGCGCGGCCATGAGGCGCGCGACATCGTCGGCAGCGAGAGTTTCGTCCTCTCGCACGGCTTCGGCCGCGACCTGCTGGTAGCTGTCGACCATGGCCTGGACGCGTCGGCGCAGCGCCTCGGCGAGGGTTTCGTCCCTCGCGGCGGTCGCGATGAACTCCAGTGTCGCGAGCCCGACTCCCCGCACCATCGTCGCCGCGTCCGCTTCGGGCGCGGCGGCCGTGTCGCGCGCGTGCTCGGCGGTGAGCGGGTCCCAGTCGTCGCTTCGCAGCGCTTCCAGGTTGTAGTCCATGACCGCGAGGAACAGTTCCGCCTTGCCGGTGAAATTCGAGTAGATCGCGCCTTTCGAGTACCCGGCCTCGGTGGCGATCGCCTCCAGGCTCGCGGCGTGGTAACCGTCCCGCGCGAACGCGTACAGCGCCGCGAGGACGAGCGCGTCCTTCGTCTCCCGCTTTCGTTCGGCGAGCGTCATCCGTACCCGGGGAGCCGTGCGGCGTTGATCCATTCCCGGATCATACCTCCAGCATGTAGATACTGACGATATCAAGATACCGATGGTATCTTGATTCCATTGGTATCTTGATGGAGGTGAGGAACGTGGTCCAGGGAGTACTTGAGGTCGAAAACCTCAGCAGACGATTCGGCGCCGTGGCCGCGAACGACGGCGTGACGCTGCGGGTGCGGCCAGGCGAGGTCGTCGGCCTGCTCGGGCACAACGGCGCGGGCAAGACCACGCTGGTCTCCCAGGTCGTGGGGCTGCTGCGGCCCGACGAAGGGGCCATCACCGTGGCCGGGACCGACGCGATCGCCGAACCGGGCACGGCCCGCCGGTGCGTGGCGTTGCAGGCCCAGGCTCAGGCACCGCTGGACGGGCTGACCCCGCGGACGGCGATCGAGATCGCGGCGAGGCTTCGCGGCATGTCCCGCGCGAAGGCCGCCGCCGCGGCGCGAGCCGTCGCCGAGGAACTGGACATCACCGAGTGGTTCGACCGCAGGGCGATGCCGGACGGCGGCGGGCTTTCCGGCGGGGTCCGCAGGCTCACCGCGTTCGCGATGGCCGCCGTGGCACCCGTACCGCTGGTGATTCTCGACGAACCGACCAACGACGTCGACGCGGCTCGCAGAAGGCTGCTGTGGAAGAAGGTCCGAGGTCTCGGCGACGCGGGAGCGGGGGTACTGCTGGTCACCCACAACGTGGCCGAGGCTGAGCGCGTCGTCGACGATCTGGTCGTACTCGACAAGGGCAAGGTCGTCGCGGCCGGTTCGCCGAGCGGGCTTCGCGGAGCGGGCGATCACGATCTGCGGCTCGAACTCGCACTCACCTCGGACGGTATCGATCCCTCGGAAACCGGTGCCGAGATCCCGTTCCCCGTCGCCCGGCGGGTCAGGGCGGGAAGGCGCGTGCTGCTGACCGTCCGCGCCGAGGACGCGGAGAAGGCCGTCGCGTGGGCCTCCGCCCAGCGCGAGGACGAGCGCGTCGAGGGCTACGCGCTGGCCCCGGTCACGTTGGAGGACGTCTACCTCGCCGTCACCGGCGGGAACAACGCGAAGGAGTCCGGCGATGCCTGAGCACACCGCGGCCGTCGAAACACCGTCCACTGTGGCTCGCGTGGCCGTGCCGCCGCGTACCGGCCTATGGACCACCTACGCGACCCTGCTGCGCTGGACGTTCGGTCAGACGGGGCCGATGCTGCCGTTCGTCATCGCCGTGGAGGCCCTGCTCGCCGCTGGGATCATCATCGGTTTCGGGTTCCTCGTTCCCGGTATCGACACCGCGTCGGCCCAGTTCCTCTCGACCGGCGCGCCCACCGTGCTGCTCATGGTCGTGGGACTGGTCATCGTGCCGATGGGCGTCGCGCAGGCGCGCGCGAGCGGCACCTTCACCTACCTGCGCGCGCAACCGGTGCCCCGGCAGTTGCTGTTGCTGGCCGATCTGACCGTGTGGCTGGGCGTCGCGCTGCCCAGCATCGCCGTCGCCATGATCGTGGCGTGGCTGCGCTACGACTTCGGCTACGTCTTCGACTGGCCGCTTCTCGTCGCCACCGCCGCACTGACCTCGGTGACCGCGGCCTCGGTCGGTTATGCGATCGCCGTGGTCCTTCCTCCGTTGCTGACCCAGATCACCACTCAGGTACTGGTGTTCTTCGTGATGCTGTTCTCGCCGGTGACCTTTCCCGCGAGCCGCCTGCCGGAGTGGTTCCAGACCGTTCACGACTGGCTGCCGTTCCGGCCGGCAGCGGATCTGCTCCGCGCGGGACTGATCTCCGACAGCTACACAGCGAGCTGGCGAGATCTCGCGGTGCTGCTGGTGTGGTGCGTGCTCGGGTTCGCGATCAGTCTCCGCGCCGTCGTGCGGCGGGCTTGACCTTCGAGCGGGGTCGAAGGTTTACCTTCGGGGAATGGGCAGCATGATGCGGATTTCGCAGCTCGCCGAGCGCACCGGAGTCCCGGCGACGACCCTGCGGTTCTACGAGACCGAGGGACTGCTTCCGGCGAAGCGGACCGCGGCCGGTTACCGCGCCTACGACGAGCGGGCCGTCGACCGGCTTGCCTTCATCGGTGCCGCGAAGCACCTCGGGTTGCCACTGGAGGAGATCGCCGATCTGTTGCCGCTGTGGGAATCGGGCGGGTGCGGACAGGTCAAGGCCGGTCTGCGGCCACGGATCACGGCCGGGATCGCGCGAGCCGAGCGGCGCGCGGAGGAACTGGCGGCGTTCATCTCCACCGCCCGCGGGGCGCTGGAAGGGCTCGAAGCCCTGCCGGACGACGAAGGCCCGTGCGGTCCCCGGTGCGCCTCGCTCGCCGATGGCGAGCGCTGGCGAAGCGCGCCGGTGGCGTGCTCGCTCACCGGTGCCGAGGTCGCCGAGCGCGCCGGACAGTGGGAAGCGGCGCTGTCGGGAGCCTGCCACGAGCAGACCTTCGACGGCGTGCGCCTCGTCGTACCCGCCGAGCGCGCCGCGCGCATCGCCGAGCTCGCCGCCTCGGAACAGCGGTGCTGCCCGTTCTTCGACTTCCGGCTCCACCTCGACGGTCCCGTGCTGCGGATCGAGGTCCGCGCGCCAGCCGAAGCGGCGGCGCTGCTGGCCGAGTTGTTCGTGTCCCCGGCCTGACTCCCGGGCTCCCTACCCGGGCGGGAACAGCATCGGGACGAGGAACCTGCGGGCGACGTCGCGCACCTGGTGTTCGTCGTCGAGGTCGACGAGCAGGCTCGGCGTGACAAGGAACGACGCTGACAGCCGCACCATCAGCTCGGCCACCAGATCAACGTCGACGCCGGAGGCCACGTTGCCCGCGCTCTGCTCGCGGCGGAGCTGGCCCGCGACGAACTTTCGCACCGTGGCCATGGTCTGCCCGCCGTCGCCGACCATGGAAGGGATGACGACGTCGGGCTCGACGTCCATCAGGCCACCGATCAGCGGGTTGCCGCGAATGGCCCGCAACGCGCTCGCGAAGCCGATCGTCACGCGATCGGCGACGTTCTCGGCCCGCTCGATGTCGATGAGGAACTGGTCGAAGTAGCGGCGGAACTCGCGCCGGACGACGTGTTCGACAAGGGCGTCCTTGTTGGCGAACCTGCGGTAGACGGTGACGCGGGAAACGCCTGCCCTTCTCGCCACATCCTCCATAGTGGACTTTCGGATTCCGGTGCGGCGGAACTGATCGTAGGCCGCGGTGAGCAGGCGCTCGGTGGTCTCGTCGTGATCGTCGGCGCGCTCGGTGGCTTCCGCGAACGCGCGATCCAGCAAGGACTCCGATTCCGAGGACGCCATGACAGCGGACAGTACAGGTTCCACGGTTGCCTTTCCTGATCGAACAATCGAAGCGCGACGTCTGGTCTTTTCTTCCCGTCTGTGGTCTCCTTGATACAAGGTTCCACGCCGTGTATCAGAGTATCAACTGGGGTTTCCTGGCTCAAGGAGGAGTCCGGCATGGAAGAGCTCAACAGGCGTAAGGCACTGAGAGTGGGCGGGGCGTTCGGCGCGCTCGGCGCTCTGAGCGTGACGGCTCCCGCACAGGCACAGTCGCTGTGGACCTGGTCGGCGCGAGGCTCCGTCGCGGGTGCCGGAAACGGCGCCGATCCAAGGTGGGTATGGGATCCCGAAGCGGATCCGCTCGTCGCTTCACTGCTCGACCGGGGTGACGTCCCCGCCGTCAACAAGCTGTTGCGGACGTGGACTCGCAACGACCAGCCCCTTCCCGAAGGACTGCCGAACGACCTGCGGGACTTCATGGAGAACGCGCGCCGTCTTCCGTCCTGGGCCGACGAGGGCAAGCTCGCTAAAGCGGTGGATTTCAACGAGAAGCGCGGCCTTTATCTCGGCGTGTTGTACGGGCTCGCGAGCGGCATGATGAGCACGGTCATCCCGAAGGAAGCCCGCGCGGTGTATTACTCGCAGGGCGGCGCGGACATGAAGGACCGGATCTCCAAGACCGCCAAGCTGGGCTACGACATCGGTGCCCGCAACGCCTACCGGCCCGACGGCGAGATGATCGTGACCTGCGTCAAGACGCGGCTGGTGCACGCGGCCGTCCGGCACCTGCTGCCGCGGTCGCCGTACTGGTCGGGCGCGGCCGACGAGGACATCCCGATCAGCCAGCGGGACATGATGGTCACCTGGCACAGCCTGCCGACGACGGTCATGCAGAAGCTCACCGCGTGGAAAGTCCCGATCGCCTCGGCCGAATCCGAAGGTTTCCTGCACTCGTGGCAGGTGGGCGCGCACCTGCTCGGCATCATGGACGAGTACATCCCCGCCTCGTGGAACGAGGCCAACGCACAGGCCAAACAGGTGCTCGACCCCGTGCTCGCCCCGACGCCGGAGGGAATCCGGCTTGCCGAGATCCTGCTCAACCTCGGCGCCGAGATCGACGCGGGCATCCTCAGCAAACCCGTTCTCGGCGCGTTCACCCGATTCATGCTCGGCGACCGGATCGCGGGCTGGCTTGAGATCCCGAGGGAACCACTGTGGGATCCGTTGCTGCGCACGGCATGGGGGCCGTTCGTCGCCGTCCGCGAAGGTCTGCTGCCGTTCCCGCTCGCGCCGGAGGCCTACTGGACCTTCGACGAGTTCCTGCGAAGGGCGGCGCTGCTGTTCCTGTCGGAGGCACGGCCGATCAGCATCGAGATCCCGGAAGGCAACCGGCCCTTCTGACCCCGCACGGCACCACCGTTTCTCACGCTCGATTCACGAATTTCCGGCTCGGAGAGGAGTCAGCACATGGCGAGGCTCAGCAGGCGTTCGGCGTTGATCTCGGGTGGCGCGCTGGGGGCACTCGGCGCGCTGGGGACGAGTTCGCCCGCACAGGCGCGCTCGCCGCTGCGGTGGACGTGGCAGCCAAGCGGCTCCGTCGCGGGATCGGGGGCCGGTGCCGACCCCCGCTGGGTGTGGGACGAGGAAGCCGACCCGTTGCTGGCTTCACTGCTCGACCGTGGCGTCATCCCGAAGGTCAACGAACTGTTGTGGAACTGGGAACGCAACGAGCAGGCGCTGCCTGCGGGGCTGCCATCGGATTTGCGGGACTTCATGGAACACGCCCGCCGGATGCCACCGTGGGCCGACAAGAACAAACTCGAACGCGCGGCTGAATTCAACAAGAGCAGGGGGATCTACCTCAACCTGTGCAACGGTCCGGGCGGCGGCATCCTCGCGACCGCCATTCCCAACGAGGCCCGTTCGGTCTACTACTCGGCGGGCGGCGCCGACATGGAGGACCGGGTCGCGAAGACGAGCCTGTTCGGGTTCGCCGTCGGCTCGCTCGACGCCTACCGGCCGGGAGGCTCGTGTGTGATCGAATGCGTCAAGACCCGGCTCGTGCACGCGGCGGTGCGGCATCTGTTGCAGCAGTCTCCACATTGGAAGGGCGACATTCCCATCTCGCAGGAGGACATGCTCGTCACCTGGCACACGCTGCCGACCTTCGCGATGAGGAAGATGCGGGAGTGGAACGTTCCCATCAGCAAGGCGGACTCCGACGCGTACCTGCACGTGTGGCAGGTGACCGCGTACTTGCTGGGAATAAAGGAAGAGTACATTCCGGCCGACTGGGAAGCGGCCTACGCGCAGTCCGACCAGATCCTTCCCCGCAACATGGGCCCGACCCCGGAAGGCGTCAAACTCACCGACATCCTGCTCGGCCAGCTCGCCGAGCAGACCAGTCCGGCGAGCATCAGCCGTCCACTGTGCAACGCGCTCGCGCGCTACCTCGTCGGCGATCAGGTGGCCGACTGGGACGGCATCCCGCGCGAACCCGTGTGGGACAGGCTGCTTCCGCAGATGTGGCCGCTGCTGGTGAGATTCCGTGAGGGGCTGGTGCCGTTGCCGCTGGTTCCGGAAGCCGCGTGGACCATCGACGAAGCTCTTCGCCAGTACATTCTCTTCTACCTCACCAAAGGCAAGGAGACGAAGATCGAGATTCCCACGCACAACCGGCCGGAGTGACGCGGGATGCGGCACGTCATCGGCAGGCGGCGGTTTCTCGGCTACGTGCTGGCCGCCCCGACACTCGTCGCGGCGGCGGAGTTCGGCAGGACACCGGCGGCGCAGGGAAAGGCCGGTGTTCCGGGATCGCTCGGATTGCCGTCACCGGAGATCACCGACGTCGTCGACCTCAACGACATGATGACCCTCGCGGCATTGCCGACGGCCAACCTGATCACCGTCGAGGTCGGCGGGGACGGCACCGTGTCGTTCGCGTTGCCGCGAGCCGAGGTGGGGCAGGGGATCACCACCTCGACGGCCATGCTGATCGCGGAGGAACTCGGCGTCCCGGTGCCGAAGGTGCGCGTGACGCTGGCCGACGCGCGGCCGGAGCTGGTATTCAACCAGCTCACCGGCGGTTCCAACACGACGATCTCGACCTACGTCCCGGTCAGGGTCGCCGCGGCCGTGGCACGGCTGCGGTTGTTCGAAGCGGCGTCGGCGAGACTCGGTGTCCCGGCCACGCGACTGGAGTCGCGCGAAGGGATCGTCTCCGTCCCCGGCCGCGCGGGCGGTATCGGTATCGGCGAACTCGCCGTCGCGGCGGCGAGCGCCCGCACCGAACCGGTCACCGTGGAATTGCGCCGCCGCGAGGCGTTCACGGTCATCGGAACACCGCACAACCGGGTCGACGCGCTGGAGGCGGTCACCGGGCGCAAGGTCTTCACCCTCGATCTCGACATTCCCGGCGCGTTGCCGACGATGGTGTGCAGGGCGCCGACCATCAACGGAAAGCCGGGTGCGGTGGCGAACCTCGCCGAGGTCCGCGCGATGGAAGGGGTCACCGACGTCGCCGCGATCAGCACCGGCGTCGCCGTGCGCGCGAGGACGTTCGGGCGCTGTATCGACGCGGTTCGGGCACTGCGGGTGTCCTGGAAACCTGGTACCGCGGAAGGCAAATCCGACGACACCGTGCTCGCCGAGCTACGGGCCGCCGAACTTCCGCTGGCCCCGAAACCACCGCTCGTCGGCGCGGTGGAGGGCAGGTTCACGTTCCATTTCCGGGGCAACAGCGCGCTCGAACCGAACTGCGCCATCGCCGACGTCCGGCAAGGACGCGCCGAGATCTGGTCGTCGCTCAAGTCGCCCATCGTGGCCAAGCAGGCCATCGCGGCCCGGCTCGGGTTGCCGCAGAACGCGGTCACCGTGCACGTCACCGAAGGCGGGGGTTCCTTCGGGCGCAAGCTGTTCTTCGACGCGGCACTGGAAGCCGCCGAGGCGTCCCGGAAGTTCGGCAAGCCCGTCAAACTGATGTGGCATCGCGCCGACGACACGAGACAGGGCCGCACCCATCCCATGGCCACCTCGCGAATCCGGGCGACCTACGTGGGCAACACGGTGACCAGCTTCGGCCAGCGGCACACCAGTGTCTCGACCGATCTCGGCCACGGCCTCGGTGAGATCATCACGGCCACGGCGGCGCGACTGCCGGTCGGCGACATCGGTTTCGCCGAGACGTTCTTCCAGCTGTCCCAGACGATGTCCTACGACTTCGGGCTCAGCACGCGGTTGCTCGCCGAGACGGATCGCGGCTTCAACACCGGCAGTATGCGCAACGTCTACTCGCCCGACGTGACGTGTGCGAGGGAACTGATCGTCGACCAGCTCGCCGCGAGAATGGGAAAGGATCCCTACGAGTTTCGTCGTGACTTTCTGAGGGACGCGCGCTCGCGCGCGGTGCTGGAGCGAGCGGCGGAAGCGGGCGGCTGGGGCGCGCCGGAACCGGAGGGCATCGCGCACGGCATCGCTTTTCACGCCGAGTACAAGTCGGTCAGCGCGTGTTTCGTCGAACTGGATTGCCGTCCCGAGACCGTCGAAAGGCCCGTCCGCGACGGAGTCGCGGGACCCCGCGTCACCAGGGTCGTCTTCGCCGTCGACACCGGCCTCGTCGTCAATCCCCGTGGGCTGCGAGCGCAGATGATGGGCGGCATCATGGACGGCATCGCGCTCGCCCTGACCTCCAGCCTGCACCTGCGCGAAGGACACTTCCTCGAAGCGAGCTGGGACAACTACTTCTACACGCGACAGTGGAACACCCCGCCACGACTGGACATCATCGTCGTACCGAGCGCGAGCGACGAACCGGGCGGGGCGGGGGAACTCGCCGTCGCGGCCTCCACGGCGGCCGTCGCCTGTGCCTACGGCCGTGCGACGGGGACCATGCCGACGAGTTTCCCCGTCAACCACGCGCGGCTTTCCTTCGAGCCCAAACCTGCTGTCCCGCCGGTTCCCCCTTCGCCGACGGACGGGATTTCCCATGCCTGGTAAGGAGAATCGCGTGCCGGAACACACCTTCCGCGTCAACGGCGAGCAGGTCGTCGTCGACGTCGCCGACGAAGAACGCCTGCTGTGGGTACTGCGGGACATCCTCGGCATCACCGGGCCGAAGTACGGCTGCGGCATCAACGTGTGCAAGGCGTGCACGAGCCATCTCAACGGCCGGGCCGTGAATCCCTGCGCGATACCGGTCGCCGACCTGCGGCCGACCGACGAGGTCACCACCATCGAAGGGCTCGCGGCGACCTCGGGCGAGCAGCTGCACCCGATGCAGCGGGCGTGGCTCGATCACGACGTCGCCCAATGCGGCTACTGCCAGCCCGGCCAGATCATGGCCGCCGTCGCGCTGGTGCGCCGGGCGGCGGCCGAGGGAAGGGAGATTACCGAGGCCGATCTCGACGGCCTGCGCAACATCTGCCGCTGTGGCACGTACTTCCGGATCAGGGAAGCCATCAAGGACGGTGCGAAGAGGATGTCCGAAGCGTGAACGCGGGGCTCAGCTTTCGAGCTTCGCCTCGATCGCCTCGTACACGGTCGTGATGTACTCCCCGGTCGTCCACTCGGCGATCTCCTCGTCGGTGAACGGCAGCTCTCTGCGGCTTTCGATCTCCTCCTCGCTGAAGCCGGTCGAACCGTTGCGCTCCCGGCTCTGGGAGGCGTCCCTCGCCATTCTGACCTCCCGGTCCATCGGGTAATCGACGGTCACGAACAGCGCGTAGTCCTTCGTGCGGATGGCGGCGAACGCCGAACCGTCGTACACCCCGGCGGCGTTGATCGCGTAGGCGTGGCCCTCTTCCCACGGGCCTTCGATGGCCTCGTCGAGGAACGGAGTCAGGGCGTCGTTCTCCTCACGGTTCGTGCGTTGCGGACCGGGTTCCAGCTCTTCGTAGTATTCGGTCCACTTTGCCAGGCGTTCCCGGTAGTACGCCTCGACTCCGCTCCTGGCGGGTTCCTTGCCGTTGTACACCGCGATGGCGACGTAGCCCTTGTAGTCGTTGCGCGCGTCGGGCACCTTGATGATCGGCTCGGCCTCGCAGTCGAAGGTGTTGGGTGTCCTCGCGTTGCCCATCGGCATATAGGTGGGGCCGAATCCGAACTCGGAGGACGACATCCGTTCCGCCGCGAGTTCCGGCTGCACGGTCGGGCAGAACTCGTCCTGCCAGGAGCCGATCACCTGGGCCCTGTCGCCACCCTCGCCCGAGCCTTCGGCGCCGGTGCCACCGCCGGTGCCCGGCGAGCCGCCACAGGCCGCCAGCAACAGGCCCAGCGCGCTCACTGCCGTGGTGCGGCGAAGCGCCGCTCGTATCGTCATCGTCGAGATCCCCATGTCGTTTTCGTGAACACCGGAGCACTCCGGGTACGGGCCGTTCCCGTAGACCAGGATCACGGGGCGGCTTTCCCCTGGCTTTCGCGGCGAGGAAAGTCGCCGCACCGGTGGTCGTGGCCGGATGTGGCACGACCGAGGTGCGAGGAACCGCGGCGATGCCGTCAGCCGTCGAGGAGAACGGGCCTGTCCGCGTACGGGCGGCACGGTGTGGAAGAACCTCCGCGAGGTGGCATCGCGACCGCGCTTCGCCAGCTGGACCCAGAGCAGTACGCCGAATTCGAGGAGCTGGAGGTCGACGGCCAGAAGGCCGTTGTCTTCAAAGCGGAGGCCGACGACCGTAGCTGTGTCGTACTGGCTGCGATGGACGAGCGGACGACGTTCGCCGTGCGGACCGTCTACGAGCGCGACGCGACCGGCCGGAGCCAGGGTTGCTCGCTCGCGGTCCAGTTCGCCGAAGAGTTCACTCCGAGCACCACCACGTGATCGTCGGCCGTGGCGGTTACGGTGGGGGCGTGAGGCCGAGCCACCCGAGGAAGGCGCCCGATGGACATCAAGGACTTCTCCCTCGACCTGTTCTCGCTGCGTGGCCGTAATGCCGTCGTCACGGGCGGCAACACCGGTCTCGGCCGTGCCTTCACCGTGGCGCTGGCCAAGGCAGGGGCGAACGTCTTCGCGCCGAGCGTCGCCGACGACGGCGGCGAGACGCTGGGGTTGGTCGAGGAGGCTGGGACGCGCCTCGAAACGATGGAGATCGACCTCACCGAGCAGGACGCGCCCGAGCGGGTCGTGCGGTCCTGCGTGGACACCCTCGGCTCGGTCGACATCCTCGTCAACTCGGCGGGCGTGTCGAAGCTGGCAGCCGTCGACGAGTTCGGCCGCGACGAGTGGGACCCGATGGTGGCGTTGAACCTGACCGCCCCGTTCGAACTCGGCAGGCTCGCCGGACGGCACATGGTGAACCAGGGCCACGGCAAGATCATCAACATCGCCTCCCTCTTCTCCTTCCTCGGCGGCCGGATGTCTCCCGCCTACGCGGCGACCAAGCACGGCATCGTCGGCTTCACCAAGGCCTACTGTGACGAGCTCGGCGCCCACAACGTCCAGTGCAACGCCATCGCGCCCGGCTACTTCGCGACGCCGCTCACCGAACGGACCCGCTCCGACCCCGCCACCAATCAGCGGGTACTCGACCACATTCCGGCCGGTCGCTGGGGAGAACTGGGTGACCTGATGGGCGCGGTGGTGTTTCTCGCCAGCAGAGCGTCGGACTATGTGAACGGGCACGTCCTCACCGTCGACGGCGGCTATCTCACCCGGTAACCCGAAGCCCGATGTAGGAACCCGAACGGAGCGCACGAGAAATGGACACGACCGCGATCATCGACCGGCTGCGCGAGATCGTCGGCCCTGAGCGGGTCGACACCGATGAGCAGGCGCTGCGCGAGGCCAGCGTCGACCGGTTCAAGAAGTACACCGCCGTCAACGGGATCTACGACGGTCCTCTCCCGGTCGCGATCGTCAACGCGGGAAGCACCGAGCACGTGGCACGAGTGCTGGCTTTCGCCAACGAGCACGGCGTCAACATCGTGCCGAGGACAGGGCGTACCGGTACCGAGGGCGGGCTGGAGACCAGCTTTCCCCGCACCGTCGTGCTCGATGGGTCCGAAATGGACGAGGTGCTGGACGTCGATCCGGTGAACATGCAGGCAACCGCCCAATGCGGCGTCCCGTTGCGGGTACTCGAAGAGCGGGTGCGCGAACTGGGGCTCACCACAGGCCACTCTCCACAGTCCAAACCGCTCGCCCAGCTCGGCGGTCTGGTCGCCACCCGCTCGATCGGCCAGTTCTCCACGCTCTACGGCGGCATCGAGGACATGGTCGTCGGCCTGGAGGCGGTGTTTCCCGACGGTACGGTCGGCAGGATCAAGAACGTGCCGCGTCGTGCGGCCGGGCCGGACATCCGGCACGTCGTCATCGGCAACGAGGGCGCGCTGTGCTTCGTCACCGAGGTTACCGTCAAGTTGTTCACCTACCAGCCGGAGAACAACCGCTTCCACGGCTACCTCATCGACGACGTGCGGACGGGCATCGACATCCTGCGCGAGATCGTCACCGGCGGCTACCACCCGTCGGTGGCCAGGGTCTACTCCGAACAGGACGCCGCGCAGCACTTCTCGCACTTCGCCGGAGGCAAGTGCGTGGCCGTGTTCCTCGCGGAGGGACCCGCGCCGCTCGCCGAGGCGACGAGCGCCGAAATCGAAAAGGTCGTGGGCGGCTACCGGCATCAGCGGGTCGACCCCGAACTGATCCGAGATTGGTTCGACAACCTCAACTGGGGCGAGGACAAGATCCGCGCCGAACAGGAAGCCATGCTCACCGAACGGCATCTCGGCTACACCACCGAGATCTCGGCGAACTGGTCGGTGATCGGCGACATCTACGACGCCGTCATCGCACGGATCACCAGCGAATACCCGCACGCCGACGACCTCACGATGCTCGGAGGGCATTCCTCGCACAGCTACCAGACCGGAACCAACATGTACTTCGTGTACGACTACCGGATCAATTGCGAGCCGCGCGAGGAGATCACGAAGTACCACATCCCGCTCAACGCGATCATCGTCGAGGAAACCCTCGCCCGTGGCGGTTCGATGGTCCACCACCACGGCATCGGCAAGTACCGGACACCGTGGACGGAGCGGGAACATGGCACCGCGTACCCGATCCTGCGCAAGCTCAAGGAAGCCTACGACCCCAACGGGATCATGAACCCCGGAACGATCTTCCCCGTCGAGGACCGGTAAATGGGGTACCTCCTCGGCATCGACAACGGCTCGCAGAGCACCAAGGTCACCGTCTTCGACGACAAGGGAGCCGTACACGCGAGCGCCCGCGTTCCGTTGCGCCCCAACCACACCCCGCGTCCGGGCGTCGTCGAGCACCCCGACGACGATCTGTGGGACTCGGTCGGCGCGGCGACCCGCGCGGCGCTGGAGGCTTTCGAAGGCGATCCCTCGGAGATCCTCGGGGCGGGATTGTGCACGATCCGCTTCTGCCGCGCCATGTTGCGCGCCGACGGCACGCTCGCGCGGCCCGTGCAGAGCTGGATGGACGAGCGGGTCTCCCGGCCCTACGAGCACACCGACCCCGGCGTGAGGTACGTGACGACCTCGTCCGGCTACCTCACGGTGCGACTGACGGGCCGGTTCACCGACACCGCGGCGAACTACCAGGGCGTGTGGCCGATCGACACCGACCGCTGGGAGTGGGTCGCCGAGCCCGATTTTCCTCGTGACATGCTGTTCGATCTCGTGAATCCAGGCGACCGGCTGGGTACCGTCACGGCCGAGGCGGCAGCGCACACCGGCCTTCCCGAGGGACTGCCGGTGTTCGCGACGGCCAACGACAAGGCGGTGGAAGCACTCGGCGGCGGACTCGGTGACGACCGCACGCTGCTGTTGTCGCTCGGCACCTACATCGCTGGCATGACAACCGGTTCGCGCAACGTCGCCGGTGCCACCTCGTTCTGGACGAACTTCGCGAGCCGTCCTCACGAATACCTCTACGAGAGCCACGGAATCCGCCGTGGCATGTGGACGGTGAGCTGGCTGCGTGATCTGCTCGGCGACGACGAAGACGAGGACTGGCTCAACCAGGGGGCGGCGAAGGTCCCGCCCGGGTCCGACGGCCTGTTCGCCGTGCTCGACTGGCTGGCCCCCGTCGAGGCGCCTTTTCGCAAAGGCGCTTTTCTCGGTTTCGACGGAAGACAAGGGCCGTTCCACCTGTACCGCGCGGTGCTTGAGGCGATCGCGATGACCTTGTACGGCAACGGATCCGCCATGGCCGACGAGCTGGGAACCGAATTCGACCGGGTACTGGTTTCCGGCGGCGGCGCGGGATCGGACGTCCTCATGCGGATCGTCGCCGACGTCTTCGACCGCCCAGCCATCCGCACGCGCGGCGGGGCCGGACTCGGCGCGGCGATCTGCGCGGGCGTCGGGCTCGGCCTTTTCGGCGGCTTCGACGAGGCGGTGAGCGCGATGGTGGGGCAGGGCACCGAATTCCGGCCCGACGCGGCGGCTCACGACGTCTACCGGCGCCTGCACGAGGTCTACCGGAGACTGCCCGACTACACCGACCCGCTGTTCGGCTTGCTGGCCTCGGCGGAGGAGTAAGCGGCGGGGAGTAAGCGTTCGGCTCCGCTATGCGCGAACGCGGATCTCGTTGTCTTGAGTGCGGTGCCCTGAATCGCTGAGTCTCAGCGTCTCAGCCAGGCGGGCGCCGGGTCCACAGATAGCCGACGGCGACGAGGCCGGCCAGGCACTGCGGCAATCCCGCGATGCCGATCACGGGCGGAAGCAGGGGCTGGTCGTACTCGGTCACGAGGAGATTGGTGACCGCAAGGCAGGCCGCGACCAGAAACACCAGCGTCGCCGCGGTTCTCGCCCACCGCTTTTCCTTGCGCGTCGCTCGGAGCAGGACCAGCCAAGACACCACGCCGAGGGCGGCGACGGTGAAGAGGTAGGTCAGCACCACGGACCGGGTGGAGCCGAACTCGGCGGGATCGAGGTATCCGTCGTAGACCCCGTGCAGATGCCGGGTGATCGTGGCGTCGGCGAGTATCGGAATGACTGCGGAGGCAACGGTCAGCGCGAGCCCGGCATACATCGCCACGATCGCACGTCTGTTGGAAAGGGGTCTGGTGCGCGAGGCGACTGTCGCCATCGGTGCTCCTTGCTCGGTCCGTTGTGGTCAGTGCACAGGTAACCAAGCGAGCCGATGCCGTGGCTTGAATGAATGGGACCTTACGCGGCCTTCGCGAAACCGGATCCCGTCCTGTTGGTGAACTGGCTCGGCGTGCCCTCGCTGAACGCCTTGATCTCGCGGCTGAGGTGTGCCTGGTCCGAGTAGCCCGCTTCCGCCGCGATCCGGGCGACCGTAGTGCGCTCGCGCTTGTGCAGCAACGTGATCGCGCGCTCGAACCGCACGATGCGGGCCACGGTCTTCGGCGGCAGCCCGACCTGTTCGGTGAACCGGCGCACGAGATGCCGTCTGCTCACTCCGAGTTCGTCGGCGAGAGCGGCGACCCTGACGGCACCCGATGAGCGGGCGAGAGCGTGCCAGGCCGAGGCGACGACCGGATCGGGTCGTGGTCCCTTGTCTCTGAGATCGCGCAGCGTCTCGTCCAGCAGCCGGAAGCGCTGCGCCCAGCCCGGCTGTTCGGCGAGCCGTTCGATCAGCTCGGAACCGGGCTTGCCGAACAGGGCACCGATGTCGAGGCAGTTGTTGCTGAGCAGGCGAATGGGCGTTCCGGTGATCGAGTACGCGTCGAGCGGGCTCAGCGCGAGCTGGATGCCGTGCTGCCTCCCGCCGACCAGGGTCTCCGCGCTCGTGTCCCTCGGGCCGGTGACCAGAGATTCCCGGTAGGTTCCCGCGCCCTCTCCCGGCGTGCGCACCACCGTGATCGGGTCACCGAACGTGAGGTTCACCAGAACCGTGCTCGACGCGAACTCCCTGCGGTTGATCGTTCCGACGAGGTGTTCCCGGTACCCGCTGTAGTCGCGGACCGATCCGGCCAGCACGCCACGAGGCCGCACGCACACCACCTCGCCGACATGGACGCAGGAACCCGTCGTGAAGTGCATGGCCTCAACGATACGGTCGACGTGGCCGCCGGAGGGTGAGGCAGGCTGTCCTCGGTGGCTACGGGCGCGGGGCGAGTAGTTCGCGGGGCAGCGCTTCGCGCCACCACGATTCGATCCGCTCCGCGGGCCAGCCGCGTTCTCCGGTGAGGGTCGTGTAGCTGTCGATGTTGCACATCGCGGCGTAGATGTCGACGGCCGTCTCGGGGCCGAGACCGGTGCGCAGCGTCCCCGCCGGCCAGTCCGTGAAGATCTTGAGCCGGTTCCGGTCGGCGAGCGCGCGGCCCTCCGTGTAGAGCGCGCCGAGTTCCGGCTCCGTCCGGCCCGCCTCGCGGACCAGCGCGATGACGTCGCCCGCGCGCTCGTAGAGCCTCCTGTCGAACGCGACCATGGCGCCGAGTTGTCGTGCCGGATCGGCGTCGGCCCGCTCCAGTTCCGAGAGCATCCTGGCCGGCTCGGCCGAGAGGTCGGCCGCGTCGGCGAGCGCGCGCGTCAGGCCCGTCTTGTTCTGGTAGGCCGCGTAGACCGTCGGCACCGAGACGCCTGCTTCCTTCGCCACGTCGCGGACCGTCGTGTTCGCCCAGCCCTTGGCCACGAAGAGGTCGAGGGCTGCCCTCGCGATCTCCGCGCGGGTCTCCATCGCCTGGGTCGTCCTGCGCAGCGAGTCGTACTTGCGACGAGGCCGCTCTGCTTCCATTCGTGCTCCTCGTTGGCTTCATGGTCATCGTAATGAAGGGGACCTGGGGTCCGCCGAGGTCGTTGCGCAATCTGCTGCTCACTGCCTATATTCAATATAAGTGTTGTAAAGTCGATAGGAGTTGCCCCGATGACGATCACCGGATTCGCCGGCGTGGGTGGTATCGGGTTCGTCGTGCTGGCGATCGTGATCAACGCCGTCTATCTCAGGGCGGGGCTCCCGTTGCCGACCTCGGGCCATTCCCTTGAGGAGACAACCGCTTCGCTGGCCTCGGTGCGCGACAAGCTGCGGGCTCCCTCGGTCGTCGCGCCGCTGACCTGGTTGTTTCTCACGGTGTTCGCGGGAGGACTGCTCGCGGCGCTGTGGCGCGGCGCGGGCGAGACCGACGCGTGGGCACTCGTGGGCTTCGCGGGCGTGCTGATGCAGAACGCCACGTTCATGGTGGTGGAAGCGCTCAGGTTCGGCATGGCCGCCGCCGCGGCGCACGGTCGCGGCTCCGTCGCGGGACTGTGGGTGACGAGCAATGTCCTTTTCGGATTCAACCAGGCATTCCTCGCCATCGCGCTGCTCGGGTTCACGGCTGCGGGCACCGGTGTCGATGCCATTCCCGGCTGGCACGCCGTGCTCGGCTACGCGAGCGCGGTCCTGCTGTTCTTCTCGTCGATGGCCAGCCCCTACAACGCGGACGGCGCCAGCCGCGTCGCTTTCGCCGGGTTGCTCGGCTGGCTCGGCTGGGCTACCTGGATCGTCGTCTACAGCGTCGCGCTGCTCGGCGGCGGCGTTTTCCCGTGACCGGTTCGCCAAAGCGGGACATGGCGGGCAGGGTTGTCCGTAATGGCACCCGAGCGAGAAAGCCGATCCGGACTGGAGCCCGCATGACGATCACCGAGACGGACCTCAAGCACCTGCGCCGCTGCGTCGAATTGGCGAGGAAGGCACTGGCCGACGGCGACGAACCGTTCGGCTCAGTGCTGGTGAGTCCCGGCGGCGAGGTGCTTTTCGAGGACCACAACCGGGTCAAGGACGGAAACGCGATGCTCCATCCGGAAATCGCGATCTCCCGGTGGGCCGTCGACAACCTCGCGCGGGGTGAACGGGCAGCCGCCACGGTCTACACCTCGGGTGAGCATTGCCCGATGTGCGCGGCGAGCCATGGCTGGGCAGGGCTCGGCCGCATCGTCTTCGCGGCCTCCAGCGCCCAGCTCGGCCGGTGGCTGGAGCAGTGGGGCGTACCTCAGGGGCCGGTGGCTCCGCTGCCGATCACGACGGTCGTTCCCGCCGCGTGGGTCGAAGGCCCCGTTCCGGAGTTCGAAGAGGAGATGCGCGTGCTGTACCGCACGTGCTTCGCCAAGTGACGTGGATTTCTCAGCCGGAGGGCGTGTGCCAGAAGCGCACGGTTCCGGTTCCGTCCGTTGTCGCGAGCGTGTTTCCCTCGCCGGTGAACGAGGCGTAGGAGACCCCTTCGAGCACGGGACCTTTCTGCCGCCCCTCGGTGAGGTCCAGCCACCGCACCGTGTCGTTGTCGGCGAGGATCAGTCCGCTGCCGTCGGGGCTGAGCTGGATTCCGATCCGCTCCCCGCCGTCGATGTCCTCGACGGTGAACGGAGGGCGAATCTGGTTCTGTGTCGCCGTGTCCCACAGTCGGACAACGGCTTCGCCTTCCCGCTTGGTCAGCGTCACCAGCATGCGATTGTCGGTGCTGAACTGGCTGAGCTGTACGTCGCCTTCCAGCGGAGCGAGCACCTTTCCGACGGGCCGCCCACTGTCCACATCCCACAACTGGAGCGGGTAGGTCGCCTCCCCTTCCGGTCCCGGTGTCGGGTCGTAGGCGAGGGTGCTCCCGTCCGGGCTCACCACGACGGCCGAGGTCTCTGGCAGGCCGAGCTTGACCGGCCCCACCAGCTCCCAAGCCTCCACTCCGTCGGAACCACCGAGGTGGACGACCGCGATCCGCGCGTTGCGGTTCAGTCCCACCGCGCGCGGGTGGTCGGCGAGGACCACCTCGGCGGTCTCCTCTTCGGCCGAAGGCACGCTCCAGCCTCGCAGCACTCCGCTGTCCGCTCCGGTGACGAAAACATCGCCGTCCTCGGTGAACGCCTGTGCCGACGACCTGTCGACCGGGCCGAAGACCTGGCTGAGCGGCTCGCCGCTCCGGTGGTTGCGGAACTGCACCGTGCCGTCCTCGTAGACGACGGCCATCGTCGTTCCGTCAGGACTGAACAGCACCCAGTCGGCGGGGGCATGGAGATCCAGCGTCCCCGTCTGCCGCCATCCCGTCGCTTCCTTCTTTTCCGGTGACGCCTCGCCCGATGGCCACAGCGTCCGGGTTGTGACCCCGGCGAGCACCAGGACGGCCACGATCGCGAGGACGAGCAACCGCCGCCGCGTCCCGGTGACAGCGGGGACGCTGGGGGCACTGGGGGCACTGACCTTGGTCGGCGGAAGCGCACTCGTGGGAGCCGGGCCCTGGAGGGTGGTGTCGTCGTCAAGCAGAAGAGCGACCTCGTGGGAACGCCGCCGGATCAGCTCGTGCACACCGGAGGGCCACGGCCTGCTCGACGGCCGGACCGGGCCGATCAGGTCCAGTAGTTCCGAAGGGGAGGGCCGGTCGGCCGGATCCTTCGCGAGGCACGGCCGCACCACCTCCCGCACCTCGGCAGGCAGCTTCGTGAGGTCGGCGGGGGCGTCCACCACCTTGTTCAACGTCTGCAAGGTCGCGGCGCCCGCGAACGGGCTCGCGCCGGTGCACGCGGCGGCGACCACCGAACCCAGCGAGAACACATCGCTCGCGGGGGTCACCGGTTCGGCCATGGCCTGCTCAGGCGACATGAACGCGGGCGAGCCGATCAGCCAGCCCGACCGCGTGAGATCCCCGCCTTTTCCGGCGTCGACGGCCCGCACGATGCCGAAGTCGATCAGCAGCGGCCCGTCCTCGGTCAGCAGGACGTTCGAGGGCTTCACGTCGCGGTGCACCAGGCCCGCCCTGTGGATGTGCCCGAGCGCCGTGGCCAGCCCCGCCGCCAGCCGCAACGCGGGCTCCCCCGGGAGCGGGCCCGCCGCGTCCACCGCCTCCCTCAGCGAAGGACCCGGCACGAACACCGAGGCCAGCCATGGTGTCGCCGCGTCGGCGTCCGCGTCGACCACGGCCGCGGTGTAGGCCCCCGACACCGCCTTCGACGCCTCCACTTCGCGCCGGAACCTGGCCCGGAACCCGCCGTCGCCTGCGAACCGCTCGTGCACGACCTTCACCGCCACCAGCCGTCCGTCGGGTCCGCAGCCCAGCAGAACCCTGCCCATGCCGCCTTCGCCGAGTTCGGCCAGCACCCGGTACGGCCCCACCACGGCCATGTCGCTCGCCCTCAGCACGCACACCACATCCCCGGAGATCCCCAGTCGGCCTCAAGATCCTTCCAGAAGCCGGTGCGCGGGAACATCGGTTCGGCGCGGAAGACGGGGCCGCACCGTCACCTTCGCGGTTCCCAGCGGAAGAACCGGGAGGCAAGCGAGACGGCGACGACGACCCAGGCCAGGGTCGGGGCCAGCAGCAACAGCGAATCAGCCATGGCGACGCCGCCGTTCCACGCGTTCATGATGAGTTCGGTCGCCGATCCGCCGGGAAGCATTCGCTTGAGCAGGGTGAGTTCCTCGGTGCCGGTGATGCCGACCCAGCTCGCGACCGCGATGCTGCCGATGCTGATGGGCAGCGTGGTCACCTGGGCGTGCTCGGGGGAGTTGGTCACCCCTGCCGTGGCGAGCCCCAGCCCCAGCATCATGCCCACCATCGCGACGACGGCCACGGCCAGCAGCACGGCGTTGCCCGGTCCGCCCGTCACGGTGGCGAGCACGGTCAGGATCACGGCGGCCTGGACCAGTGTGATGACGGTGATCGGAAGCAGCAGGCCCGCGAGAATCCCCCCGTCACTGGCCGAGGTGGAGCGCAGCCGCTTGAGGAAGAGGTTCTGCCTGCGGGAGGCGAGGGTCGTCACCGTGGTGGTGTAGAGCCCGAATGCGCCTACGGTGAACACGACGACCGCCGCGATGTACCCGAGACTGCCGATCGCGGCGAAGGTCTCGTGCTGGTAGATGAAGAACGCGCTCACGGCGACCGGCATGACGAGGCTGGTGACGAGCACCAGCCGGTTGCGGAAGATCTGGATCAGTTCGCTGAATGCGATGGCGAGCATGGTGAGAGTCCTCTCGGGACGTCGGGGATGAGTTATCCGGCGCTGATGGAACGGAAGACGTCGTCGAGCCGCGTCGGCCCCGCTCGAAGTTCCCGCAGTTCCAGCGCGTTGTCCTGCGCCCAGCCGAGCAGCGTGTGCAGGTCCTTCTGTAGACCGAAGGTCTCGATGAGAAACCGTCCCTCCGCTTCCCGGGTACTGGGCAACGGCGGCGCGGGTGCGTGGGCCGGCAGGGAGAACCGGATCGTGGCAGGCAGGGTCTGGGTCAGCTCGGCGACCGTTCCTTCGCGGTGGAAGGTTCCCTCGTGCATCAACCCGATCCGGTCGGCACGTTGCTGTGCTTCCTCCAGGTAGTGGGTGGTGAGCACGATCGTCGAGCCCTCGTCGCGCAGCCGGTCGACGGCATCCCACAGCCCGTCCCGCGACTGGATGTCGAGACCGGTCGTCGGCTCGTCGAGGAACACCAGCTCCGGCGTGCCGTACACCGCCGTCGCGAAGTCGAGCCGCCGTTTCTCGCCGCCGGAAAGCTGGGACACCCTCGTGCGGGCCTTGCCGGTGAGACCGACGATGCCCAGTACGCGGTCGGTGTCGTCGGCGCGCTGGGTGAGCTTGCCGATCAGCCGGACCGATTCCCGGACCGTCAGGTCCGGCGAGAAACCGCTCTCTTGCAGCATGATGCCCATACGCGGTCGCACGGCCCCTCGGTTACGCGGGTTTTGTCCGAAGACCCTTACGGTGCCCGAGGTGGCGTCGCGATGGCCCTCGATGGTCTCCAGTGTCGAGGTCTTGCCAGCACCGTTCGTGCCGAGCAGCGCGTAGAACTCGCCGCGAAGCACCTGGAAACTCAGATCCTTCACCGCGTGGAAGTCGCCGTAACTGAGGTTGAGCCGTTCGACGTCGATGACCGGTGCGGAACTCGTTGCGAAAGTCATGCCGTCGATTCCACCTGCTGCGGCGCGGTCGCGGCAGTGCCGTCACGTCACCGCGTGCCATGACGTTTCTACCGGTGAGGGTATGACGCAGTGTCACTGGTGGGGCAGGGAGCGGCACCGGATACTGGACAGTGCTATCGCTGTTCTCACTGTTTCCGGAGGTGCGCACAATGGACGTCCGGCCCCTGCGCATCCTGCTGGTAGCCAACATGATCACCTTCCTCGTGGTGTGCGTGGCGTTCCTGGTCCACGTTCTCGGCGCCGGTGTCTACCCGGACGGCGTGGAATCCTGGATGGACGACAATCAGTGGCTGATGTGGACGGCCGCGGGCGTGGCGGTCGCGAGTGCGCTCGCCGTCGCGTTGCTCGACCCCATCGTCGCGCCAAGAGGGCAGGGCCGGTGAGAACCGCCCGGGGAGGCAGGCGCTCGGTGAAAGAGCAGACCGAGGCGAGGGGACGGCTTCGCACGCTCAACATCGTCATGTTCGTTCCCCCGCTCGCGCTCGTCGGCGCGTTGCTGGTGGCCGTCGACGCCGAGAATTGGTGGCAGGCCCTCGTGCTCGGCCTCGGCGTACTGGCCGGAATGGTCGCCACCGTGCGATGGGCGGCGGGTGACGTCATGTCCGTCGCGATCCCGTGCACGATCGTCGCCGCCGCCGTGTGGGTGTTCGGGGGCTTGGCCCTCGACAGTTCGACCGCCTTCTACGGCATCTCCATCGTCGGCCCTTTCCTCATCCCCGAACTGGGCCGCCACCAGGGCAGGGCCGCGGTGGCGCTCGCCGGATTCGTCGCGTCGGTCGGGTTCGTGCGGCTGCTCATGCCTCACGACGACACCTTCCAGACCTTCATCGCCTACCTGCTCATCCCCACCGGTGTCACCGTGCTCGCGACGGGACTGATGTTTCCCAACAAGCGGTTCTATGACGTGGTCGACGAACTGGAGGAGTCGCGGCAACGCGAAGCGGAACTCGCGGTCGTCAGGGAACGCATGCGGTTCGCCAGCGACCTGCACGACATCCAGGGGCACACATTGCACGTGGTGAAGCTGAAAACCGCGCTGGCGCGCAAGCTCGTGCACACCGACATCGAGCGGGCCGAAGAAGAACTCAAGGAGATCTACGCGCTCGTCGGTGACACCATTGCCCAGACGAAGGAACTCGCGCACGCGCAACGACGGCTCAACCTCTCCGCCGAACTGGAGAACGCGAAGAACCTCTTCGAGGCCGCCGGTATCCGCGTGCGTGTGCAAAGGGAAGCCGAGGTCGACGCGAGCGTGAGCGAACTGCTCGGCCAGGTCCTTCGGGAAACGACGACCAACATCCTGCGGCACTCTCAGGCGGGTGAAGTACGTGTCACCCTGTCGAGGACCGGGATCGCGATCGTCAACGACGGGGCCGGCACAGGCCCGCTCCCCGAACTCAGTGGTCTGGCTACGCTGAGGGAACGGGTGGCCGGTGAGGGAGGCGAGCTGACGGTGGAGCAAGAGGGAGGACGATTCTCGACGGCGGCGGTGTTCCCCGAATCCCGCGTGGCCGGTGCGACCGGAAATGGGGACCGATGATCACCGTGGTGCTCGCCGACGACGAAGCCTTGCTGCGCAAGGCGATGGCCGCGCTGCTACCCCTCGAAGGCGACATCACCGTGCTCGCCGAAGCCGAGGACGGCACAGCCGCCATCGACGCCACGCTGCGGCACGAGCCCGACGTGCTCGTCATCGACCTCGAAATGCCGGGTGTCGACGGACTCGGCGCGGTCTCGGCGATTCGCAGGGTCAGGGCCGATCAGGTCATCCTCATGCTGACCAGGCACGCCAGGCCGGGAGTGCTGCGCAAGGCACTGAAACTCGGCGTGCAGGGCTTCGTCAGCAAATCCGCGGAACCAGCACACATCGCCTCCGTCATCACGACCCTGCACGATGGCAAACGGTGGATCGACCCTGACGTCTCCGCGCTCGCCGTCGTCGACGACTGCCCGCTCACCGACCGCGAACTCGACGTGCTGAGAGTGACCGGCGAGGGATATTCGGTCGCCGACATCGCGGCCCAGCTGCACCTCGCCGAGGGAACGGTACGCAACTACCTGTCCAACGCGATGCAGAAAACCCAGACCCGCACCCGCCACGCCGCCGCCCGCTACGCCCGCCAGCACAACTGGCTCTGATTCGGTGTTCGGGTAGGCACCACGTCGGAACCAGCGCGTTCTCGTTGTCGTCCGTAATGGCATGCGCACACTCGCGGGCTTGTTCCTGGTTTTCGCCGCAGTTCTCGCCGGTTGTGGTTCGGCGGGCAGTGGGGCCGAGGTGAGCGGCTTCGTCAAACTGGGCCCGCTGACCGGCAAGGCACCGGTACCGGTCGAACTCACCGGCGACGAGGGCCAGCGGCTGTATCGCACGCTGAGTGAGGCCGCCTCCGCGGACATCGAGGAGGCGAAAGGCGCGCTCACCGCCCAGCCGGACGGCGAAGGCGTGCGGTCGTTCGCCTTCGTCAAGCCCGGGTGCATGGAGACCGGCGCCGAGGCGGTCGTATCCGATGGCACCGTCGACGTCGAGCTGACGGGTGGCGAGAACGTCAACTGCGCCCAGGCGAACTACTTCCTCGTCGTCGTGCGTGCCGACGACCCGGAAGGGCAACTCCGGCTCGCCGGCTGATCACGCGCGGCGATGCCCGTTTCTCCGCGCCGCCAGCCACTCGCCGTGCAGGATCGCGTACACGCCCGTGTCCTCCCACCGTCCTTTGACGAGTACGTCTTGAACGAAGTGGGCTTCCTCGCGCATCCCGATCCGGCGGCAGAGTTTCACGGACGCGGTGTTCGCCGGTGAGAGTTCCGCGATGACGCGATGAAGTCCGAGCGTGCCGAAAGCCAGTTCGAGCAAGGCGAGCGCTGCCTCCGAGGCATAGCCTCTGCCGTGGAAAGCGGGATGGAAGACCCAGCCGATGTCGGCGGTCGCGTTGTCCTCGCTGCGGATCGTGACACAGACTTCGCCGAGCACTCGGCCGTCCTCGATCCGCTCGACGGCGAGTTGCAGTACGTCGCCGGTGTGCTCAAGCCGGGTCCGCTTGGCGAAGCCGGTGACCTTGCCGACGACCTCGTCCCTGGTCCGGGGCGAATAGAGCAGGTGCGCGCACACGTCCTCGCGCGATTGATAGGCGTGGATGTCGTCCACGTCGGCGCTGTCCATGAGCCGCAGCCGCAGCCGGGCCGTCGTGATCGGTTCGGTGAAGACATAGGGCCGCACTACTGCTCCTCGCGAGCGTGGGTCGGTTTCCTCAGGCGGATACGGCGGGGGAAGGCCCGGTCTCGATGATGGCGCCGAGCAGCGCGGTCGACGTGGTCAGATCGTCGATGCGCCGGAGCATCCGCTCGCGGGCGGCTTCCAGTTCCTCGATCATCTCGGCGCACGTCGGGACGGGTGTCGGCCCGGCACCGCCGTCGTCGAAACAATGCAGCACTCCCGCGATGAGCTCGGTGTTCAACCCGGCTGAGAGCAGGGTCTGGATGCGGTCGACGAGTGCGATGTCGCCGACGCCGAACTCGCGGTACCCGCTCGGCGTGCGCCGAGGGGACAGCAGTCCTTGCTCTTCGTAGTAGCGCAGCGCCCTGACACTCACGCCGGTGCGGCGGGACAATTCGCCGATCTTCATCCCGTGCTCCTTCGCTTGACTCTCACACCAACGTCAGAGTTTAGCGTCGGTTTCCTGCTGGCGGACCGCCGTTCGCGCGAGCCGAATCCGGGAGAGGACATGAAGGACACAGTGGAGGAACCGAAAGGAACGCGCGGCGCGTCGACGGCGCGCGCCGGGCGGCGGGAATGGCTGGCGCTGGGGATTCTCGCGCTGCCGACCGTCGTGCTGTCCATGGACCTGAGCGTGCTGCACCTCGCGGCGCCGAGTCTGAGCGCCGACCTCGCGCCCTCCGGAACCGAACTGCTGTGGATCCTGGATGTGTACGGATTCCTGGTCGCCGGTTTTCTGCTGGTCATGGGGGCCCTGGGGGACCGGATCGGCAGAAGGCGGCTGTTGCTGATCGGAGCCGCCGCGTTCGCCGCGGCTTCGATCTTCGCGGCCTTCGCCCCGACGGCCGAGTTGCTGATCGTGGCGAGAGCGCTGCTCGGCGTCGCCGGTGCCACGCTGATGCCCTCGACGCTGGCGTTGCTTGCCGAACTGTTCCCGGTTCCCGCGCAGCGTGGTTTCGCGATCGCCGTGTGGATGACCGCGTTCACCGCCGGTGAGGCGATCGGCCCGCTCGTGGGCGGGGTAATGCTGGAATTCTTCTGGTGGGGCTCGGTTTTTCTCATCGGAGTCCCGGTGATGGTCGTCCTGCTCGCCGCCGGTCCCGCTCTGCTTCCGGAGAGCGAAACCAGGCTGCGGGGACGGTTCGACCTCGCGGGCGCCATGCTGCTCGTCGCCGGAGTGCTCGCGTTCGTCTACGGCGTCAAAACCGTTTCCCTGCAAGGATTCGGCTGGAGCGCGGCAGGCTGGATCGTCGCGGGCGCGCTCGTCGGCCTGTTCTTCGCGCGGAGGCAACTGCGTTCGGCCGATCCGCTCATGGATCTGCGGCTGTTCCGACTCCCCGCGTTCGGTGCGGGGCTCGGGGCCCAATTGCTCGCCGTCGCGGCGATCGCGGGTGCCCAGTTGCTCGTGATGCAGTACTTGCAGACCGTAACGGGACTCAGCCCGCTGGAAGCGGGGCTGTGGACGGTGCCGTCGATCGTGCTCGGCGTCGTGGCGACCCTCGTCGCGCCGAGGCTGGCCAGGCGGGTGCGGCCCGCGTTCGTCGTCGGTGCGGGACTGGCGATCGCGGCATTCGGTGCCGCCGTCATCGCCGTGACCGCTCCGATGCAGAGTCCGTTGTGGACGGTTACGGGATTCACCGTGCTCTACGTCGGTGTCACCCCGACGCTGGCGCTGATCACCGACCTGATCGTCGGTGCTGCTCCTGGCGAGCGGGCGGGGATGGCCTCCAGTGTCGCGGAGACCGGAGCCGAATTCGGGCTCGCGGGCGGGATCGCGTTCATCGGGGCCACGGGTATGGCGGTGTACCGGTCGCGGCTGGCCGGTGACCCGCCGGACGGGATCGGCGAGAGCGACTTGCACGAGGCAGGCGAGACCGTCGGCAACGCGGTCGCCATCGCGGAGGATCTTTCGGGACGTGCGGGGGACGGTCTGCTTGAGACGGTCAGAGTCTCGTTCGCCGAAGGAGTCCAGGTCGCCACGTCGGTGTGCGCGGTGCTCCTCGCCGTCGGCGCTGGGCTGGCCGTGGTGTTCTTGCGCGGGCGGGTACGGCAGGATTCGGCACACGAAGCGGACAAATTCTGACCGCTTTGGCCGGGACCATGGCTGGGTAGTCTGACTCGACCGACCCCGGAGAAACGAGCCGATGACCGTTCTCGACACCAGAGCGCTGGGCCGCGCCACCCTTGCCAGGCAGCTGCTGCTCGACCGAGCCGAGCTGTCCGTGCCCGACGCCGTCGCGCAGCTGTGCGGTATGCAGGCGCAGGAGCCACGGGAGCCGTTCACGGGGCTGTGGGCGAGACTGCGTGGGTTCGATCCCTCCACACTCGACAGTGCGCTGACCGGCCGCGAGGTGGTGCGCATGCATCTCATGCGGCGCACCGTGCATCTCGTCACGGCGCGGGACGCGCTCGCGTGGCGGGACCGGCACGCCGCGATGCTCCGTCAGCGGGTGTTCGGTGTCTACCGTGCCGAACTGGACGGGGTGGACCTCGACGAGCTCGCCGCGGAGGGAAGGCGGCTGCTGTCCGAAGCCGAGCCGCGCTCGACGGCGGACATCGCGAAGGCACTCATGGCGCGCTGGCCCAAGGCGGGGCAACGGGCGCTCGGCGAGCTGGTGATCTCCGCGCTTGTTCCGGTCGTGCAGCTTCCCCCTCGCGGGCTGTGGAAGGGAAAGGGCGGGGTCCGCAACGCGCTGTTGTCCTCGTGGCTGGGCGGGGAGGCCGCCGCTCCGGAAGGCGAGGGAACCGACCCCGCTGGCGAGGATCTCGTGCGGCGTTATCTCGCGGCCTTCGGGCCGGCCGCGAGCGCCGACCTGCGGTCGTGGTGCGGGCTCGCCGGGCTTCCCGCCGCCGTGTCGGCGGTCCGCGACGAACTGGTGAGTTTCCGCGACGAACGCGGCAGGGAACTGCTCGATCTGCCCGGCGCGCCGCGCCCCGATCCCGGCACCCCCGCACCGGTGCGGTTCCTGCCCGCCTTCGACAACGCGCTGCTCGGCTACCACGACCGTAGCCGCGTCATCGACGACGAGCACAAAGGAGTCTCGGTCGCCGGTGACCGCGTCGTGCTTGTCGACGGCAGGGTGTCGGCCACGTGGACAGTCAGGGAAGGCACTGTGCTCGTCGCGCGGCTGCGGACGCTGTCGCGAGCCGACCGGGACGCCGTTGTCGCGGAAGGACGGCTGCTCGCGGGATTCCTCTCCGATGGGACGGAAAACCGGGCCGAGATCACCACCTGAGCGCGCGGTCTACACCACTTCCGGTTCGCATTCGCGGGCCATGGCGCCGAGTGCGTCGCCTTCGAGGCGCATGACGTCGAGTTCGTCGAGTCCTCGGGCACCGAGCCTGCGGTAGAACCGGATCGCGTTCTCGTTCGTGCGCAGAACCCACCACTCCAGCCGTCCGCAGCCCTGCCGTACCGCGAGGTCGGCGAGATGACCGAGCAGGATCCGGCCGATGCCGAGCCCCCGGTGGGATTCGCTGACGTAGAGGTCTTCGAGGTGCAGACCCTGACGGCCGAGGATCGTGCTGTAGGTGGGGTAGTAGATGGCGAACCCGGCTGGAGCGCCGTCCACCACGGCCAGAATCGCGTGCGCGACGGGTTCCGCGCCGAACAGAGCGCGGGCGAGATCGTCCTGGGTCGCCTCGACCTCGCCCGGAAACTGTTCCGCCTCGGCCAGTTCGACGACGAAGCGGTGGAGGTCCGGAACATCGAAGGGCTCCGCCTGCCGCAGCGTGAGTTCGTGATCTCCCACGGAGAACTTACGGATCTGCATGCCTCCATCATGCAGACCGCGCGGAACCGGGTGGTCAGGACCAGGTCACCGGCAACGCGTGCACCCCGAAGATCAGCATGTCGTTGCGCAGCGGCACGTGCTCGGCCGGGGTGGCCAGCCTCAGCGACGGCAGCCGGGTGATCAGTTCCTGGAAGCCGATGCGCATCTCGATGCGGGCGAGTTGCTGGCCGAGACACTGGTGGACGCCGTGCCCGAACGCGAGGTGCGGAGAGCGGGACCTGCGCAGGTCGAACCGGTCGGGTTCGGGGAAAAACCGGGGATCCCTGTTGACCTCGGGGGTCGCGATCACGACTGTCGCTCCGGCCGGAATGTCCACCCCGTCGACGGTGACCGGCTCCTTGGCCACCCTCGTCACCCCGAGCTGGACGATGCTCAGGTATCGCAGTAGTTCCTCGACGGTGTTGTCGATCAGCGAAGGGTCGGCGCGCAGGGCCGCGAGCTGTTCCGGATGTTCGAGCAGGGCGAGCGTGCCGAGGCCGAGCATGTTCGCCGTCGTCTCGTGCCCCGCCCCGAGCAGGACCAGCGTCATGTCGACGAGCTGGCCGTCGGTCAGCGGCGGATCCGCGTCGTGGATGAGCCCTGACAGCAGGTCGTCGGCCGGGTGACGCTGTTTGTCGGCGACCAGCCGCTGGATGAACGCGTAGAGCGCGCCGCTGGCCTTCGCGCGTTCCTCGCCGGAGGAGTTGAGGTTCAGGCCCACGGCCGTGTTGTGCTGGAACTCCTCCCTGTCGGCGTAGTCGACGCCGAGTAGTTCGCAGATCATCAGCGAAGGAACGGGCAGGGTGTACTCGGGAACGAGGTCGGCCTCCGTGCCCTTCGAGCGCATCGCCTCGATGCGCTCGACCGCGATCTGGGTCAGCCTCGGTTCCAGTTCCTTCATGCGCTTGACGGTGAACTGGCCGGTCAGCAGACGCCGCAACCTGGTGTGCTCCGGCGGATCCATGAAGATGAACATGCCGTCGGTCCGGGGCTGGGTTTGCGCGGGTTCCGCCTGCCGAGATGAGGCGGCGAGTTCGGCGACCTCGTCCGGCCGCAGGTGGGTGGCGTCGCGGTGGCGAAACCGGTCGGAGCTGAATCGCGGGTCCGCGAGCACCGCGCGGGCCGCGTCGAACCCGGTGACCAGAAACGCCTCGGCGCCGTTGAGCAGTGGAAGGGGCTGTACCTGCCCGCCGTTCCTTCGCCGTTCCAGGCCGGGCGCGGGGTCGAAGGGGCAGCCCGGCCGCCGCTGGGTCAGGTCGTCGGGAAGGATCCGGACCATCGCGGTCGGGGAATCGGATGTCGCGTCGTACTCGGCCTGCTCACTGCTCGCGCTCATCGGCACGTCCTTTCCTGGCAGGACATCGCGGGGTGTCCTGTCGTGGTGGGCGCGACCCAGACTAGCCAAAAATATGCATAGTGCGCATCAATGCACTTCATGCATCTTTGGCGCCGACTGATACCTCCGGTGGTGACCGGTCCTACTCGCGAGGGAAGTGGACGGCGGGGGCGGAGCGGCAGATTGACCAGGGTGAACACCACTCGCGCCGCGAAGGCGAACCCAGCACCCTCCGGGCCCAGCGCGGTGACCACGGCCTCTGCGGAAAGCCGTTCGCCGATGCCGGTCGTCGTGGTCGCCCTCTGGTCGGTCTGCTATCTCGTGCTCGGTCTGGTCTGGACCTTCGGCGGCTCCGTCGCGTACCCGTTCGACGCGGGCGACGGTGCGGGCGACACCCTGCTCGACCCGCTGCCGGTCTCGGCGGGCGGTGGCGTTCTCGCGGCGCTGGCGCTCGCCGCCGGGCTGCTCGCGCTGACCATTCGAGGGCGGCGGCCTGGCAGGGTCGCGGCCGTCGCCGCCGTCGCCGCCGGGATTTGCCTCGCCGTCGTCATTCCCGACGTGCGCATCCTCATGACGGTGGGCTATCTGCTCGTCATGACCGCCGGTGCGGTGGTGGGGCAGGTCGACATCGCGATGGTCACGACCATGGTGACCTGGCCGAGCATCAACCTGCTGATCATGATGAGCGCGGGCGTGGCGCTCACGGTCCTCGGCGCACGGAGGTGGCTGGGATCCCCGGCATGGCAACCCACCGTGAGCGGTGCGCTTCGTGTGGGAAGGATCGCCACCGCGATCGCCGTCGCCGTTCCCTTCGGCTATGCCGTGACCCGGTTCGGCTGGCTCTTCGGCATTCCCGTCGGAATCAGCGACGAGTTCCTGGCCGTCATCACCGAGATCGCGCCGATCGGCGCGGGCCTCGCCGCCTTCGGTCTGCTGGGCGCCGTGCTCACCGTCGGACTCGTCCGCCCGTGGGGCGAGATCTGGCCGAGGTGGGTGCCGCTCCTGCGGGGCAGGACGATTCCGGCGAGATTGCCCGCCTTCGCGGCACTGGCCGTTGCCATGCCCATCACCTCGGCGGGGCTCATGTACGTCCGCAAGAAGATCCGCGGCGAGGACATGGGTCCAGCCGGTGCCTCCGATCAGCTGGGCGCGTGGTTGCCCGAAATGCTGTGGCCGTTGTGGGGAGCGGCGCTCGCGGTCGCCGCGATCGCCTATCTGGTCCGCAGGAGACTGACCACGCCAGGGGAGCGCCCAGGAGAGCCCGTCCGTCCTGAGTAGACAGACGGGCCTTCCGGTCAGCTCCGGGCGGCTCGCCGGAACAGCATCGTGGTCAACACGGTCGCGGCCACGCCGAGTCCCAGCAGCCACACCGCCGACAACACCAGCGTGTGCTGATCGGGATTGCCGGTAGCCAGTCCTCGCAGTGCTTCGATGACCAGGGTGAGCGGCTGGTTCTCCGCGAAGCCCCTCAGGAAGCCCGGCAGGTTTCCGACGGGAATGAACGCCGTCGAAAGGTACGGCAGGAACAGCGCGACGAAACTGAACATGCCTGCCGAATCGGCCGAGGTCGCCGCGAGTCCCCATGCGGCGGCGATGAGGGTGAACACGAGTATGTAGGCGACGAGCAGCGCGGCGATACCGAGCCATTCCGCCGGTGAGGCCGTCGGCCGGAAACCGAGTGCCACCGCGACGAACATGACGATGACCGTGGACCCGAGATTGCGCAGCAGGCTCGCGAACACGTGCCCGAAGATCACCCCGGACGCTCTGATGGGCATCGTGCGCAGCCGTTCGATGAACCCCTTCGAGACGTCGGTGTGGATGGAGGTCGCGGTGAGCGCCGCGCCGAAACCGGCGCACAGCAACATGACTCCTGGCGTGACGTAGTCGGCGTACGCGCCGCCGACGGTGGTGTCGAGCGCCGCGCCGAACACGGTGACGAACAGCAGCATGATCGCGACCGGGGCGACGACGGCGGTCACGAGACTGTCGAGATTGCGCAGGGAATGGATGACGCTGCGTTTGGTGAAGATCAGTTCGGTGGTCAGTCCGCGAGCACCACGCCGCGCGGCTCCTGTTGCCATCGCCGTGTTCATCGCGCGTTCTCCTCGACGTTCTCGGTGTTCTGGGCGGCCCGGTGTCCGGTCAGCGCGAGGAAGGCGTCGTCGAGGGTCGGGGCGTGTACCGAGAACGTCCTGACGGTTCGTCCTTCGGCGTGGTAGGCGTTGAGCACCTGCCTGACGCGTTCCGGATCGCCGTCGGTAGCTTCCCTTGCCACGGTTCCGTCGTCGAGTACCAGCTCGATCGATTCGCCGCCGACCTGGCGCTTGAGTTCCGCAGCCGTTCCCGCCGCGACGATCGTGCCGCCGTCGAGTACGGCGATCCGGTCGGCGAGGGTGTCGGCCTCTTCCAGGTACTGGGTGGTGAGGAAGATCGTCTTTCCTTGGTCGGCGAGCCGGGTGACGACGTTCCACAGCGCCGAGCGGCTGCGGGTGTCCATTCCGGTCGTCGGCTCGTCGAGGAAGATCACCGGAGGTGAGCTGATGAGGCCGGCAGCCAGGTCGAGTCGCCTGCGCATTCCTCCCGAGTAGAGGCCGACCCTGCGGCCTCCGGCATCGGTGAGGTCGAACTCCGCGAGCAGTTCGTTCGCTCGCGCGATCGCGCCGCGTTTGGACTCGCCGAGCAGCCTTCCGACCATCACCAGGTTCTCCATGCCGGTCAGTTCCTCGTCGACCGAGGCGTACTGGCCGGTCACGCTGATGAGCTCGCGTACGCGAGCCGGGTCCTTCGTGAGGTCGTTCCCGAGCACGCTCGCGGTGCCGGAACTGGGCTTGATCAGGGTCGTGAGGATGCGGATGAGTGTGGTCTTGCCCGCCCCGTTGGGGCCGAGCAACGCGAAGACCTGCCCCTGTGGCACGTCGAAGCTGACCCCGCTCAGTACCGCGCGGTCGTCGTAGGACTTGTGGATTTCCCGCACCGATATCGCCGATTCCGTCACGTCATCGTGGCTCCGGATCGGTGGCCGCCGGGTCGTCTGAGTCGTCATGGGTACAGCGTAACCATTACGCAGTACTTCTGCGCAAGGGGTACGCAGTAAGCTGTCGTCATGTCACACGAAGAGGGCGAAAGCCGCGGAACCGACCTGGGCGTTCCCGAGGCGGTGCTACTGGCATGGAACCTCACACCGGCGCCGACGAAGGGGCCGAAGCCGAGGTGGACACTCCAGCAGTTGCTCGACACGGCGGTGGACCTCGGCGACAAGGGCGGTATCGAGGCGATCAGCATGAGCGGGCTGGCGAAGGCGCTCGGCAGTGGGACGATGTCGCTCTACCGGTACGTCTCCTCGCGCGAGGTCCTTGTCGTGCTCGCCGCCGACCACGCGCTCGGCCCGCCTCCGGCACCTGAGGGAACGGACTGGCGGCAGCGATTGCGTGCCTGGGTGCTCGATCTGCGGAGGGTCTACCTCGCGCACCCGTGGCTGACGACGGTGCCGGTCGGCACGGAGCCGTTGCTCCCTTCCTATCTGCGCAGGCTCGAAGCGGGGCTGGAATGCGTGGCCGACCTCGGTCTTTCCGGTACCCGCGCGGTCACCGTGCTCACTCTGCTGTGGACATACACCCGTGCCGACGCCGAACAGGGCGCCCAGCTCGCCGCCGAGGAGCGTGGTCAGCCACCCGAGGAGGTCAACAAGCTCTTCGCCGACCGGCTCCGCGTGCTCGGCAAGGGCGACGAGTTCGCGCTGCTGCTCGGAGTTCTCGACGGCGAGCGGCGCGAGTTCTCCGGTCGGGAAGAAGGTGGGCAGGACGGTGAGTTCCTCGACGCCATCGAGATCATTCTCAGCGGTATCGAGACGAAGGCCGTCAACTGAGCCGGCTGGACGCGCGCCGTGCTTTCCTCAGCTCCCACGCCCATCCGGTCGAGATGAGGGCGAGGACGGTGATCACGGTCATCGCGACCACTCCGGCACCTTCCTTGTAGCCGTCGGTGACGTCGAGCGCCATGGTGAGCGCGAACAGCCCGTCGAAGGCCCCCGCGACGGCGAGCCCCGTGAAGGCGAAGCCGCCGAAGCCGACGATGGCGGCCACCGTTTGTCCCGCGCGGTCCGGCAACAGCCTGGTGACGCCGGTACAGGCAAGGCCGAGTAGTAAACCGTTGACGACGACGGCGACGACGAAGATCAGGTATTCCTCGTCGCCGGTGGTGGCCTCCCAGACCGCGCCGAGCGTCCCGATTCCGGCGATGGCGAACGCGACGATGACCGCGAGAATCACCGCGATGGCCTTTGCCTGCCACATCTTCGGCGTATCGCGCCTCGCGAGCATCTTGGTGTCGCGGCGGGGGACCGGTGAGGTGTGCGCCCGCGTGGGTGCTCCCGCGAGCATCGCGAGTGCTTCGGGCACGGTCGGCCGGTTGGCTGGATCCTTGTCGAGCAGCCGGACGATGAGGCCGGTCAGCCTGCCCGCTTTCGTCGGCTGGGGCGGTTCTTCGAGCAGGACCGCCGTCAGCGTCCCCGCCTGGGAGTCGCGGCGGAACGGGGAAAAGCCCTCGACGGCTTGATAGAGCGTCACACCGAGGGAGAACAGGTCGCTCGCGGGAAGGTTGTCCTCGCCACGAAGCCGTTCCGGGGCCATGTACTCGGGTGAGCCGACGAACATGCCGGTGGCGGTCAGCGTCGTGTCCGTGTTGTGCACGGCGGTCCCGAAGTCGGTGAGCAGGAACCGCCCTCGCTCGGTGAACATGACGTTGGCCGGTTTGATGTCCCTGTGCACCACGGCTTTCTCGTGCGCGGTCCCGATGGCCGACAACAGTGCGAACGCCAGTTCCGCCGCGGCGTCGATCGCCAGCGGCCCTCTGGTCTTGATGTGCTCGTCGAGTGAGTTGCCCTCGATGAGTTCCATGACGATCCAGGGCAGGCCGTCCTCGACGACGACGTCGTGGATCGCGACGATGTTCTCGTGTGCCCGCAGTCTTGCCGCGTTACGGGCCTCACGGGTCGCGCGGGCGAGACGGTCGGCCTGTTCCGCCTCGGTCATTCCGGGAAGCAGTCGTAGTTCCTTGATGGCGACGTCGACGTCCAGTGCCTGGTCGCGGGCTTGCCAGACCTTGCCGAAACCGCCGGACCCCAGTTCGGCGAGCAGCCGGTAGCGGCCTCCGACAACACGGCCGTCCTTGGTCGATGTCATCGCCACCCCGCTTGCTTCCTTGATCGACAGTTGGTCAGATTACAGCGCGGATACCAGAGCGGTCAGTCGAGCGCGGGTTGTTTTCGCGGTGAAGCGAGGCGTTCCCTGAGCCAGGCCGGCCGCACCGTGCGGACCACGGGAAACCGGCGCAGATCCTCGCGGAAGTCCTCGCGGAATGGCGGGTTCCGCCATTCCGGTTCCATGCCGGAATACTCGTGCTGCCACCGCGCCGCGCGCAACCGGCGAAGCCCGCGAGATCCCATTCCCGCACCCGGCCTACCGAGACTCCGTCCTCGTCGCGGGGGCTCATCACGTTGAGCCTGGCCGCGACCTCCTCGTGCTCGCCCGCCGCGCGGTAGGTGAGCGAGAAATTCGCCCAGCGGGGCGAGAAATCGGAGTGAAGGCCCTCGGCGATGTCGTCGACGAGGGTCCGTGACGACGGCGACGAAGACGACCGGCAGATACGCGACGCAGGCGAGCACCACCGCGAGCCAGGCTCGCAAACCCCAGCCGTGCAACAACTCGTAGGTGTGCACCGGCACCCACAGCACCACGTTCTCCACGAATTCGGCCAGCAGGCCGCCGAATCCGACGAGCGGCACGGTCGCCACGAGACCGAGCAGGTAGCGCAGGATGTTCAGACCACGCGGGAAATCCCAGTCGACGACGAAACCGGCGAGGTGGCGGGCCGTCTTCGCGGCCAGGGTGAGCAACCGGCCGGTCACGGCGAGCGCGGCGGCGGTCGCGTCGAAGGTCGTATCGGAAAGACCGACGGTGAAGACGAAAACCGCGTAACCGTAGGCGCTCGCCCGCGTGAGCCACAGCAGCACGATGAGCGACCCGCCGAGCGTCGCGGCCAACCGGGAACGCTCGTGGCGGCGTTTCCCCTGAGGGCGGATCAGGGGAAGTCGCGTCAATGACATGACGACGACGGCAGCGGCCGACGCGAGCGCGAGCCGTTGCTGTGCCTGCGGCCCGGCCTCGGCGAGCGCCGCCACCATCGTGAGCACGATCAGTGCGATCGTGGCGAAAACGGACAATACCGCTCTCAGTCGGCGCACCGTCACGTTGGAAAAATTAGCGGCTCGCCGATGCCGCATTCACCGGGTCAGCCGGACTGTGCCCGAACCGTCACCGGAGTTCGCGGCGCGGCAATCGCTTTGCCGAATTCCTCGTCGAGCAGAGCGGCGAGCGTTCGCAGTTGCGGCGTCGCTCTTTCGGTCCGCCAGATCAGGCCGAGCTGGGAGGGCTCTTCGAGCCCTTCGACGGGGAGGTAGCGGACATCGGAGCGGATCGTGCGCCGCGCGAGCGGGGTGCAGACCAGCATGGCCCTCTCGCCTCCCGCGACGATCGCGAGTCCTTCTTGGACGGTCGTGATGCCGGTGCTGGAACGGATGGGGGCTCCGGAAGGGGTGGCTGGCGGAACCCTCGCGGCGATCCAGTAGCTGGGAGCGTCGCCTTCGGGACGAAGGATATCGACGGCGGCGAGGTCTTCGACGGTGACCCTCCCTCGCTCGGCGAGCGGGTGCGCCGAGGACACGGCGAGCAGCCGGTCCTGCGGCGGAAAGCGGTAGCCGACGGTCAATGCCGCCTCGTGAACCGGGAGTTCGACGACGACCGCGTCCAGTTTGCCCTCGATGACGGCGGAAAACGGGGAACCGAGCGGGATCTCGCTCACCGCGACCGTCACCTCGTGTTCGGCGCTGAAGCGCCGGAACGCCTCGGTGATCTCCTCGTAGATGTTGCCGTGGAAACCGATGCGCACCTGGCGAAGCGCGCGCTGCCTCGCGCGGCCGGAGGCGGCGGTGAACGCCGAGGTCATCGTCTCGTAGGGACCGCGAATCTCGTCGATGAACTGGGCGCCGAACCTGGTGAGCCCGACGCGGCGGCTCGTGCGCTCGACCAGTCGCGTGCCGACCCCGCGTTCGAGGTCGGCGATGAGCTGACTGACCCGGCTCTGCGAGTAGCCGAGCCGTTCGGCCGTACGGCCGAAGTGCAGCTCTTCGGCGAGTACGAGCAGACACTCGATCTGCTGTAGCTGTACCTGACGCATGCCGCCTCCTCACCGGTCCTCGCGGACTCATCCATAAATCTAGCTCATCGATCCTTGAGAAGATCGCCGTTGTTCGCCGCCTCCGCCGTTGTTTGGCTGGTGGCATGGATCTGGAGAAATCCGGTGGCGCTCGCACCACGCCCCGGCAGTGGCTCGCGGTCGCGGTGTTGTCGTCGAGCACGTTCGTGGTGGTGACGTCGGAGATGCTGCCCGTCGGCGTGCTGACCCCGATGTCGGAGGGGCTGGACCTGGCGAAAGGCACCGTCGGCTCCAGCCTGACGATCACCGGCATCGTGACGGCACTCACCGCGCCGCTGGTGCCCCGGTTGCTCGGTGGTTTCGACAGGAGGGTGGTGCTCGCCATCGCGATGATCGTGCTCGCCACTGGCAACGCGCTCACCGCGCTGGCACAGGGATTCGGGACGCTGCTGGTTTCCCGGGTCGTACTCGGAGTGGGGATGGGCGCGGTGTGGGGCCTTGCCGCCGCTGTCGCGGCCAGGCTGGTCGCGCCGCGCAACGCCGCGCTCGCCGTGTCCTTCGCCGTCGGCGGGGTCGCGGCGGCTTCGGTCGCCGGGGTGCCGCTCGGCACGGTCGTCGGCACCGCGTTCGGCTGGCGGACGGCGTTCGGGACCCTGGCCGTCGGCGGCGTCGTACTGGCCGCTGGCCTGGTGCTGGCGCTGCCCCGGCTACCGAGGCCCGCGACGCCGGTAACCGGCAATCAGGCGACGACGTCGTTGCTGCGCGTTCCCGTCGTGGTCACCGGCCTGGTGATCACCGTCGCGCTCGTCACCGCGCATTTCGCCGCCTACACCTACGTCCGGCCTTTCCTTGAGGAACAGGGCCGATTCGGCCCAACGGCGATCGCGGTGGTCCTGCTCGGGTACGGACTCTTCGGGCTGGCAGGTAACTTCGTCGCCGGTGCGACGGCCGCGCGCCGTCCCCGGCCGACCCTGTTGAGTCTCGCCGCGGGGATCGGTGGCGCGATCACGCTGCTTGCGGTCTTCGGTTCACTGCAAGGAATCACGGCGGCCGGAATCGCGCTGTGGGGGCTGGCTTATGGCGGAGTGTCAGTGGCAGGCCAGATCTGGATGACGAAGGCCGCGCCGGACCGGGTCGAGCAGATCACCGGCAGCTATGTCGGGGCGTTCACCGGTTCGATCGCGCTCGGCGCCTTCCTCGGCGGCACGCTGGTCGAATCGGCCGGAATCACGCCGTTGTTGTGGAGTGCCGCCGTCCTCGCGTTCCTCTCACTGGCGTTCGGGCTGCTCAGGCCCGCTCAGTCGCGCCGCAACAGCGGTTGTGTACTGCACCGGAACGAACCGCCGAGCGAACGAGTGATCGAGAAGTCGACGTACTCGACGTGAATTCCCCTTGCCGCAAGGCGTTCGCCCACGTCGGCGAACGCGGGATCGGTGATGTAGCTGCCCTGGTCGAGCGGCAGGCCGTTGGTGGCGAGCGCGGTGGCTTTTTCCAACGACACCGGAACGCGGTCCCAATCGCGCAGGATCGGGGGAACGCCGTCGAGCAGCGCCTCCTCGCACACCACGAGCAAACCTTCCCTGACGAGCCCGAGCGCGCAGTCCAGATGCAGGATTTGCTCGTGAAGGCGGACCCGCTCGACGGTGTAGCCGTGCGGTGCGAGGTACTTCGCGAGCCAGCGCGCTCCCAGCCGGTTCGAGGCAAGTCCCGAGTCGCCGACGAAGACGTGCGAGCCGAGCACCAGCACGTCCCCGCCTTCGAGGAAGGGGCCCCTGCCGAGGGTGGCGTCCCCCGGTTCGGGGGTTTCCGGCATGGGGAGCGCGACGTACCCGCACTGGGCAGGCAGAACGTGGTCGAGCAGCACGTCGCGAACAGGAAGTACCTCGCGGCGGCGGTGCCGGAACCGCATCGAGGCTTCGATCACCTGGTCGCCGATCGTGAAGAACGGATCGCGGGCGAAGAAGTTGGCGTATCCGTCCTCACCGGCTTCCGCCTTCTCCTGGTCGCTGAGCCGGCGGGGCCGCAGCACCCTGACGCCGTGGGCCTCCAGCACCTCGCGGAACCGGTCCCTTTCCCGCTCCCACGCGGCCTGCCGTTCCGGGGCGCCCTCCCGCATGTCCTTGCCGACCGGGTTGCGCTGCCAGCCTTCGGCGAGGAACCGGCTGTCGCCCGAGGTCGCCGCGGACACCGGGATCGCCACCTCGCTCCGCGCGAGCACCACCGTGCGTAACGGCGCGAACTCGCTCTCGACGTACACCTCGTCCACGGTGCCTCCCGGTGCCTCCCCGTGCCTTCGTACTCCGTCTCATAGTCATCGGCGTAAGGCGAAGCGGTGCGGAGTCGCCGGGGGCTTCGTCACTCGATCCGAGGAATGACCGCAGGACCGAGGCGAACCATCTTCGAAGATCCACAATGGATCCACCGATCCCGGTTCCTTGCCAGCCGTGCCGGAATACGCCGCCGGGCCGAGCGCCTTCCATCGGTGTTCGCGTCGTGGTTGGATCGCACGCACATGGCACTTGTCGCCTGGACGGGGCGGGGAAAGGTGCGCCGGGACGCGATCAGCCGACTCGCAGAGCGAGGCATTCGCGCTGGCCCGCGGGCTACAGCTGAGGCTGAGTGAGCCGGTCGGCGACGACCTGATGAACACGCTCGTCGCGCTCCTGCTGCCGGAACGGCGGCCCGAACTGATCGAGCGCATGCACAAGGCACTCCTGGGCGGACGCTTCGAGGAGGCGGGGGAGTACGCGCGCCGCGCGATCGAACACCAGTTCGTTGTCGGCCAGCGTGCCGCGCAGGCCCATGTCGCGCAGCGGGCCGAGCTCGCCGCCACCGACCTCGGCGCGCTCGACGCCGACGCGCTGCGGGCGTGGCTGCGGCAGGCGACCCGAAATTGGGAACTCGGTACCAGGTCGGCACGGTAGGGCGTCGAAGTTTGTCCTCTTGATGGCGACTCGCCCGCCTGCGCCACCGGAATGTCACCGGCGTGCCACGGGGAATCCGCCTCCGGATGGCACGGTCGCACCGGCGTTCCTCTCCGAGCGCGCATTCCACTATGGACATTCACCCGTAGAGAAAAACGGAGGACACCACCGTGGCCCATCCCCACCAGGGCTTGAACCCGCCGAGCGGACCGGGATACCCGGGGCAGTGGAGCGCGCCTGCTTCACCGCCTGCCGGCCCCCTGACCCGAGCGAATTGGGGCAGTGTCGCGGCCGTCGCGCTCGGCACGGTCACCGCGCTCGTCGGACTGCTGTTCCTCGACTGGGTGCAGGGCAGCCCGCTTTCCGACGTCGCGGCCGCTCACCAGGCCGCCCTGGACCAAGGACTCCTCCCGCAGGTGTGGGGCAGGGAGGTGTTGCAGTTCTACCTCGACTTCGGGGCGCTGCTGCTGGTTGTGCTGCACGCCGCGTACATGCTCGCGTGGGTATCGGGCGGTGTCCGTGGCCGCAGCTCGGCCAGGCTCATCCTGAGTATGTCCGGCAAGGGAATCGCGGCTGGCAGGCTCACCGGCGCGAGGATCATGATGGGCGGCGCCTCGGCGATTCTGGCGGTCTTTCACGTGCTGATCCTGTCGAAGCTCTTCGACGGCCAGCTCGGGGTACTCGAAGCGGGTGGCTGGGTCATGCTCACCGGCCTCGTGATCGTCACCGTCGGCGCCGTCGCGGGCCCGCTCCTGCCTGCCCGCGACGGCCGGTGAACTCAGCCCGCGTGCTTGCGGCTGCGGTAGAGCAGCCACACGAAGTACGGCGCGCCGATGATCGCCGTCGTCAGTCCGGCGGGAAGCTGCCCTGGCGCGATGACGGTGCGGCCGATGGTGTCGGCAAGGCAGACGAGCACCGCGCCGAGCAACGCGGCTACGGGCAGCATGCGGGCGTGCCGCCTCCCGACGATCGCGCGCGCCGCGTGCGGGGCGACCAGCCCCACGAAGGCGATCACGCCGATTCCCGCGACCGCGGCACCGGTCAGCAGCGCCGCTCCGGCGAGCATCAGCAGCCGGGTCCTCGGCACGTTCACGCCGAGCACCCTCGGGGTCTCGTCGTCGACGGAGAGCAGGTCGAGTTCGCCTCGGGCACGCACGAGCAGCGGGACCATCACCAGCAGCACCAGTGCCATCGGCACCAGGTGCTCGAACGACCTCCCGTAGGTGGAACCGCCGAGCCAGGTCAGCGCCTTCGTCTCGTTCCACGGATCGGAAAGGGCGATGAGCAGGGTGACGAGCGCCTGCGTCGCCGCCTGCACTCCGAACCCGATGAGCACGAGACGTTCACTCGCGAAGCCGCCCTTCGCCGCCAGCGCGAATACGATCGCCGTCGCCAGCGCCGCGCCCAGCCCCGCGAACCCGGCCTGCGCCCAGAAACCGATGCCCGGCACGAGGGTGATCACGGTGACCGCGCCGAGACTCGCGCCGCCGGAGACACCGATGATGCCGGGTTCGGCCAGCGGATTGCGGGCGACGGACTGGATCAGCGAGCCGGCGAGCGCGAGCGCGGCACCGGCGAGCAGCGCGGCGAGCACTCTCGGCGCCCTGGTGTCCATGACGTTGCTGACGATCGGGCCCGCCTGCCCTGCCAGCCAGTTGCCGATGTCTCCCAAGAGCAGCTTGGTGTCGCCGAGCAGCACGGCCGAGGCCAGCACGCCGAGCGTGGCGACGATCAGGGTGCCGAGTACGACGCGGTAGCGGACCACGCCGACCCCGCCCCTCGCGCCTGCCGAAGGCGGTTCGGCAGGCCGCGACGTGATCCTGATGTTGCGGGCCAGCAACATCAGGAACGCCGCGCCGAGGATCGTCGTCACCACGCCCGTCGGTATTTCTAGCGCGCTCTGCGAGCCGATCATCGCCCGCAGCAGGACATCGGCACCAAGCAGCAGCGTCACCCCGAGTGCGGCGGAGACGGGAATGAGCGCGGCGTGCCGGTGCAGCCCCGGCACCGCGTTGGTGAGCAGCCTCGCGAGCGCCGGTGCGGCCAGCCCGACGAAACCGATCGGGCCGGCCACGGTGACCGCGGCGGCGGCCAGCATCACGGCCAGCAGGATCGCCGCAGCCCTGATCCGCCCCACGTGCACGCCGAGAGCTCTGGCGTGGTCGTCGCCGAGATACACCAGGTCGAGGCGGCGGGACATCGCGAACAGGCACAGCAGCGCCACCCCGACGACCGGCGCGAGCGTGGTCACCCCTGACAGCCCGTTCTGACCGAGCGAGCCCGCTCCCCACGCGAAGAGGCCCCTCGTCTCTTGCGCGAACAGCAACAGCAGCACCCTGGTCACGGCGACCATCGCCAGCGCGATCGCGGTACCGGCGAGCACGAGGCGCACGATGCCCGTCCCCCCGGTCCCGGAAAGGCCCAGCACCAGTACCGCGGCGGCGAGGCCGCCCGCGAACGCGATTCCGGCGGCACCGAGCAGCGGCAACGAGATCCCGAACGCCGCGACCGCGACGACGGCGAGGTGCGCGCCCGCGTCGACGGCCAGCGTGTCCGGCGACGCCATGATGTTGCGGGCCACCGATTGCAGCACCGCTCCGGCGACGCCGAGCGCGACGCCGACGAGAATCGCGGCGAGCAGCCGGGGCAAGCGCGATTCGACGACCACCGCGGCAGGCCCATCCGTGCCCACCCCGAAGACGAACCCCAGCACGTCCCACGCGTCGAGGCTCGCCGTGCCCTGCGTCAGGTGCACGGCGCTGCCGAGCACGATCAGCGTGAGCAGGCCCGCGGCCAGCAGCGCCAGCCTGCCGCCCCTCCGTGCTGGAGCCTCCCCGGTTTCGGGAGTCCGATGTGGATGGACGGAGGCCGGAGCCGCGTTGTTCACGTGTTATTCCTTGAGTGCTTCGACGGCGGCGTCGACGTACTGCTCCATCGATTTGACACCGCCGAACATCCACAGCGAGTCCGAGAAGCGCGCCACCTTGCCGCTCTTCACGAACGGGAGTTCCTTCCAGATCGCGTTGTTCGCGAGCTCATCGGCGTACGGGTCGCCGAACGAATCGTTGGCCTCGTACCAGAAGTGCACGTCGGGAAGCGCGGTCAGTCCCTCGACGTCGGCGCTCGCGAGCCCGTACGCGGGGTCGCCCTCCATCGGCCACGCGTTGCGCAGGCCGATGCTCTCCAGCACGTCGCCGACGAGCGATCCCTTGGCGAACGGCCGGATGGTGACGCTGCCCGCGTCCACATAGGCGTCGGAGAAGGCGAACTGGTCGCCGGTGGCGCCGAGGTCCTCGACCGCGGCCTTGCCCTCGGCGATCTTCTCGTCGAACTCCGTCCTGAGCTCAGTGGCGCGTTCCTCGGTACCGGTCGCCTTCGCGATCATGTCGATGCTCTCGAACATCGAACCGATGGCGTCCTCCGTGCTGCCGCCCTCGATGACGAGCACGGGAGTCGTCGCCTCGATCTGCTCAAGGGCGCCCTCGGTCAGGCTGTCGGTGACGACGAGCAGGTCGAGATCCAAGGGACCGAGCGCGTCGGTGCTCGGCTCACCCCTGGTTCCGATGTCCTTGGGGGTGTCGTCGAGCGGTGCCGCGCTCACCCACTGCTCGTAGCCCTCGATGTCGGAAACGCCGACGGGCATGACACCCAGCGAGACGAGGTGTTCGACCCCGTTCCACTCGGTGGCCGCGACCCGCGTGGCAGGACCGTCCAGAGTGACTTCCTTGCCGCGCGAGTCGACGACCGTGATGGGGTCGCCGCTCGCCGTGTCCCTTTCGCCGCCACCGGCCTCCTCCGTCGTGCCGCACCCCGCCACGAACAACGCGGCCGCGGCGGAGAGGCCGATGATCACCTTGGTGGTGCGCATACTTCTCCTGCCTTCATCGGTGACCGGCGCCGCCGGTCAGACTGTGCTCGCCCGCGCGGGGGCGTCGTTGAAGCGGCCGACGGCGCGGGTGCGGACGCGTCCGGTCGAGGGGTCCTCGTCGACGTCGACCCTGATGCCGTAGGCGCGAGTCAGGTTCTCGCTGGTCAGTACCTCGCCGGGAGTGCCCTCAGCGGTGACCCGCCCCGATTCGAGCAGCAGCAACCGGTCGGCGATGGCAGCGGCCTGGTCGAGATCGTGCAGCACGACGCCGACACCGACGTCGTGCCGATCGGCCAGGTCGCGGATCACGTCGAGGATTTCGACCTGGTAGCGCAGGTCGAGGAAGGTGGTCGGCTCGTCGAGCAGTAGCAGCCCGGTGTCCTGGGCGAGGCAGCTCGCGAGCCACACCCGTTGTGCCTGGCCGCCGGACAGCGACTGCACGGCGCGGTCGGCGATCGCGGCGAGACCGGTCAGCGTGATCGCCCGCTCGACGGCGGCGGGCCCTTCGGCGTCCTTTCCGCCCCACCGTGACCGGTGAGGGTGCCTGCCGAACTCGATGAGCTCGCGCACGTTCAGCCCGCCAGGCGCTGTCCTTTGCTGGGACAGCAACGTGATCCGGCGGGCGAGGTCCCTTGCCGACAGTGCCCGCAGATCGGCGCCGTCGGCGAAGGTGACCGCGCCGGACGCCGGGGGATGCAGTCGCGCGAGCGCGCGAAGCAGGGTGGACTTGCCGCTGCCGTTGGGGCCGATCAAGGCGGTGACGGTGCCCGCTTCGAGCGAGATCGACGTGGCGTGCACGACGACGTCGCCGCCATAGGCGATGTCGATCTCGCGCGCGGAGACGCCGCGGGCCGCTGAGGACGGGGGCACAGGCACCAGCACACACTAAAGACAGGCTTGCCTAACCGACAAGGTTTGTGGTCGCCGGCACATCTCGTGCTCCGCTAGCGGCGTGTGCTTTTCCGTGGTGCGGAACGGATTGATCACCCGGCGTGCCGGAGTCGGCGCGGATGGTGTTCTGCGGACCCGCGCTTCTCGATGTCCCGCGCGGATCTCACGGCGGCGTACGCGCGGCCGAGGCCGCGGCACGCAGCGCGCTCAATTGCGCAGGGCGGGCATGTTCGCCGAGCTGGTCGGTCAGAAACCGCTCCGCCTCTGCGTAGCCGCTGGGAACGAACGTCTCCGTCCGGAGGTGGAACGACTCCGCGGCCGCGTCGAGCGCTTCCTCCCAGCGCTCCAGCGTGGCCGACGTTCTCGCGTGCACGAGCAGCATCGCCGCCAGCGAAGGCAGGTAGCCGGGTTCGGTGGAACTCCGCTCTCTCGCGAACGCGACGGCCTTGTCCGTCGTGGCCGCCGACGTGCTCGGCTGCCCCAGCTCCGCGATGATCACCCCCGCCCGCAACCAGGTCTCGGCGAACGCGGGCCGATGGGCGACGGGGTCGTCCTCGGCGAGCCGCGCGACGGACTCCGTCGCCTCAAGGGCCGGGGAAAGCGCCTCCTCGTGCCGTCCGAGGTGGCGCAGCGCGAGGCAGGCGCAGCGCAACGCCGCCGCGAACGTGGGCTCCCACCGGCGTGGGTCGGCGCTGGCGCCCTCGCGCAGGCGCGGGATCGCACGCAGAAGCACGTCCGCGCAGTGGGCGGACGGCTCCGTCGAGTTTTCCGCGATCTCGGCGATCTCGGTGCCGGGCACGGCGGTGCCGCCGGGTCTGCCGAAGCCGCTTTCGCGCAGTTCGGCCATGGCCGCCTCGAAGGACAACGGGTCGGTTCCGGTCAGCTCACCGAAGATCCGGGAAACGGGGTCGCGGCTCACGAACTCCCTCCTCGCCGATTCGATGGCTTCGGCGAGCCCGGGAAACCGGTCGTCGGCTCTGGCCGGGCCGGCCAGAGCCGTGGCGAAGCCTTCGACCACGGCCGCGAGTTCACCGGCGAACCCACCGGCCAATTCGCCCGGCCTGCGCGGATCCCGCCACGGCTCGTCGCCCGCGAGCTGATCGCCGAGAATCGTCACGGCTGTCGTGAGGTGGGCCTCGGGCCCGCTGCGACCGTGGTTCTCGCGTCGCAGAGTGATCTCCGCGGCCTCCGTGCACGCGGTCAGCGCCTCGTCCCACTCCCGTAGTTCACCGAGCACCGCGCCGAACTGGACCAGCTCTACCGACAGGATCCATTCGTGCTCAACCGGGTTGTCGGCGGCGAGCCCTCTGCGGATCTCGATGCTCTCGCGAAGGGCGGCGGCGGCCTCGGTCTGTCTGCCGAGCCGGTGAAGCACGCTCGACAGCGCGTTCAGCGTTCCCGCGAGGTGTTCTTCGTTGCCTGCGGGATCGGCCTCGGCGATCGCCCTGCTGAGGTGCGCGGCTTCCGTGCACACGGCGAGCGCCTGCTCCCAGTGGCCGAAGTCGATGAGGATCTGCTCGCGGGATTCCACTGACGACAACAGACTCGCGCGAAACTCCGGATCGCGGTGAGCCATCTTCCTGCCGATGACGATCGATTCCCCGATCGTCGCCAGTGCCTCGTCCTCGTGTTCGAGTTCACCGTGGACTCTGGCTAGATGTTCCAATGTGGACCGAAGATTTTCCTCATGCCGAAAGGGATCGGCGGCGTGGAGCTTCCTCGCCGCGGTGACGGCCTCGACCGCCCCCTCCAGCGCCTCCTCGTGCCGGTCCAGCTCGCCGAGGATCATCGTCCGTAAATTTAGCCAGAGACAGAGATTCAGCTCGTGCTCGCCCGCGTCGTCATCGTCACCGGAAGCGAGTTTCCGAAACGACGCGATGGCTTCGTCGACCTTTTCCAGCGCCTCCTCGGTGCGCTCCAGTCGCATCAGCGCCGCCGCGGTACCGCCGAGCAGGACGGCGAGATCTCCTTGGTGTTGCGACGGATCCTTCGCGGCCAGCTCGCGCATGATGCCCACCGACTCGTCGAGCGCGGCGAGCGCGTCGTGTTGCCGGCTGGTCGGCGTCCATCTCGACCCGGTGATGATCTTGTTCAGGAAGGCCGTCCACCAGACCTCCGTGCCGCCTTCCATGATCTGGCTGCCACCGAAGTAGGCAAGGGCCTCGGCGAGCGAAAGCCGGAAGGATCCGGGGTCCCGTTCGGCGAGCCCTCGGAACAACCGCACGGCCTCGGTGAAGGCCGCGCCTGCCTTCTCCGCTCGCGCCGCCTCGTGAAGACGCTTGCCGAGCGCGACGTTGATGTTCGCTTTGCCCTCGGCATCCGGTGTTCTCGCCAGCCGGTGGTTCGCGAGGCGCTCGGCGAGGTCGGCCGCGGCGACGGTGAGTGCTCCCTTGGTGCCGTCGGGCAGCAGGTCGTCCAGTTCTTCGAGGCAGGACATGAGATGCGGCCACCGCTCGCTCGCCGCGACGAGGAAGCCGATCGCCCTCGGCGCGTACGCCGGCGGGTCGCTACCGTCGCCGCGCGGGGTGAGCAGCAGGCAGGCGGCGCCGTCGGTCCAGGCGTCCGCGACGGTGACCGGCGAATCGTGACCGGGAATCGACAGCGCGAGGAAGTCCTCGGCGAGCCGGTCGGGGTAGAGCGGCTCCAGGACGGTGCGGGCTTCGGACGGCGGATAGCAGTAACCGTGGTCGGTCAGCATGCGGTCGGCGTCACCCAGGCCGACGGCCGTGAGCGCCGCGACGGCGTCGCGGTAGGAAACCGGTCCGGTGAGCGTCGCGGTGAACACGACCCTCGCCATGTCGTCGGGCGGTGTCCGGAACGCGACGCGACCTCCGGCGGGGTTGCCGTCGGCGAGGTTCGTGCCGCTGTCGTGGAGGGTGTGCCAGTGATGCCGTTCGCGCTGAAGCAGGTAGGCGGTCAGGCCGGTCATGTCCTCGGGGGCGCCGGGGGTGTCCGCCGTTCTGGCGAGCCGGTCGACCGCGACCAGCGCCGCCATGTGCACGGCGAGCGCGAGTCCGAATTCGGCGCGGTCCAGCCAGCGCGGGACGGGGATCTCCGCAGGGGGGATCCGGTAGCGGCTCGCGAAACAGTCGCGAGCGGCCACGAACATGTGTTGCCTCGCCTCGCCCGCGAGTGGAAGCGGTTCGAGGCCCTTGCTGACGCAGGCTTCGCCCGGCCAGCCCGCCTGGACGAGCGCGTGCCGCAGCGAAGGCCACACGTGCGGGCTCCGCGCCAGCAGCAGCACCCTGACCGGTACGTCCGCGCGAAGGACCTTGTTGCCGAACAACATCGCGAGATGCGCGAGCGGCCACCGGTCGGCGTAGTCGGCGATCAGCAACAGCCCGGTCGCGTTCGTGGTACGCAGATCCTGACTCGACGGTTCGGCCGCGTCGACGAGCCCGGTCGTGTGTTCGGCGGTGAGTACCTTCCAGCCGTCGGCGGTCGCGCGTTCGGCGATCAAGTTCGCCAGCCGCGTCTTGCCATGCCCTCCTGGCGCGTGCAGCCACAACACCGCTCTGCTCTCGTCGCCGTCACGCCATGCGGTGAGTTCGTCGACCTCGTCGGTTCTTCCGGTGAAGTCCACGACGGCGGAGCGAGCGTTGAGCAGTTGGCTCGGCTGCGCGGGAAATCCGTCGAGCGCCGTGAGCGGAGGCGGCGGCCGGTCGCCGGAGAGGTGGTCCCGCAGCAGGTACACCGGTCCCGCGCCCTCGATGACGTGCAGGTCGCCGCCGATGAGCCCGTATGCGTTTCCGGCCTCGGCGTGGACGTTCTGGACGATCCGTCCTTCGGGCACGCCCTTGGTCACGGCAGCGGGAAGGGGTGATTGGTGATGGTGCCGCCGATGACGCCCTGTGCCGTCGAATTCTGGCCGCTCGCGGTGATGTGCTGCTCGATCGTCGTTTCCTGAACCGGTTGCCGCCGGATCTCGTGCAGCAGTGCCTCCAGTTCGTACCTCGCCTCGGGGTGCGTGGCCAGCAGATCCCGAAGCCGCGTTTCCCACATGATTTCGGCCCTCAGCAGCGCGGCAGCAGCCCCGTCCTCGCCGGTCTCGCTGAGTTCTTCGGCCGATCGCCGCAATTCGGCGGCGATCCTTCGTTCCAGTTCGGTCCCGGATCGCCGCCACAGCGCCGGAATCTTCTTGACCAGCTCCACCAATCCGTTGGCCAGCGCTTTGACGAGTTCCTTTCCGCCTTCGGTCGCCAGTGTCTCGATCATGTCCGGCACAGCCCCCACCCCCGAACGGCTCATTGCGGGCCTGCTCGGGCCCGCCTTGTGATCGTCAGCACCACGTTAGCGGTTTCGCGGTGGGGTGTGGGCAGGGTCAGGAAGGAGCGAACGCGCGCAGCACCGCGTCGACGAGGCCGTCGGCGAAGGCGTCGTCGAGCGCCCCGGTGCGCAGCAGCCAGCGCTGGGCGATGGGGGACCAGAGCAGGTCGATGACGAGATCGAGATCGGCGCCGGAATCGAGTTGGCCCGCGCGTTGCCCACTCCGGAGCCGGTCCTTCTTCACCGCCGCCATCGGTGCCGCCATGCGTTCCCTGTACCCGGCGGCCAATTCGGGGTCGCCCGCGATCTCGATGTTGAGCGCGCGCACGGGTGCTTCGAAGGCGGGATCGGTGAATTCGGCGACCGTCGCCCGCAGGACGGTCTTCAGATCGGCTTCGAGGTCGCCCGTGTCCGGCAGGGCCATGGTGCCGGAATCCTTTTCGGCACCATGGTTTTCCTGCTCGGGATCGCCTTCGCTGAGTGCGAGGATCGCGTCGAAGACCACCGCGCCCTTCGAAGGCCACCAGCGGTAGATGGTCTGCTTGCCGACTCCCGCCTTCGCCGCGATCGCCTCGATGCTGACCTTCTGGTAGCCGGCCTCGGTGATGAGCGCCCTTGTCGCCGCAAGGATCGCGGACCGGGACTTCGCGTTGCGTCGTGCTGGATTCGGCCGGTTCGTCATGCGCCCAGCCTAGGCGAAACGAGACGGTCCGTCTTGACAGGTCCATGGGCACGCTCGTAGTGTCTGACCAATCGAGACGGACCGTCTCGTCTTGCGAAAGGGGCGTACATGACCACCACGGGTATCGAGACCCGCCACATGGCCGATGAGCGTCAGGGAAGGGCCTGGTTCATCACGGGTGCCTCACGCGGTCTCGGCCGCGCGTTCGCCGAGGCGGCGCTCGCGGCAGGCGACCGGGTCGTCGGCACCGCGAGGGACGTCGGCCCGCTCGCCGAACTCGCCGTCGGATACCAGGGCAGACTGCTCGCACTGGAACTGGACATCGCAGATCGGGCCGCCGTCCACGCCGTCGTCGACAAGGCCGTCGCCGAGCTCGGCGGGCTCGACATCGTCGTCAACAACGCGGGTCAGCTCCTGTACGGCATGCTCGAAGAAGCGACAGAGGAGCAGGTGCGCGCCCACTTCGACACCAACGTGCACGGTGCGCTCTGGGTCGGCCAGGCGGTGCTGCCGTACCTGCGAGAGCAGGGCAGCGGGCACGTCGTGCAGGTGACGTCCATGGGATCGACGGGAGGTTTCGCCTCGGTCGGCCTCTACAGCGCCGGAAAAGCGGCGCTGGACGCGCTCAGCGAAGCACTCGCCATGGAAGTGGAGTCCTTCGGTGTCTCGGTGACCATCGTGCAGCCGGGCAGTTTCGCCACCGACCTGTTCACCCGGGGCACGACCATGACCGAGGAACGCGGTCACTACGCCCCGCTGCGGGCCAAGCTCGCCGAACTGTGGGCCGATGCCGACGCGGGCGAGCCGGCCGAGGCCGCGGCCGTGCTGCTCAGGGCGATCGAGATCCAGCCTCCGCCCAAGCGGCTCATTCTCGGCTCGACCTCCTACGACCTGGTGCTGAAGGACCTCGAAGCGCGCATCGGCGAACACCGCCGCTGGGAAGAACTCAGCAGGCAGGCCGGGCAGGCGTGACGGACCAAGCGGGGGCGCTCATTCGAGCGGGATTCGTACCACCGGCGAGCCGTTGACCCCGAACCACGTCACCCACTCGCTCACGAGGTCGAACTCGATGGCGACGGCCCCCTCGTGGGCGGGGACCTCGACGCGCACCGCGAACTCGGCCCGTTCGCCAGGGCCGATGCCCTGACCGGGAAGCGCGATCCTGGTCAGGTCGCGCACGGTCTGGTCGCGCAGGTGGACCCGCACGCCAAGCAGGACGGGGCCGAACTCGGCTTCGGAGGGCAGCCAGCGCCGGGGCCCCGGGTTGCGTACCTCGCAGATGCCCTCGACGACACTCGTGCCTTCGACGGTGCTCACCCGCACGCCGCTGATGCTCAGCTCGCCGACGAGGCCGTCGGCCTCCCTGCTGTCAGCGACCTCCGCGCCTTCCTTGCGGAGCCAGAACATGCGCCGGTCGCCGATGGCGGCGCGGGTGGGAGCCGCGAAGGTCGCCTCGTCGTCCCTTCCCTCGACGACGTCGTCGAACGTGTCGAGATCCACCCAGCGCGGCGACGAGTCGAGCAGGCACAACCGCAGTTCGGTGAAACCGGACTCGCGCGCGGTGGCCCAGACGTCCTCGATGATCACGTCGTTCTCGATGACGCCGAAATTGCGCATCTCGTACTGCGACTGCGCTTGGCAGGAGTGCAGCGGGCCTGGCTCGGCGAACGCCGCGATGCCACCAGGTCGCAGCACCCGCGCCAGTTCCCTGATGACGTCGTCGGGATTGGGGACGTGGTGGAACGCGTCGTAGGACAGGATCCGGTCGACGGCGGCGTCGGGAAGGTCGATGCGGTGACCGTCGAACACGAGGAACTCCGGCGAGGGCTGGTCGCCGAGTACCGGAAGCCTTTCGTAGAGCTGTTTTCCGAGCTCCAGCGCCGTCGGTGAGACATCGAGGGCGATGACCTTGCAGCCGAGCTGGGTCAGGAACCGGCTCGTCCAGCAGGTTCCCGCGCCGAAGTCGAGCACGGTCATACCAGGAAGCGGCCGCAGCGCCCTGAGTACCTGCCCGAACGTGACGAGCAGGTCCGGTGTTTCCGCTACGTCTTTGAAGGGCTTCGTCAGCAGTACGCCGGGATCCTCGACCGCGCGGAAGTAGCCCTCGGCCCGCTCCGACAGTTCCTCGACGGTCACCGTCCTGATCAGTTCGGCGACGTCGATCCAGTGTGGGTCGCCGTTTCCGTTGCTCGCCTGCCGCTTCTTGTCGCGCGGGCCGGCGGGTTCGAGCCGTGCGGCGAACTCCTCCGACGAGGCGAGGCTCGCGCAAATGTCGGTGAGTGTCATCTCGCCCGACCGCAGGGCACTCAGGTATTGCGCCGCGCCCGACTCGTCGGCGGCGCGGCCGAGGATCAACCGGTAGGCGCGGTCGACAGCGGCTTCGGCGCCGTCCTGGTCATCCTGAGCCAGGGTTCGTGGTGGATTCGCGCGGTGCACGCCGAGACGCTACACGGTAAGGCCGTTCTCGCCGGAGCCGCTGTCACACCACGACGTTCATGTCGCTGGCCGACAGGCTGCGGCTGAGTGCCCAGATGATCCACACGTCGAGCGCGATGATCAACAGCGACCACAGCGGGTAGTAGGGAATGAAAAGGAAATTCCCGACGATCGACAACGACACCAGCAGAATCGCGAGCCAGTAGGCCCATGCCTGCGCCGCGAACACACCGAGCCCGACGAGCACGGCCAGCGCTCCGAGAGCGAGATGGATCCAGCCCCACGCGGTCAGCCGGATGTCGAACAGATAGTTGTCGACGGTGAGATAGAAGTTGTTCGCGAAGATCGCGGCGAGCCCGTTGAGCACCTGAAGGGCGCCGACGACGATCAACGCGATACCCGCGAAATAGGTGACTCCCTTGGCGGTCCCGCTTCGCTGTTCGCGGGTGGCCGTGCCGTGGGTCGCGTCCTGGTGAGCCATGCCGTCCCCTCTCGGTGCTCGTCGCGGTGAGGTCGCTCGGTGGGGGAGCGGATGCGACAACGAAAGCGTCTCCAGCGCGGTGCCCTGCCGCAACTCGGCTCGTGGTCCGGACGGTGACGGCGAGTCGCCACGGTCGACGCAGCGTGTTTCTCGCGGCGACGGCGGTGGTGCGAGAGTGGTGGCCGGGACGCGTGAGGCCGCTGGAACCCGCGTGAGGGGCGGGCACGGAAGTCCACTGTGGAGCGGCCGGAGCGCGAAAGCACCCGGTCGTGGGAAAGTCTCCAGCGGGTCAGGAGCGCGGACCGGCCGCTCCTTCGAGCCTGAGCAGGGCCGCCTTGGCCTCCGGCCCGCCCGCGTACTCGCCGAACGATCCGTCGCTGCGCACCACCCGGTGGCAGGGCACCACGATGGGAATCGGGTTGGTGGCACACGCCGTTCCCACCGCCCTGACGGCCTTCGGATTGCCGACGCCTTCGGCCACGTCGCGGTAACTCTCGGTGCGACCGTAGGGAATCAGCGGAAGATGCCGTTGGACGAGCTGCCGGAAACCCGAGGAGAGCCGGTGATCCAGCGGGAGGCCGAACGCCGTTCGCCGCCCCGCGAAGTACTCGTCGAGTTCCCTCGCCGTCGCACTGAGCCGAGCTGGTGCGCGCAGCACCCTCGGGCTGAGCTTCGTGGCCAGCTCGTCGAGCACCGCGTCGTGGTTCTGCCGCTCGAAGGCGACCTTGACGAGGCCCCGTTCCGACGCGGCGAGCAGCAACGTGCCGATCGGGCTGTCGACCGTCGTGTACGCGATGTCGAGCAGTCCGGCGGCTGCCGCCGTCTCGGCCAGTTTTCCTTGCAGCGCGGTCAGTTCCGCTTCGCTGACGGCAGGGATCGCTGGGACGTCCCGTTGTGCGTGGTTGCCTTTCACGAGGGAATCCTTTCTCGCAGGCGTTTTTCAGAGGTTTCGCAGGGTGAGGCGCAGGGCGCGAATGCCGTCGGCGCCCGCCCGCCGCGCGGCGTCGGCCGAACCGCCGATGAGCTCGGCCACCCGCGGGTAGGGCAGGCCGCCGAAGTAGTGATAGGCCAGGGCGAGCCGTTGTTTGTCGGGCAGTGCGGCGACCCTGTCCCACAGTTCGGTGTCGGCTGGCGGGTCCGCGGTTGCCCGTTCCGGCGGTTCGGCCATCGGAACGGCGCGGCGGGCGCGGGCCCTCGTGACGTCGATCGCCTTCCGGTGGGCGATCGTCACGAGCCACGCCTGCACGTTCGTGCCCTCGGCGAGCCCGGGCCACGCCCTCAGCGCGGCGAGGAACGTCTCGGACCACGCCTCGTCGGCGTCGGGACCCGGCCCCAGTACCGCCCTGCACACCCTGAGCACGACGGCGCCGTGCTCGGTCACGATCCGTTCGAAGGGCTTTTCGGTCGCCACAGGTCGCTGGTCCTCGTCGTTCGTGCTCGATGTGCGGGTCAGAACAGCCTGCCCGCCTCGGCGGGGCTTGGCTGCTCCAGGTCGAGCAGCCTGCGCTTGCGTTCGAGGCCACCGGCGTAACCGGTGAGGCCACCGTCCTTGCCGACGACCCGGTGACAGGCGATGACGATGCTCAGCGGGTTCCTGCCGACGGCCCTGCCGACCACCTGGGCCAGTGACCTGCCGCCGAGCTGTTCCGCGAGGTCGCCGTAGGTCGTCGTCGTGCCGTAGGGAATGTCGCGAAGCAGTGCCCACACGCGTTCCTGGAACGGGTCGCCATGCGTGGCGACCGGCACGGTGAACGCCGTGCGCTCTCCGGCGAGGTAGTCCGTGAGCTGGGCGGCCGCCTCGGCGAAAAGGGGATCGGCCGCCGCGTCGACGAGCGGGCCGATGGCGTTCTCCTCGGGCGGATACCAGTGCCGTTCGAAGTAGACGCCGGTCAGCGCGTCGCCGTCGGCGACAAGGGTCAGCTCGCCCAGCGCGCTGTCGACGCGCGCGTGCCGCGCTGTGCTGGTTGTGGTCGTCATCAGTGCCTCCTCGCCGGGTAGACGCACCGGCTGCGAGGAGTGTGAGGCCGGCTCAGCCACTTTCGCCGCCGAGAATTCCGAGCCGGTAGGCCGAGGCGACCGCCGAGGCCCTGTCCGGCACTTCCAGTTTGGCGTAGATGTGCAGCAGGTGAGTCTTCACGGTCGCTTCGCTGAGGTGGAGCATCGCCGCGGTCTCCCTGTTGGTGTTGCCTCGCGCCACGAGCGCCAGCACTTCGCGTTCCCGCGCGCTCAGCGGGGTCGCGGCGAGCCGGTGCGCGGGGCGCACCCTGCGCAACAGCAGGGCGGCGACCGACGAGGACAGCACGGTCTCGCCGCGGGCTGCCGCGCGCACCGCCCTGAACAGTTCCTCCCTCGGCGCGTCCTTGAGCAGGTAGCCGATGGCACCTGCCTCGACGGCGGGCAACACGTCGGAATCCGTGTCGTGTGTGGTCAGCACGAGCACCTTCACGGCAGGCGTCGTTTCGAGGAGAAGCCGGATCAGCTCGGCGCCACTGGGATCGGGCATGCGCAGATCGGTCAGCGCCACGTCCGGAACGGTGGCCGCGACCACGGCCAGCGCCTCCTGGCCGCTCGCCGCTTCACCCACGATCTCGAAGTCGGCTTGGGTGCCGAGCATGGCGCGCAGCCCGTCGCGCACGACGGGATGATCGTCGATCACCACGAGCCGAAGCGGTGTCACGATTCGGCGCCGATCATGGGAAGGCTGACGCTGACCGCCGTGCCTTTCAGCTGAGCGGACTCGACCTCCACCGTGCCGGAGAGCCGCCGCACGCGCTCGCGCAACGCGTGCAGCCCGAACCCGCCCTCCCGTGACGTGTCGAATCCCTTGCCGTCGTCGCGAACGTCCAGCACGATCAGATCCTCCATATAGGACAGTGTGAGGTCGACTCTCGTCGCTCGCGCGTGCCTTCCCACGTTGGACAGTGCCTCCTGGGCCGCGCGCAGCACCGTGACCTCGACCTCCGCGTGCGCGGGCCGGGGCGTTCCCGTCACGGTGAGGGAAGCGGCGATGTCGTGCTGGTCCCGCCATGCGGCGAGTGTCTTCTCCAGCGCCTCACCGAGTCTCGCGTCCTCAAGCGGGCCGGGCCGCAACGCGTCGATAGACCGGCGTACCTCGACAAGGCTCGTCCTCGCGAGTTCCCTCGCGAGACCGATGCGCTCCCGCGCTGGTCCTTCCGCTGACAGTTCCTCGGCGACTTCGAGCTGCGTCACGACACCGGTGAGTCCTTGCGCGACGGTGTCGTGGATTTCGCGAGCCATCCTGGCGCGCTCCTCCGTCATCCCGGTCTCGCGCGCCTTCTCCAGCAGAAGCTGGTGGAGCTCCGCGTTTTCCGCCGCGACGGCGACGAGCCTCGCGTTGGTCTCCCTTCGCCGGACGGCCTCTCGTTCCATCCCCCTGATCGCCCAGCCGATCAGTGCCGCGAGCGGGGTGGCGACCGCGAGGCTGAGCAGCAGTTGCCGCGGTTCGGTACTTGGCGATGCCAGCCAGGGGAGGTTGGCGGCGATCACTCCCGCGTAGGCGAGCAGACCTGGCAGGGTGACGAAGGCGAGCACGTAACAGACGGGGATGAACAGCTGGAAGGCGCCGCTTCTCGAAACCAGCAGCGCGGTGAGCGCCAGCAACCCGGCGAAATAGATGATCATCAAGGTGGTCGCGCGTTCCCACCACCGAGGGTGCGCGACCACGAACCAGCCATGCCACGCGACGAGGACGACGACGATGCCCATGGTGCCGAGCTGGTGTGGCCTGCCAGGGGAGGTGCCGGTGAACGACACGGCGCAGGCGATGCCGAGCAGCGCGTAGGGCGTCAGTGCCCACGCTTTGTTCCAGCGGCGTTCCTGCCGGATGCCGTGCTCCTGTTCCACCGAGGTCACGCCGTCAGTGTCGCAGGGTGCGGTAGGTCAGCCCGCGCAGCAGGTTCTCGGCGGGGCCGTTCTTCCCCGCTCTCCGCAGTACCTCGGCGAGCAGCACGGAGACGAGCCACGTTCCCAGCGCGACCATGGCGACGGAGGCCGAGCCGAGGGTCGCGCCGAGGCCGAGAGTGAAGGGCAGCAGCAGTACCGCGAACACGACCGACTGGAACAGGTAGCAGCTCAGCGAACGCCTGCCGCAGGCGACGATCGCGGTGACGAGCGCGCCCTGCCTGCCCGGGCCGGTCAGCTTGATGGCCAGCGAACCGGCCAGCGCCCCGTAGCCGATTCCGGCGGCGACTCCGGACACCGCGTGTGCCGCAGAAGCCAACCAGTAGGCGCCGCCCGGGTGCCAGAAGCCGCCGACCGCCAATGCCATGGGCAGTCCGCCCACGACGCCGAGTGCCAGCCCGGTGACGGCCGTCCGGCGCAGGAGGGCTCTGTGGTTTCGTGGTTCGTCGAGTACGCCGCGCCTCGCCGCCCACACGCCGATCAGCGCGGCGCTGCCGACGCCGAGCATGCCGAGCGGGGTCATGAGCCATTCCAGCGGCCGCAGCGCCAGCGCCTCGAAGGGATCGGTCACGGCGAACGACCAGAAGAAGCTCCGTTCCGTGCTCGCGATGGGCGTCAGGTAAGCGAAGCCCTGGACCGTGGCGACGACGAGCAGCCAGGCCGCCGCCGTGCGGAGCAGCGTGCGGTCCGAGGCGCGAAGCAGCGCGAGTACGGCGAAGCCGAGCAGCCCGTACAAGCCGAGAACGTCGCCGGGAAACAACAGCACCGCGTGTACGAAGCCGAAGCCGATGAGCCAGCGGTTGCGTCTGCGCAGCGTTCGGGTGGCATCCGGCTCGGGCACGCCGCTCGCCCGCAGGCGTCGCATGTTCCGCACGAGGCCGTAGGCGAACAGCGCCGCGAACATGGGATACGCGCGGCCGTCGACGAGCGTCACGGTGATGACGCTGACGATCCGGTCGAGCAGGCCGTCCTCGATGACGTGCTGGCGGGGCCCGTATGGCCGTCCGTGGAGGAAGACCGCCGAGTTGGCGAGCGCGATGAGGGCGAGCAGCGCGCCCCTGGCGAGGTCGGGGGCGAGTACGCGCTCGCCGGATGTCGTTGGCCCAGGCAGGGCTTCGCGCAAGGTCATGGCGTCCAGCCTGGGCGGTGGCGCGCGGCGTGGCGTCGAACCATCGGTGGGCTCGAGACCTCCACCGCCGGGTCAGCCGCATCAACCGATCGACCGATGCCAAGCCGCCGAGTTCCGCACCCGGCCCGCCGAGTTCCGCGTTGGCGTCACCGAGGTCCGCAGCTGGGGGCTGCGTGCCGCAGCCGACAGGCGTGCCCGGCCCGGCCGGCCGCCGAAACTCACAGCTACGTCCTCAAAGGATGGTCCTGTTCTCCTGTGCGGGAACAGCTCAGGCGAGGTCGTCGAACTCGCCGGCTCTGACTCCCTCGAACCAGGCGGCCATCTCGGAACGGGTGAACAACACCATGCCCGCGTCGGGGTTCTTGCTGTTGCGGACCGCGATCCTGTCGTCAGGCAACACCGCCATCTCGACGCAGTTGCCCCCACCGCCGCTGTTGCCTCCGGAAAAGCTGCTCTTGCGCCATTCGATGGGGCCCGCCCCGGCAATCTGCATTCTGGTACTCCAGTGTCGTCCGACTGTGCTGATCGTCCGAGCATGTCAACGTTGGTGCCTGGACGGAAGCGGCTGTTCGAGTGCTGTGCCGGTGGCCGTGTGGGTCGGCCCTCGGTGAGGTCGGTGGCGGGGCGACGTGCCGCCGACGCCACCGAGGGCCGCGGCCGGTCCGGTCGGCCACCAGGTGGCAGGTGAACCGGCACACACGGGCACGGCTTGCCCGCGCACGGCCGCCAGAATAGTAGACATAACGGTCAATTGGCCAGGGCTGTTTTTCGCGGTCGGGCCGTCAGGGTACGACTCTACAGTGGACATCTGTGCAATCCACATTGGACTATTGATGCGGTCTGCTCAGTTTGCCAGCGCCAGCGCGAGCGACGACCCGGCCATCGCGAGGTAGACAATGGGCGGTGCGATGTCGCGGAAGACGCGCTCGCGCACGTGGATCCCGACCGCGCCGCAAAAGAACAACACCAGCCCCGCCGCGGCGGCGATGTCGATCACCGGCATGCCGAGTACGCCGAGCAGCATCCCGCAAGCCCCCGCGGCCTTGAGGGCTCCCAATGCCGGTATCAGCGAGGTGTTCAAGCCGAGTTCGGTCGCGTTCGCCACCACGAACCTCGCGCGGGCGAAGTCGGCGAACGCGGCGCTCGCGTTGGCGACGATCGTGGCCAGCGCGCACACGAGGTACGTCGTATTCATCCGGTGTCGCCTCCGCTGAGTTGTCCGGCGCGACGGTTCATGGTCCGGCTCCTTCCGGTTCGCGGTCGGTTACCCCTACGACGAGGGCGTCGCCGCGAATGTGACCGCGAAGCGGCAAACAGCGGGACGATCAGCTCGGGTCGGCTACCGCGGCTGCTCTCGCCTCATCGGAAGCACACCCAGCACCAGCCCCACCAATGCCGAGGCCGCGCCTACGAGTACGACGGCTGGCCAGCCACCGCCGACCCACAGCAGTGGTCCGAGCATCGACCCCATGGCGATCCCGAGGAAGCGCAGCGTGAAGTAAACGGTGTTCAGCCGGTTGTGGGTCGCCGGGTCGAGGGTGAACAACAGCGCCTGGCACGCCGCCTGATTGCCCCACACTCCGATGTCCAGCACGATCACACCCGCGACGAGCCACCACAGATTGGTCCCGCCTGGGAGCAGCACCAGCCAGCCGACGATGACCAGGCCGATCAGCGTGGCCATCGCACCGAACCTGCCCGCACGATCGGCGAGCCGTCCAGCCCATGGGGAGGCAACGGCGCTGGCGGCCGCCACCAGCCCGAACAAACCGATCTGGGTCGAACCGAACCCGTACTGTTCTGCCAGCAGGAACGTCAGTGTGGTCCAAAAAGCCCCGAAGGCGACCCCCACCATGGTCGCCGAACTCACCACTCGCCAGACCAGCGGCTGGACGGCGAGCCGGGGTAGCGAGCCGAGCGCGGCGCGGTAGGTCCCCGCGTTCGTCGGTGGAACGGAGGGAAGCATGCGTGCGAGGACCGCCATGAGGCCAAGGGTCAGCACGCTGGAACACACGTACACGCCTCGCCAGCCCACGAGGTCGGCCAGTGCTCCGGAGTAGGCCCGCGAGGCGAGGACTCCGACGAGCAGACCCGCCTGCACGGCGCCGACGACCCTGCCGCTCGACTTGCCCTCCGCGAGTGCGACGGCGAGCGGGGTGACGAGCTGGGGAATCGCGGAAAGCAGGCCGACGACGAGGCTCGCGGTGATCAGCCACCACACCGTCGGCGCCAGCGCGCAGCCGATGAGTGCGACCGCCGAGGCGGTCCCGAGCCGCAGAATGAGTTTTCGCCGGTCGCGGCTGTCGCCGGTGGGGACGACGAGGAGGATGCCTGCCGCGTAGCCGAGTTGGGTCGCGGTTGGCAGCGCACCCAGCACGCCGGGCGTCGCGTCGAGCGACTCCGCGATCGCACCGAGCAGCGGCTGGCTGAGATACACGTTTGCGGCGGTGACGGCGCTCGTCGCGGCCAATGCGATGGTCAACTTTCCGGCCGACCGGCCGGAGGTGACGGGGGTCGTTCTACTCACATGTGGCGAGGTTAGAGCGGTCGCCGGTGGCATACTTTCGTGGTCACGCCATCAACTGTCGAGAACGCGCCATGTACGGGAAGAGCGAACACCGCGACGACTACCAGGACGTGCCGAGGCCGGTCGCGGCGATGGCGCGTGACCTGCCGGACGGGCACCACATCCCCGCCCACCGGCACAGGCGAGCACAACTCATCTACGGGACGACGGGAGCCATCACCGTCACGACCGGCCATGGTGTCTGGGTCGTTCCCGCCACGCGAGGCGCCTGGGTCCCGGCGGGGACGAGTCATGGCATGACGTGCGCGGGCGCGGTGGCGTTGCGCACCGTCTACTTCGAACCGGAATCGGTCGCCTCGCTGCCGGCCGAACCCGCCGTTCTTTCCGTGTCGCCGTTGCTGAGAGAACTCATCGACGAGGCGACCCGGCTACCGGTTGAATACGATCGCGCGGGCAGGGACGGCAAAATCATGGAACTGCTGCTGCTCGAACTTGCCCCGAACCCGGTGCCCGCCTTGTATCTGCCGATGCCCGACGATCCAGGGCTCGCATCGCTGTGCTCCGAGATCTTGCGCTCTCCGGCCGAATCGTGGACGACCGGTGCCGCGGCGGTACTGTCGCACATGAGCCCGCGCAGCCTGCAACGCAAATTTCCCTCCGCCACCGGGATGAGTCTCGCGCGCTGGGTTCAGCAGGCGAGGCTCGTGCACGCCGTCAGGCTGCTGGCACGCGGCGTGCCGGTCACCGCGGTCGCGGCGGCCTCGGGATATTCCACCCCGAGTGCGTTCACCGCGATGTTCCGCCGAACTCTCGACACGACACCAAAGATCTACTTCGCCGACTGACGGTAGCCGGTGCCATCACCGGATCGGGCTACGATCCAAGAGGATCCGGCGAGAGGAACGTGACGCGGTGAATCAGCAGGATTGGCTTGCCGAACAGTTCGACAGCCATCGTCCCACGCTGCGGGCCGTTGCCTACCGGATGCTCGGTTCCCTGAGCGAGGCCGATGACGCTCTGCAAGAGGCGTGGCTGCGGGCGAGTGGTGCCGACACCAGCCGGGTGGAGCGACCGGTCGCGTGGCTGACCACGGTGGTGGGCAGGGTGTGTCTCAACATCCTGCGCGCACGTCGCTCCCGGAAGGAGGAGCCGCTCGACGCCCGGCTTCCCGACCCGGTCGTCAGCCGTGAAGACGACGACGATCCCGAGCACAGGGCGCTGCTCGCCGACGCGGTCGGGCTCGCTCTTCTCGTCGTCTTCGACACCCTCGCTCCCGCCGAGCGACTCGCGTTCGTCTTGCACGACATGTTCGCCGTGCCGTTCGACGACATCGGCCCCATGATCGACCGCACTCCCGCCGCCGCGCGGCAGCTCGCCAGCAGGGCCCGGCGAAGGGTTCGGGAACAGGCTCCCGTGCCCGACGCCGACAGGGACAAGCAGCGCGACGTCGTCGACGCATTCTTCGCCGCGGCGAGGGAGGGCGACCTCGACGCACTCGTCGCCGTGCTCGCCCCCGACGTCGTGCTGCGCTCCGACGGAGGGGTGGCGCGGGCGCGGCACACGCTCGACATCGAGGGCGCGAGGTCGGTCGCCGGTCAGGCGGCGAGCTTCAGCGCGCTCGCCAGGTTCGTGCGCCCCGCGCTCATCAACGGCACGGCGGGTGCGGTCGTCATCGCCAAGGGCCGGCCGCTGGCCGTCATGGCGTTTACGGTCTCCGGAGGTGTGATCGCGACGGTCGAGGTCATCGCCGACCCCGAGCGGCTCGTGAATTTCGATCTCACCGGTTTCAGGGATTGATGCGCTCTCTGTCTACATAGGACCTTCTGGTGCTCGCGGTGCACAGGGATCCGGTGGGAAACGTGTGCACCCCGTGGGTGGTCCGTGTTGCGGCTGCCTCCCGCATTTTCGACGATTCGGAAAGCAGGCGAAGGCGGCGCGCTCGCGGAGGGGACCATGGCGTACTTCACGACACGTGACGGTGTGGAGATTTACTACAAGGACTGGGGGACCGGCAGTCCTGTCGTGTTCAGCCATGGCTGGCCGCTCAACGCCGACGCGTGGGACGACCAGCTCAAATGCGTCGCCGACAATGGATTTCGCGGCATCGCGCACGACCGGAGAGGACACGGCAGGTCGAGCCAGCCGTGGAACGGCTACGACTTCGACACGTTCGCCGACGATCTCAACGACCTGATCCTGCAACTCGACCTGCGAGACGTCACCCTGGTCGCCCACTCGATGGGCGGAGGGGAGGTCAGCAGGTACGTCGGAAGGCACGGCACGGGCAGGGTCGGCAAGGTGGTGCTGCTCTCCGCGATCCCGCCCCTGATGCTCAAGACCGAGGGCAACCCCGAGGGTGTTCCAGCCGAGGTGTTCGAGGACCTCAAGAGTGGGATCCTGCGGGAACGGTCCCAGTTCTGGCAGGACACCTCCGAGGGATTCTTCGGCGCGAACCGGCCAGGCAACACCGTCACCAAGGGAAACAGGGACGCTTTCTGGTTCATGGCGATGCACGAAGGCATCAAGGCCGGGGTGGCCTGCGTCGACGCCTTCGCGAGGACCGACTTCACCGAGGACCTGAAGAAGTTCGACATCCCGACCCTGATCGTGCACGGCGACGACGACCAGATCGTGCCGATCGATGCCACCGCCCGAAAGGCGGTAGCGCTGATACCCGATGCGACGCTCAAGGTCTACGAAGGTGGCTCGCACGGGATTTCGCTGGTCCCTGGTGACAAGGAGCGGTTCAACAAGGACCTGCTGGATTTCCTCAACGCGTGAAACAGCGACGGGGTATTGACGCGAGGAGGCGTGAGACATGGTGTCGCGGCTGCCGGATCCGGGTGCTTCCCGAGGCAGGCCGATCAGGGCGGGCTCACCGCTCGTGATCGCCGTGATCAACACGGTCGCCGAACTCGTCGTCGACAACCAGCGGGTGTACTTGGCCAGGCTGGCCAAACGCGTTGCCGGTACCGAGAACGACGGCAGGGAGCGGCAACGGCTGTTGTTGCTGGCCGACTGGCGTTCCCGCCGTTACCCGTGTCGCTGGCTGGCGCATTCGCCGCTGGCTGGCTGGGCGGGCATGCTGTGGGCGATGGGCCCGTTGCGCTCGGCCGCCGATGCCGGGGAGCTCGGCTACACGTTGCGTTGTCTCGACAGGGCGATGTCCGACGACCCTGCGCCCGTGCACTGGAGTGGCGTCCATCCCGAGCTCATCGCGCACGTGGTCAGAAGGGCGGCCGGGGTGGCCGAACGGGCCTCGCACCCGGAAGGTCACGTCACCGAATTCGCCATGGCCGAACTGGTCTCCGGCGAGTTCGCCGAGATAGCCCACCATGTTCCCGTTTCCAGCATGCGCGAGGACGCGCTCGACCTGGTCGAGCAACTGATCGCCGGATGCTTACCCGAGCCGGAGTTTCCCGTCGGCGACGCGGCGGAGGCGTGGCTGGGCCGCGGCTGGAGCTGACCAGGCGGCGCGGGTCAGCGCACGCGCTGGCGTCGCGCTGCGCCCAGTTCCAGCCGTACGGCGGTCGGCAGCGTCCGCACCCCCAGCGCCTCGCGGGCCCTGGTGAGCACGCTGTCGTCGACGTCGGCCCACACTTGCCGCAGGTCGGTGCCTTCGCGAAGCCACAGGTGCAGCCGCAGCGCTGGATCTTCCCGGTCGCCGACGACGTGGACGCGGGCCCGGTCGACACCGTCGATCCTTTCGGCGTCCGCTTCGATCGCGTGGGTGACGGCGCCGGACGTCACCGTGAGCGAGGTGCCCTCGCCTCGGTCGAGTTCGATGTTGGGATGGCGTTCGGGACTGAGTGAGCGCACGAACCACCACAGTCCGAAACCGAGCAGCACGACGCCCACGACGATCACGAGCACCCTCAACACGGTCGGCTGTTGCCTGCCGAGCCAGTCGAGCGCGATCGGGTCGAGAACGGGCCGCTGAGCCCGGTACGTGCCGAACCAGCCGAGCCCGAGCGCGCTGACCCCCGCGCCCAGCAGCAGCGCGAGCACGCCGACGGTGAGGGTGAGCGCGCGTTCCGTGCGGTAGGAGCGGGCGACGGCTTTGGCTGATACGGATTTCGTCATCGGCGGTCCTTCGGTGAATCGACGACGACCGACAGTTTCGGCTGCCTCGCCAGCGGCAGATCGCCCAGCAGCGTCGCGACCGAGTCGAGCAGTTCAGGGCGCAGTTCCCGCTCGGAGGTGAACGTGCTGACCGCCCTGACCCTGACCTTGCGGGCGGTGGCCGTCACCGAGGCCGCCGTGACGTTGTCGTGTGCCCTGACGTGCTGGCCGACGACCCTCGCCAGCGAACGTGGAGACGTCGTCACGGTCACCTCGTCGGCGGGATCGGCGAAAGCCACATCGCGTCGCCTTGCCAGTCCGGCGACAACGAGCAGAACGACGCCGGCGACGCCGATGAGAGCGGCGGTGATCCTCACCGCCGCGGAGTTCCAGCTCACGGTGGCCAGTGTCTCCTTCCACTCCGGCCACGGCAGGACGAGCGGCACGGCTGAGGGCCGCCACCACTGCCAGCCGACCTCCAGCGCCAGCAGGGCGCCCGCGCCCGCGACCGCGAGCCCCAGCAGTGCGGACAGGAGTCGGACGAGAACTCGCACAGCTTCTCCTGAAACGTTGTCAGTGCACCCGGGAGTGCGCCTCGGGTACCAGGGCGGACACGGTGACATTCACCCCGCGCACCCGGTAGGAGGTCACCCGCCGCACCTCGTCGGTCACCGCGGCGCGGACGGCGTCGACCACCGACCGAACCTCGGCCGGATAGTGCAGTGCCAGATCGATCGTCAGGTCGACGTCGCTGCCGCTCCCGCTCACCTTCACGCTGGCGCCGCGGTGCCCCACGCCGACACCGGCGATCCGGCGTTCCACCGGCGCGGTGCCTTCGATCTGATCGGCGACCCGCTCGGCGATCTTCCTGACGACAGAGGGCGCGATCTGCAACGTGCCACGCTCGGCGGGATCGGTGTCCGCCCTGGACGGCCGTTCCGGCGCCGTCATGGTCACTTGTCCCTGCCCTTGCCGAACATGTCGGAGAGATCGAGCTCGCCGTCGAGCACCCTGCCGACGACAAGTCCGATGACGCCTACGGCGAGCGTGATGAGGAACGCCGTGAAGCTTTGGGTGGCCGCCAGACCAAGCACGAGACCCGCGAGTAGACCGGTCTGGGTTGCGTTCATCGTTGTGGCTCCTCGTGTGTGAGATCAGCGCACGCGGGGTGGTCGTCTTCTCTTCCGCCACCACCGCGCGACTCGTACTGCCGCACCGGTGACTCCCGTCGGACGGGAGGTGAACACTACCGGCGCCTCGAACCTGTCCCGCTCGGACGGTGCCGCGGTGGTTTCCTCGCGAAACCTGGCGATGCCTGCGACGAACTCATCGGGATCGCCGCCGACGTCCGGATGGTTTTCCTTGACGTAGCGGCGGAACTCCGCGCGTCGCGCGCGAAGTTCCGCCACCTGATCCGGGTCGGCTGTCACCGTCGTAGTTCTCCCGCTTCACTGTCCGCAAAGGACCAGGTCGTGGCCACACGGCCTAGCCGGGTTCGGCAGGCCGCACGTCGGCGATCGTGACGTCGACCCGCACATCGCCCGCGATGTCGCGGACCAGCTCGCGCAATTGATCCGCCACGGCGGGAAACGGCTCACCGAGCCGCAGTACCACCCCGATGCCGACGGGTTCACCTTCGCCGGTCACCCTGACACCGACGACCTTCCTGCGCGGCAGGTAGGTCGCCAGCCCCCCGTGCTCGCCACCGTCGAGACTCACCACCGAAGGGTGAGTGCCGAGTGCTTCGGCGATGGCGTCGGCGAGTCGAGCGAGTGAGTTCATGCCTTACTCCACGCGGGAGCTGTTCTCCTGGTAGTCATCGTCCTCGGGAAGGTGGATGTCGTTGACGGCGATGTTCACCTCGATGACATCCAACCCGGTGATCTGCTCGACGGTGGAAATCACGTTGCGGCGGACCGCCTTGGCGACGTCCACGATACGAGCGCCGTATTCGACGACGATGTCGAGGTCGACAGCGGCCTGCTTCTCGCCGACCTCGACCGACACCCCGGACGTGGTCACGGTGCCCGATCCGGGAATCCGTTCCCTGATCGCGCCGAAAGCCCTGGACACACCGCCACCGAGCGCGTGCACGCCGGATACCTCGCGGGCCGAGATGCCCGCGACCTTCTGTACCACCGCGGAGGAGATCGTGGTCTTGCCGACGCTGCCCTCCTCGTTCAGCGCGGCGGCCGCCTCGTTTCTGGGAGCCGGAGTGTTGTCGGGTTTGGTCGTGCTGTTCTGTGCCATGAAGCCGCTCCTTCTCGTGTTGTCGGTGGCCGCCCGTCCGCGTGTGACGGTCAGGCGACGCGGCTGGTCGTCTCCTGCTCGCCGTCGTCGGCGAGGTGAATGTCCTCGACGGCGATGTTGACCTCGACGACCTCAAGGCCGGTCATCTGCTCGATGGCGGTGATGATGTTGGCCCGCACGGTGCGGGCCAGCGCGGGAATGGGCGTCCCGTACTCGACGACCACCCTGAGGTCGACAGCGGCCTGCTTGTCGCCGACCTCGACCGAAACGCCCTGTGCGGCGCTGGAACCGCCGCCGGGAACCCGTTCCCGCAACGCGCCGAAGGCGCGTGCGGCCCCGCTGCCGAGTGCGTGCACTCCCGGCACCTCACGAGCTGCGAGCCCCGCGATCTGACGTACCACGGTACTGGCGATCGTGGTGGTTCCCTGACTCGTCAACAGCACGCTGGTGCCCGGTTCGTGGGCTTCTCCTGCCGTGCGGTCCGCGCCGGCCTTCGCGGGTGTGCTGCTGGTCATCGTGCTGGCTCTCCTCATCCGCAGTTGCTGTAATTGTGGTTTTCGCTCTTGTTCTTTCGCTGCCGTGGCACAGCGCCACGGCCGGTTCCCGTTTTCTCTTGTGCCGGCCACCGCGATGGTGCCTGTGGGAACCGCGTGTACCCGCGACACTAGCGGTGCGAGCCCCGCTTTCCGCTGAAGCGCGACCGCGTGCTCGCTCACCTCCAGCATGCCGGGTTTCGCGGTGGCTGATTCGATCATGCTCCCGTGCCGCCGTCGCTCGCCACGAACCGGTCTCGCCGACCACCATCAACTCCGCAACGCCATCTGCATGATCGGATCGCTGGTCGGCTGGGGCGAGCCACCGGAGGGCTCCGCCGTCAGCCCGAGCGCCGTGGTGTCCTCCGGCAGATCTCCGACGACGGGTTGCGCCGCTCCGGCATCCGTCCCGGCGAGTACACCGAGCGAGTGTGCGCCGGAAGGGCCCATCGCCCACAACTGGTACACGCGGTCTTCCGGCACGGTCGGCAGCCGTTCGCCGAGGAAGACCGCCTTGCCGAGTTCCGCCGACACGACGACGGTCGCCGCCGTCCCGTCTCCCGCGCTGTGCAGCACACGGACATCGCTCGCATGCAGTACAGCGGCCATGTCGGCCCCTCGGGTTCCGGCCTGTTCGATGCGCTGCTCCGCCTGCCGCAGTTCGTTGTGCTGGCGCAGCGCGATGCCTCCGAAGACCGCGGCGAGCGCGATGCCGACGACAGCGGCGGCGACGGCCGCCTTCGTCGCCCATCCTCGCCACCGTGAGGCGGCGCGGCCGGACACCCTCGGCTGCTCCTCGGACGGTGGTTCCTGACGAGTGTGGGCGACGTCGTAGAGCACCCGTGCTCGCAGTTGCTCGGGTGGCTCGGCGGAGACGGCGGCGCCGAGCTTCGCCGCGGTCGCGCGCAATTCCTCGACCTCGCTCGCACATTCGTCGCAGTCCGCGAGATGGTGCTCGAACTCGGCGCGTTCCCGCCCGGTGAGCGCGTTGACGGCGTAGGCGCCGGTGAGGGTGGGGAAGTCGTGGTTCATGAGCCCACCCGCAAGCAGTCGCGAAGCCGGATCAGGCCGTCCCGCAGCCGGGTCTTCACCGTGGAAGGCGGGGAATCGAGCAGCGAAGCGGCCTCGCGGTAGGTGTATCCGCGGTAGTAGGTCAGCAGCACCGATTCGCGCTGAAGGTCGGTCAGCGTCGCCAGACAGCGCCGTACCTGCCGCTGCTCGAACCTCGCCAGCACCGATTCGCTGACCTCGTCGAACGAGCGCTCCGCCGAGCGGGAACCCGCTTTCGTCTCCCGCTCGGTCGCCGACTGTTCGGATCTGACTCTGTCGACGGCTCGCCGGTGTGCGAGCGTGAGCACCCAGGTCATCGCACTTCCCTTGTCCGGCCGGTAATGCGTTGCCGTCCGCCACACCTGAACCAGGATCTCCTGGGTGACCTCTTCCGATTGGGCGGCATTGCGCACGATCCGCTGCACGAGGCCGAACACCGGCCTCGCGATGAGGTCGTAGAGCTGTTCGAACGCACGCTCGTCACCCCTGCCGACCTCGACGAGCAGAGCCTGAGGGTCGGAAGGTGGCTGACCTTGCGCCGTACCGGCGACGGGAGCCTCATCAGCCACCAGTGATCATCTCCTCGGTGCGGGGGTGCGCCTGCACCGCCGCTGCATTGTTCATCGGGATACCGGTTTGTGCAGGCCGAACTGGCAGACGTCGAGGTAGCCGGACCGGAACCCGGCCTCGCTGTAGGCGAGATAGAACTCCCACATTCGCCGGGGGAGTTCGCCGTCGGTGCCTGGCCGGCCGTCTCCTGCCCAGTAGACCGGCCAGTTCGCGTTCAGTCGCTGCCGCCACTGGCGCAGTGTCTCGGCGTATCCCGAACCGAAGGCACGCCGCTCGACGAGTGTCATGCCGGTGTTGGCCGCGACGTTGCGCTCGATCACCTTCACCGAAGGGAGCTGTCCACCGGGGAACACGTACTTGTGGATCCACGTCTGGGATTCACGGGTGGCCAGCAGGCGGTCGTGCGGCATCGTGATCGCTTGCACCGCGGCTTTACCTCCCGGTAGCAGCAACCGGTCGAGCTGCCGGAAGAACGTCGGCCAGTACTGTGCGCCGACGGCTTCGATCATCTCGACGCTCACCACGGCGTCGTAGCGGCCATGCTCCTCCCGGTAGTCCCTCAGCCGGATATCGACGCGGTCGGCGAGGCCCGCGCGGGCGATCCGTTCCTCCGCCAGCTTCCGCTGCTCTGCCGACAGCGTGAGTGTGGTGACGTGTGCGCCCCTGCCTGCTGCCACGACCGCGAGTGAACCCCAGCCGGTTCCGATCTCCAGCAACCTGCTGCCCTCCCGCACCCCTGCGAGGTCGAGCACCGCCGCGAGCTTGCGGTCCTGGGCCTCCGCGAGATCGCCACCAGGACAGAGCGGCGCGCCCGAGTAGGTCATGGCCGGGTCGAGGAACGAGGCGAAGAAGGTGTTGGAGAAGTCGTAGTGCCGCCGGATGTTCTCGCGGGCTCCCCGCTCGGTGTTGCGCTCGCTCGCCGGCCGGTTCGTGTCGACGAATCCGCGGAACGCCTGTAATGGCCGGGGAATGAGGTCGGCCATCTTCGCCGCGAACGGGGTGAGCAGTTCGGCAGGCTCGGGGCTGGTCCAGTCACCCGCGAGATATGCCTCGCCGAACCCGATCTTGCCGTCGTGGCCCAGCCGGTGGAAGAACGCGGCCGGCCGGTGGACGCGCATCAACGGTGAGCCGGACTCGCCGGTGCCGAGCCGCTCGCCACCGGCCAGCGCGATTTGTACGGGCAACGAGCGAACCGCGTGCCGGAAGGCGCGCTCTGCGATCGCGGCCCTGAGCGGCGCGTGCGGGGGAGGGCCGAGCTGCTCCCACGGTGGACCGTGATCCGGCTCGCGTGGCGGTACAGCCAGCCGGGTCTCGGCATCGATGACGCTCATCTGTTCTCCTCGGCTGCGTTTTTCGTGTGGGCGACGGAGGGGGCGCCGCGCGCCCACAGCGCCACACCATGTGCGCGGATGAGCGCCGAAACCCGTTGCGGGACCAGTGGGTGTCGCAGCAGCGTCGTGCCGATGTTCCGGATACTCGCTCGCCGCCGGGTGCCTTCCAGTGTCGCGGTGAGCAGCGGCCCTTCTTCGGAGTGCAGCTCCACTCTCAGATCGAGCCGTTCGCCAGGGCAGGGGAGCCACATCCGGTAGGTGCCCCTGCTGGGAAGGAAAGGTGACACGTAGAACCGTTTGCTCGCCTCGGCGAAGCCGTCTTCTCCAGGGAAGAGCAGATAGCGCTGTGCCTCGCCGTAGGTGTTGTGCACCTCGGCCACGACACAGCGCTGGCGGCCGTCCTCACCGAAGCACCAGTAGACGGTGAGCGGGTTGAACACGTGGCCGAGCACCCTCGCATGCGCGAGCATGAGCACCCTGCCCTCACCGATCCGGACACCGTGCTCGTAGAGCCAGGCGCTGAGGCCGCGCCGGATCGGCGCGCCTCGGCGGCCGAGATGATCGCGCGCGTCGAAGCGAGTGAACGGCCGTAGCCACCACGGCAGCCGCGGTAGCTCGTCGATGTCCACCAGCCACAGGTAGAGCCGGTGCCGGAAACCGCCGCCGACGTCGATGTGCCTGGTGTGGCCGACCGTCGCCTCGTACAACGCGGGTGCCGCGATCACCAGCGTGCTCCGAACGATTCCGCGGCGCGCACCCCCGAGGCGCAGCCGTCCTCGTGAAAGCCCCAGCCGTGGTAGGCGCCGGCGAACGCGGTTCTTCCCGTATTCAGCGCGGGAAGCCTCGTCGAGGCTGCCACCGAATCGGGGGTGAACACGGGATGCCGGTATGCCGTCCTCGCGAGCACGGTCCGCTCGTCGAACCCGGCTGCGCCCAGGGACACCACGTAGTCGGCGGGCTCGGCCAGCCGTAGCAGGCGGTTCATGTCGTAGCTGACCACCATCCGGTCCGTGTTGGCAGAGCAACCCGGCTTCGCGTAGTTCCACGACGCCCTCGCACCCCGCGCCTTCGGCAACACGCCGGCGTCGGTGTGCAGGACGGCCTCGTTGTCGGAGTAGCCGAACGCGCCCAGCGTGCCGCTCTCGGCCGGCGTCGGGGAGTCCAGCAGCCGCAGCGCGTCGTCGGCGTGAGTGGCGAGTACCACTTTGTCCGCCGGGTACACCTCGTCGGCTACGGTTCTGACCTGCACGCCGTCGTGCCCGCGCGACACCGCTCTCACCGGAGTATCGGTTCTCACGAACGGCAGGTTTTTCGCGAGCAGATCCACATAGCGGCGCGAACCGCCGACGACAGTGCGCCACCGTGGTGAGCCGCCCACGCTCAACATTCCATGGTTGCGAAGGAACTCGAACAGATAGCGTGCCGGGTAGTGACCGCTGATCCGAGGTCCCGCCGACCACACGGCACTCACCAGCGGTAGGGCGAAGTGCTCCGTGAAGTAATGCGAGTATCGGCCCCTGGCGAGGAATTCTCCGATGGTCATGCCGGGAGCGGGCGCGCGGGGATCGTCGAGCAACCGGTTGGCCGCCCGGTGAAAGGCTCGCACCTGGGCGAGCAGCCGCAGGTAAACCGGCTTCGCGAGATTGGCCGGTTGTGCGAAGAGGCCGCCCAGCCTCTTCGCGCCCGCATATTCGAGACCGCACCCCGCACAGCTCACGCTCATCGACATCTCCGTGTCCTGAGTTGGCACTCCCAGCTCGGAGAAGAGCCGGGTGAGCTGCGGGTAGGTGCGGTCGTTGTGGACGATGAAGCCGCTGTCCACGCCGATGGCGGAGCCGTCGCCGGTCACTACCTCGTGGGTGTGCGCGTGTCCGCCGAGCCGGTCGTCGGCTTCGAACAACAACACCCTGTGAGTCTTGCGAAGCAGATAGGCCGCCGTCAGTCCGGACACCCCCGCGCCTATGACGGCGACGGTGGGTTTCGTGGGGTCGTGCGACTGCATACCCGGCGTTCGGAGCGGACCGGTTGCCGGACTGCCCAATCGAATGTGATGGAAGACACATTTTTCGGGTAGGTGATGGGCGGCCGAGCCGAGCGGCGGCTCCGAACAACGGACATGGGTCTCATGTCCGGACTGTCCCGGTGTGTGCCACGGTTGGAGGAGTGCCGATGAGTGTCACTGACGTGCTCGGCGCGGTCGCGCTCGCACTAGGGGCCGCGAGCGCCGTCGTCGTGGCCGCCTTCGTGGTGGCTCTGGTACGGCGTCGCTACGACACGATCGACAGCTTTTGGGGTGCGGGGTTCGCCGTCATCGCGGTGACGGGTTTCCTCGCCGAACCGCGTGGGCTGGGAAGCTCACTGGTGGTGACCGCGCTGACCGTTTGCTGGGGAACGCGGCTGTCGTGGCACATCCACCGGCGCAACGTGGCCGGTGGAGAAGACCGCAGGTACACGGAGATGCTCGGCAGGGCCAAGCGGTACCCGCGACTGCGCATGTTCTGCAAGGTGTACCTGACGCAGGGTGCCGTCATGTGGTTCGTGGCCCTCCCCGTCGTGCTGGCGCAGCGGCAGGCAGACGAGCTCGGAGCGCTGGCCTTCGCGGGCATCGCGGTGTGGGCCTTCGGTTTCGCCTTCGAGGTCATCGGTGACGAGCAGCTTCGCCGGTTCAAGGCCGATCCCGGCAACAAGGGGGCGGTGTTGCGCCACGGGCTGTGGCGCTATACCCGGCATCCCAACTACTTCGGCGACGCTTGTGTCTGGTGGGGGATCTACCTCATCGCGGCGCAGCACCTTCCCGGCGTCGCGACTGTGCTCTCCCCGGTGCTGATGACCTGGCTGCTGGCAAGGGGGAGCGGAAAGCCGTTGATGGAACGGCATCTCGCGGCGAGCAAGGGTGGCTACGCCGACTACGTGCGCCGTACCAGCGGCTTTGTGCCGTTGCCGCCGAAGTTCTAGCGCTTCTCCGCGGACACGGCCCGCTCGATCTGGGTCAGCGGAAGCCGTCGGTGGGCGGGTTCGAGGTAGCGGTCGTTGAACTCGGTCGCGCCGAGGTCCTCCGTCTTGTGCCAGCCGTACTCGGTGAGGAAATCGGTAACCGTGTCGGGGGACATCCCGAATCGCCACAGGTGGCTTTTGGTGACGAACTGGCGGTGGGCTTCCCGCGCGTCGTACAGGTTTTGCCCGCTGAGGAAGTCGCTCCGAACGTAGGTGAAGCCCAGCCTGCTGCCCACGGGGGCGGTTCCGAGGAAGTCGAAGGTGCGGCGCACGTCGCGTTCGGTCAGATACTGCGTGACGGCTTCCCACAGGAAGTACGTCGGCCGATCGGCCCGGTAGCCGTAGTCGCCGAGCACCTCGGCGAGGTTCTGCCTCTCGAAGTCGACAGGGACCAGCGTTGTCGTCTTCGGCACGCTACAGAACAACGCGTGCAGGCGCTGGTATTTCTCTGTGATGTTGCGGGGCAGGTCGACCTCGAAAACCGGGATGTCGGCGAGCGCGGGCAGCCGGTAGGCGCGGTCGTCGAGCCCCGCGCCGAGGATGATGACCGTCTCACAACCAGAGGAGACGGCTTCGGTCACCGCGTCGTCGAAGTACCTTTTGCGGCACAGCATGCTGGCCCACAGGCCAGGGAATTTGTGCTCCGTCGCGCTTCTGATGACCTCGCGCAGTTTCGGCCACCTCGCCACGGCGGCCATCGCTCTCGCCGTGGGTGGGAGGAAATGATGCGCCAGCTCGTCCTGGACCAGCGGATGCTGCTCGTACTGGTCCATCGCGACGATACTCATCGGCTCTACTGCGGTTTTGGCAGGTCCTGTTGCCATGGTCGAGGTTCGCTTTCCTGAACGGGGTGAGTCTTAGCAGGCGAAACCGGCACGGTTCAGAGTGACACCCCGAGCCGCGAAAAGAGAGATGGATGCCCTGAGATGACCAATCCGGCCCAGAAGCGGGTGACGGCGGGCCGTGGAGGCCGGAACGGCAGCGGTGCGCATATGGCGTGGATCCCCGGTCGATGTGGTGGGCAGGGAGCACACTAACGCCGTGTTCGCGCCGCCGCGCACTGGGCCGTCGAAATGCCCGTTTTCGCACGTGATGTGGTCGCTCCTCGCCGGGCTTATGGCGACCGAGACGGATTGGCCAAATCCACTGTGGATGCCGTTCGGCCGCCTCTAGACTGACCACGCTCGGCGCGTCGGTCGACGCTGACAGTGACGGAGTGTGCGTGTGAAGTTCGAGCCGCCTTTTCCCGACTCCTTGCCCGACACCGGCACGCTCGGCATCATCGGCGCGGCCAACACCTACGCGATCAGGCTGCGAGCCTTCTACAATTCGCGGGCGGTCTGGCATCGCCGCTTCTACCGGTTCAGCGGGATTCTGGTCATCGCCGCGGGCGCGGGGCTCCCCGTGGTCGCCAACCTCGATTACGGTGGCAAGGAACTCGTCGTTTCACTCATGGGAACGTTGGTGGCTCTGCTGACCGCGTTGCACGCGTTCTACCGCTGGGACCAGTCGTGGATGCTGTTGCGGCACACCGAGATGCGGCTGACCTCGGCCTACTGGGCATGGCGGGCAGCGTTACCCGCCACAGTCAGCGACTCAGGCGCCCCTGATCCCACCACGGTGACGTTGACCAGGGATTTCTTGCTCGCGCTCTCGCAGATCAGGGACCAGGAAGCGGTCTCGTTCTTCGAGAAACTCAGCTTCCCCACGGCTACGGCCAATCACGTCGACGTGCGGTAGTGCCCGGGAAGGTAGCCGGAGAACAGGAAATTGTCGGCGAACCTGCGGGCCAGCAATTCCTCCTCCGGTGAATGAGCGGTGAAGGCGATGACCGGAATGCCGCGACCGCGCCAGAACGACACCGCCCTGCTTGGCAGCTCCGCAAGCTCGTAGTTGATGAAGTCGGGCCTGGTTATCGCGTTGCTCAGCATCATGCGACCGAGAGTGCCCACCAGCTTTCCCGCCGACTGGAGACTTCCCGATGCTTGACCGACGGGCACATGCGGGGCGAGTTTGCGCAGCCGTCGCACGGCGATGGGATCGAAGGACTGCACTGCCGTCTGACCCCGGTAACCGCGCAGCCGGTCGGCAACGGCACGTTCCAGCTTCGCGTTGCCCGCTTTCCAGCGGCGCAGGTCCAGCAGGAGTGGCACGGCGCCATCAACCAGGGACAACACATCGTCGAGGGTTGGCACCGGCAGGTCGGCCGGGCCGATTCGCAGCGCACGCACGGCGGCGAGGTCGAGGTCGGCCACCGGTGCACTACACGTTCCCGCCACCCGGGAGAAGTCTCTGTCATGTACGACGATTGGCTCGTCGTCGCTGGTGAGCTGCACGTCGAACTCGAAAGGCGCGCCAAGCTCGATCGCTCGCCGGAACGCGGGCAGAGAGTTCTCCGGGTGTTCGACGGCGTCGTAGCAGCCGCGGTGAGCAATCGGCGCACTTGTCAGCCAGCAGGGAAGCGGCACGTGTCCTCCCTGGCTCGCCGTGACCGCCGGGGTCGTCGGGACCACGGTGCCCGCAACCCTACCGCTGTCCGTGCGAACACGGGCAGGATGATCCGGAAATCCACAGTGGACATAAGTCGGCCGTCGGCGTTCCTGGAGGACAGGAAGGTCCTGCCGCGTCCTGGCGATTCTCACGCCGGGCCGTCCTGCCGGATCCGTCAACCGCGGGCGGCAACCAGCGTCCGGCTCCTGTGACGAGCCCAGCCGTCGCCGAACCCTTGCCTTCCGTGTGTCTCGGCACGTACCAGCGATACTCGCGGGAAGCTGACGTCTGCCATCGCAATGTCCGATCAGGACAGACGACTACCCCGCTGCCGACAGCGAGCTCCGGCCAGCGCTCATCTGCTATTCGGGCACATCGGCCGCTTCTCGCCCGTGTGTGGCAGGGGCTATTGCTCGTGGTCATCTCCGTCTTGCGCGCCCGGCCGGGCCCTCACCTGCGGCTCATCCGCGCTGGGAGATGTGCGACGCGTCCGGTCGGGGGGAACGCGGGGGCCTGTGTGCAGCAGCGGGTCCCATCCCCGCTGAGCGGGGATTCTGCTGATCGGGGCGCGCGCCAACTGCCAGCCGGAACCCAGTCGCCGGCGTATCTGCTTCGGCAACGCGTTCAACCTGCTCTTGTCCATCTGAACCTCCTGCTCGGCCGTGTCGCTACGGCCACCTGAACGGGGTTGACCAGTCACGACGGGACCAAACTCGGAACAGGTCTCGCCTTGCGGACCGCTACCGTGCGGCCCGGACCGACAGCACACGGTAGCCATTTACGGCCGTGGTGGCCGGATACCGCTATCCGGCCACCACAGTCAACGCGGCACCCCAATGCAGGGCCGCGTCGCCTCAAGCCTCGATCAGCACAGCAGGAGGCTCAGGTAGCTGATGATGGTGTGGTACGCCGGATCGGTCGTGGTCTCGTCGGCGTCCATGCCTTGCAGCTCAAGTACCGATTCCATGGTGCGTTCCCTTTCTTTCCGTGTTTTCCTTCCACCCGCTCGAAAATGAGCCGGGCGGCTCAATGGGGCGATGACGCGATCACGCTGTCGTCGCCAACCGTGGGGACAGGAGCGAGGAACGGGAGAACCCCGCTGTGGTCATCGAGTGCCGTGGATATCGAGAGCAGTACGCCCGCGCTGCCGGTGGCGACATCCATGGACAACCGGAGCAATTTGTTGCCGGGGAAAGCGATGCCGTCATCACCATCGCCGTCTGGCAAAGCAAACGGAATGGCGTGCCAGGCCAGCCTGGCAAGGTGCGATGCGATGGCGTCCTCGGCTGTGGGGTCATGCCCGTAGCGGCGAGCAGCGGCGAGTGTGGCCAGCAACCCACCACGACCGGCCAGCAACCCGCACTGTAACGCGGCCTCGGCCCGACAGGCCCTCAACAGCAGCGGGAGCTGCCGCACGCTCGTCCCATCGTCGGACGTGTGCTTCGCCAGTTCCATCGCCGCCATGGCGATTCCCGCGCTACCGGTTCCAAGGAACGGCAACGTCCGCTTGACGCCGTCCCTGACCTGCATCGAGCCGTCACGGGCCGGAACGCATTCCGCGAGGTCGCGGCTTAGCGCGCGTTCGGCATGAACGAGCCATTCGCCGTCTCCAGTGGCCTCGAAGAGTCGGGTGAACAGCAACGCGGGCCCCGACCAGCCTTCGACCAGCCCGGCCTTCGCTTTCCGGCCCGGCGGTGCCGCGCTCTCCAGCTCGGCCACCAGCCGTTCGCCGAGCTCGCCCGACTCACCTCCACCGTCGCCGAGATACAGCAGAGTCAGTCCGATACCGGCGAGTCCGTTGGCCAGTCCGTGGTCGCGGGTTTTCGCTATGGACCGACGTGCGTCTGCCAGCAGGGCATTCGCCGTGTCGTGGTCGCCGAAACCATGGAGCACGTATGCGATTCCGGCTGCTCCATCCAGGAACCCGGGTGCGAGCGGGCGGTTTCTGTCGATCGCGTCCCGTAGCCAGCGGTCGTGTTCCGGGCTCCGGCCGAGCCCCTCGACGGCCAGTGCGTGCAGAACCCCTGCGGCGCCGTGGCCGAAACCGAGGCCGCCGAGCCGGAACTGCTCGATGTCACCTGGGAAGAGCCGGTCGGGACGTTCCGGCGTCGCGCTCGTCAGTATTGCCTGTGCGATCGACTTCCTCACAAGATTCCAATCCGGTTCGGGATCGTCGAGCACTGTGACCGGCGCGGTAGTCCGGTGGCCGATCGTGCCCCTGCCGACAGCGCGGCCCTCGCGATCGCGGTCGTCCTTCTCCCTGGTGCCGCGGCGCAGCGTTGCCAGAATCGACTCGCCATAGCCATTGGGCAAGGGGAATCTGTCTTCGACGAACCTGACCCATTCCGGCAGTTTCGCCGGCGCGAGTTCGAACAGCGCTGAGAGCGGAAGGAAGAGCCACAGGCGCAGTGCCGCGAGCGCGTAGTCGTCCACCTCGAAACCGGTCCGGTCAGCCGGGGCCCGGAATCCAGGCGCGCCCAGCGTCGGCCGGCGTGCCGGACCGGGAGGACCCGCGAGCTCGAAGTCGATCAAACTCACCGAGTCGTCGTCCGTGACGAGCACATTGGCCGGGTGAAGATCGTTGAAGACCAACCCTCGGAGGTGGATCTCGCTCACGGTTTCGCCGATTCTGTCGGCGATGCCGAGTGCTCGCCGCGTGTACGCGGCGACGTCGCTATCACTGGCGCGGTAGTTGGTCAGCGGATAGTTGGCGCCGAGCCATGAATGCAGTGGTACTCCCGGCCGGTGTTCCATGGCGAGGAAAAGGTGCTCCCATACGGGCGTCAGCTCATACACCGCCGGTACTCCCGGAACGTCGGTGAGGGAGGTCAGTGCCCGGTGTTCCCTGCGCAGCCTGGCGACCGCGTCAACTTTGTCGCCGTCGAGGCCGGCGTGCGGACGTGCCTCTTTCAGCACCACCTGGTTGCCTTCACGGGCGTGTTCAGCGAGGTAAACCCCGCCTCCGTTGGAAAAGTGCAGCGGCCGGTTGACGTGGTAGGCGAAGTCGCCGGTGCTCTTGGCGCTTCGTGCGGCGAGATGCGGGGCGAGAAACTCAGGGAGTTCGACCCAGTCTGGCAACGCGAATACCGGGCCACGGTGATCGGGAACCAGCGTGCCGTCTTCACGCGCGATCCCGAGCACCCGGGTGCCCCCGCTGTCGATCCAACGTTCGGTGAAACCGCCATACCGAACGTACAGCGGCCCATCGCCATACCTGAGGTCGCTCAGAATGTATGGCCCCGCTTGGCCGCCGATACGCTGGTCCAGTTCGGTCACCAACGTCTCGAACTCGCGGTCGTCGCGCGGGTAGATCGTGACCAGCTTCCCGCTCGCCTCGCGAGGGGCGTATTTCGAATTCCGTGCCAACAACACGGCCAGATCCGTCAGATGCTTGAAGGTGACGGCTCGTTCGACCAGGCACTCGTAAACTGTGGTGAGCACTTGCTCGGCGTTGTCCAGCGTCGCGGAAACGTGAATCTTCCAGCCCTGATAAGGCAACGACGCTCCGAGTGGATGCAGAACCCGCCATGTCCCGTGCTGTCGCTCCGCCCAGCCCTCTTCGGGAAGCGGGGTGAACCGGGCGAAACGTTCGGCTGCCGAGCCGCGCTGTTCGTCGAAGAACAGCGGGTCCGCCAAACAGAACTCCTCGTACCGATGCTCCACCGCCACGCCTCCTCTGACTGTGCCGCACGGACTGTGCTCGATGTCGTTGGCTGTGGACACCGTGGTGACCAAGACCGTAAGCAGACATTGCCAAACCGGAGCCCGGCAAACGGGAACTTGTCCATGGCACCTCAACCAGTGACATTTCGCCCGCTGAGTGCGAGCCCGCTGGGTTCGCTGAGGCGAATGAGCGGTATTGGGATCGGTGGGCTCCCAGATGATGACGCTCAGCGACAGGAGATCGAACGAGTGACGAGATTGCCGACGGTGATCGGACACCATTCAGGGGAGGCCGATCGCGATGAATCTGAAGCAGAGTCCACTACGGACTGAACTGTGTTCTTTCCCAGCGCGAGTTCGCCGGGCGTGAACCGGTTCCCGCTTGCGCGCATGCGAGCGTTGTCCGCGCGTACGCGCGAGTCGAACCGAGGAGTCCGGACCGTGCCGACGGGAATGCGGGTATCGCGGCCACGGCTCACCGCCGATGTCCGGCGCAATCTGGGTTACGCCGGCGGCTCGGTTGTTTACCTGTGTGCACATTGGAGCTACGAGCGGAGGGTCACCGGTGTACGAGGCGTTCTGGCTCGCCTGGCCGCCAAATCGTGATGTCGAGACTGTCGTCGCCGGTCACCAAGCTTGAGGCTCCGATGAGATCCGCCGCGTACAGGTGCTCGAACTCCTGGCCACGAAGATCAAAACCGGTCTCCTCGAACATCGCTTCCGCGAACCGCGCATGTACCTCTTTGTCTTGCACGTCGCGCACGCGGCCCCACAGCTTCGCGTCACCTTCGTTCGGCTCGGTCTCGACCGTCGCCGTGTGCAAGCAGAAACGCGGGTCGCGACCGAGGTCGTGGAACTTGGTGGTGTTGGGCATACCGACGAGCCACAGTTCATCCTCGAAGAAGCGAGGCTCGATGGGGCTGATGCGAGGAAATCCATCGGCTCGAAGGGTTGCCAACATACACAGGTTCTTTGTCGCGGCGTGGCGACGCGTGAAAACCTCGGCGATCACCGGAGCTGAGATGCTGAACTCTTTCCACGTGGTCATCAGCCAAAGGTACGGCAGATTACGGGCATGAGGGTTCAAGGTGATAGAGCCCCATCGGGCTCACATCACCGGAAAATCAGTTTCCGCGACCGAAACCGCCGTCACCGTCGAACGGGTTCTGCTGTTGTGGGGTGATTGTGGTCTGCTGTGTGTCTTTCGCGCTTTCGAGAGCCACGTTGACCGTCTCGGTCGAACCATCGGCATGCTTGACCACGACGGGAACCTCTTCGCCCGGAGTGTGTTTGAGCACCTGCGCCATCAAATCGGCGTACGAGCTGATCAACGTGTCGCCGAGTTTCGTGATGACGTCTCCTTGTCGAATTCCGGCCTTCTCGGCGGCGCTTCCAGGTTGTACCGAGGCAAGTTGTGCCCCTTCAGCCGTCGAATCTCCCTGGGGGTTCACGCTTCCGCTGACTCCCAGCACCGGCTTGTTCGCTTCGCCGTTCTGCATCAGTTCGTTGGCGATCCGCTTCGCGGTGTCGATGGGAATTGAGAAGCCGAGGCCATATGCCTGTAGGCCGCCGTTACTGCTTTGACCAGGCTCAACGGCCGAGTTTACGCCGACGACCTGGCCGTCCAGGTTCACGAGTGGTCCCCCTGAATTACCCGGGTTGATGGGCGCGTCGGTCTGCAAGCCGTTGTATACGACAAGTTCGCCGTTGTCGTCTCCCGCTGTCACGGTACGACTGAGCGCACTGACAATTCCCGAGGTAACGGTGTTCGAGAGTTCTTCGGGGCTACCAATGGCCGCCACCTGCTGGCCGACCTTCAGACCGCTGGACTCACCAAGCGTCGCGGGCGTCAACCCGTCGGCGTCGTCCAGCTTGATGACGGCGAGGTCGTACGAAGGCGCGGTACCGGTGACAGAAGCGGAGTATTTCTTTCCGTCCGGTGCTGTCACCTGGATCTTGCCGTTTTCCGATGCTCCGGCCACGACATGATTGTTGGTGAGTACGTAGCCATCCTCAGAGAGGATGATGCCCGTGCCTGTCGCCGTGCCCTGGCCTGTGGGGACCTTGATGTCCACGGTTGATTTCATCGCCACTTCGGCGGCGTACTCGACCGAACCAGGTTTGGAGCTGACGTTGCTGGCTGATGCCGGCTGGGACGTCAGTACGGGTACGGCGGAGTCCGTCGACAGGAGCGCGTTGCCGCCCAGCGCGGCGCCACCGCCGACAAGACCGGCGATGATCGCGGTGGCGATGATCGATACCGGTACTCTGCGTTTCGGTTTGGCGAGCGCCGTCGGAACCGAGCCGGCGAAGCCGGTAGCAGAGTGGGGTGGCTGCTGCTGGGCGGCCAAGCCCCATGCGGGTGTCGCGGCTTCTTGTGTGGCCTCGGCAACGTCGTCCGTCCGTTGTTGCTGTGCGCTTGGCGAGTCCACGAGGGGTGCGATCGATTCCTGGGGGCTCGGTTTGTGCGCCTTCGGCGCGCCCGGCTGCCACGACCCCGCATCCCCCTGCTCGGCTGGGGTTTGCTGAGGTCCGGACTGGTCTGGTTGCGGCTGGTGCTGGTGAGGGGAGTTTTCGGTCACGAGCCCACGATGCGTCTTGAACCTGAGAAACGGCGCAGAAAGGCCTTAAAAGTTGCGTGGCTCTGTTGGCGATCGTTTCGTGCGGAGTCGGTCAGCCCGGCGACTGCCGCCGCCGGGCCACGTCTGTTTCGCAGTAACGCGGGATCTTCGGCGGGTTGTCGGCATGGCGAACGGGGTGCCTGCCGGGCCAACGTCGGGGGAAGGCCCGGCAGGCAGGTCGATCAGCGGATGTTGCTGGTGTGCCCCAGTGAGTAGCGGCCTGGTTGTGGCATATAAGTCAGCCCGTGTGGTCCTGAGCCGACGGGTATGCGGGCGAGCAGGTTCCCGTTGTCGGTGTCGAGCACGTAGACCTCGTTGTGATGCCGGCCGGACAGCCACAGTTGCTTTCCGTCAGCGGACACCGACCCCATGTCAGGGCTGCCGCCACCGGGGATGTGCCATTTGTCGATGGGTTTGTTCGTGCCGGTGTCGAGTATCGTCACGCTGCCTTCGCCGCGGTTGGTGATGAAGGCACGTTTGGAGTCGCGCGAGAAGTACACGCCATGTGCTCCCTGCCCGGTAGGCACGAAACCGACCTGTTTGGTCGCGTCGCCGTCGAACAGGTAGATCCCGTTGGCATGCATGTCGGCGACGTAGAAGGTGCTTCCGTCAGGGGACAACCTGCTGTCCTGAGGCATGCCATGCGGCGTTTGATCGAGTTCGAACGTCCGGACGTGTTTCTTGGCTTCGACGTCGAGGACGATCATCCGGTTGGCGAACTCGCAGGTAACGAGCGCGAGCTTGCCGTCCTTGGTGAAGTCCATGTGGTTGATGCCCGCACACTCGTCGATGTGAAGCGATTCCTGCTTCCGCCAGGTGTGCGGTTCGTAGAAGTCGAGACGTTTATAGGCTTCGGCTACGACAATCGCGGACTTCCCATCCGGGGTGAAGTACAGGTTGTACGGGTCCTGTACGTGAATGAGTTCGCCTGCTTTGCCGGTCTTCGGGTCGATCGGCGTCAGCGTGCCGCCCGGCACCTCGTCCGCCGTGACATACAGCGTCTTGAAGTCATACGAGGGAACGACGTGTTGCGGCTCCAGACCGCCGGGGATCGTGTCGATGACTTTGAAGGTCGAGGGATCGATGATCGAGACGGTGTTGCTGACACTGTTGGGCACGTACACGCGGTTGAGTACGCCCTCCATGGCCGGCGAAAAGTTTCCAGGCCGTGTTGCCGCATATACATCCCGTTCGCTGTCCTCTTCGGCCTTCGCTTCGGGTGGTTGAGCACCTGCCTCCTGCACGGCCGGCTGCTCGACCGCGTCGGCAGGCGGGGCATTCTCGACCGAATCCTGACTACCGCAGCCGGTCAGCAGCAGGCTCGTGGCGACAAAAGCGACCGCCACTGAGGTTCCAGTGATTCGCATGACCAGCGACGTTACAAGTGGAAGGCCGTGGCAACCCGATGAAACCGCTGTGGCAACGGGTGTCACGGTCAACTGCTACCCGGATGGGCGACCCCTGACTGAGGCCGTTCTGTCAGTCATTCCGCGAACCTGTCGGCGGACTCACTTCACAACCAGCCGCGTTCGCTTGCGGCCTTGGCCGCTTCGGTCCGGTTACGCGCGCCCAGTTTTGCCATCGCGCTGGAAAGATAGTTGCGCACGGTTCCTTCGGCGAGGTGCAGACGGGCCGCGATCTCGGCATTCGCCGCGCCGTCGGCGACCTCTCGCAGGAGTTGGCGTTCTCTGTCGGTCAGCGGGTCAGGCCGGCCCCAGGCCGCGACAGCCAGCTCGCTCGCGATTACTTGTTCCCCCGCGTGAACGCGCCGGAGCGCGACCATAAGTTCGCCGATGGGCGCGTCCTTGAGTACATAGCCGGCGACGCTGGCGTCGAGCGCGCGCCGAAGGTACCCGGCCCGGGCGAACGTCGTGACGATCAGGATGCGCACGGGGTGCTTCCTCCGAGCCAGTTCCACCGCGACATCAAGGCCGGAGCCGTGCGGCATCTCGATGTCGGTGACAAGCACATCCGGCTGGTGTTCCTCGACCGCGGCGAGTGTCTCCTCTCCCGTTGCGGTTGCCGCCACCACGGTGACGTCCGGTTGTAGATCCAGTAAGGACACGAACGCACTGCGTACCATCGCCTGATCTTCGGCAAGTACGACCCGGATCGGCGGATTCGTGCTCACGTGGCCACCCTGAGCGGAACGGCGATGGTCACCGTGGTGCCCGCGTCGACGATTTTCTCCACCCTGCCACCCAGCGCGCTGATCCGTTCTCGCATGCCAGTCAGGCCGTTGCCTTCCGGCGCGGAGCCGTCGCCGACGCCGTCGTCGGCGATGACGAGACACAGGTCGTCTCCGACGACTCCGACATCGATATGACAGGTCGTTGCCCGCGCGTGCCTTGCCACGTTGGTGACCGCTTCTCTCAGCGCGAGCGCCAGTTCGTGTTCGGTGGAACCCACGATTGTCAGTGTCGCATCACGTCGAACTCTCGTCGTGATGCCAACCGTGGCCAGCGTTTCCTGCGCGGACTCCAGTTCGGCGTCGAGTCCCGCGTTTCGCCAGCCGGCAAGAGTCGCCCTGATCTCGGACAGCGCGGTACGGGCGGTGTCCTCGATGTCGGTGAGCTCGCTTCCGGCCCGGGAGTTGCTCCGGTCGAGTAGTTCATTGGCCAATTGAGCCCGCACGATGATTGCCGTGAGGGAGTGGCCGAGCAGGTCGTGGAGATCTCTCGCGATGCGTTCGCGTTCCGCGATCGTCGCCAGGTGCTCGACGCGGGCGTTCCGCATTCGCGTCTCGACCTCTGCTCGTTCGCGTTCTGACCAGCTTATCTGGAGGGAACCGATGACCCACAGGTAAATCAGCGAGGGGATGAGCCCGTAGAGCCGCCATGGCATCGGAACGAACGACAGCACTGAGGTCAGACTGAGTAAGGCCGAGAGTCCGATGAACCAGCGCAGAGCGCTGCGCCGAGACTCCGAGAATCCAGCGAATGCCGCCGCGTACACGAACAAGATCGCCGCACCAGCGTTGAACGGTGTGGTGAGTGCGGCGAGGACCGTAGTCGGTACGGTGCCCGTCCAGCGGGCTCTTGCCGGCCAGCGCCACGATGCCACGTACATGGGCAGGAACACAACGACGATGCCCGCGACCAGCGCCCAATCCGCCCCGCCGGAGTCGCGATCGAAGATCGGCCCCCACAGCAGATTGACCAGATAGATGAGGTGGATCCATCTGGAGAGCCGGCCTGGAGGTTTCATGGTCGGGCACGACGATAGGACAAAGCTGCCAGCGGAGCTATGACGACGGTCGCAGCCAGCAGAGCCAGTAGGTGTCCGACCGCTGGAGCCGAGGTCAACTGAGCGAGCGCGAGTTGCGCGAGATGGTAGGTCGGCAGGAACTGGGCGATGTCGGCGAAGAAGTCCGGCAGAATCTCCAGCGGCATCCACAGGCCCGACAGGATCGCGGCAGGGAACAGGATCGCGTTGAGAATCGCGACGCAGGCGTTGGCGCTGGTCTGAAAGCCGACAGCGAGGCCGAGCAGCGCGAACGGGATGGCGCCGATGAGCAGCACCGCGTATACCCGTGCGAGGTCGGCGACCGAACCATTCAGGTTGCCGGTGATTGCCGCCGTCGCGGTCATCGCGATCAGCACGCCCACCGCGTACGGCATCGTGGCGATGACCTTAGCGGCCAGTGTGGCGCTGATCGGGACGGCGGACACTCGCTTCGCCCGCAGCCATCCCGAGCCGCGGTCGGCCGCGATACCGGTACCCGGATTGAGCAGCACGACCGTCAGCACACCGAATGTGCCGAACGTCGCGATCATGGCGGTACCTCGCTGGACCGTTGCCGAGGACTGATCGCCGTAGAGGGAAACGAACAAGGCGAAGAAGGCAACGGGCATGACGATGGAGAAGAACAGCGCCGTGGGTTCGCGCACGATGCCGCGTAGTTCGTCGGCGATCTCCACGCGGAGTATGCGTGCGTTCATGCGGCGGCTCCCGTGGTCTGTCCGATCACGACTTCGACGGCTTCTTCGAGACTGGCACCTTCGACCCGCAGATCGGTGAGTGCGTCGTCGGCGGCGAGTAGTGCTCTCACCAGAGTCTCTGGCTCCCGGGTGGCCAATGTGACCCGTTGCCCGTCGAGTGTCGCCGACAACGCCCCCGGGAGGCCGCGCAGTACGGCAAGATCCAGCGCGGTGCGCGCACTGACGGTCCGGTCAGGGAGCTTGGCGATCAGTTCGGCAGGCGGGTCTTTCGCGACAGCCCTGCCGCGATCAAGAACGACGACTTCGTCCGCGACCTCCGCGGACTCCTCGACGAGATGGGTGGTCACCAGAATGGATGTGCCTCTAGCCCGGCGTTCGGCCAGTGTGCTCCATAGTCGTCGCCGACTCGGGACGTCGAGACCCCCCGTGGGTTCGTCAAGCACGAGCAAGGCTGGATCGGCGACCAACGCCATCGCGAGCTGAACCCGTTGACGTTGCCCGCCGGACAGCTTGGCCGCCCTGCGCTTGCCGAGTTCGGTGAGGCCCAGTTCGGCGAGAACGGGTCCGGCCGCGGCACGGCTACGGCCGGCTCGGACAGCGGCTCCCGTGACGAGTTCCAACACCGTCAGCGTGGTCGGAAATCCCAGGGATTGTTGCACGACGCCGATCTTTCGTCTCGTCGAGGCCTTGGCGGGATCACCACCGCAGAGCCGGACCCGTGTGTCGGCCTGCGGCCGGAGCAAGCCGATGACGAGATTCACCAACGTCGTCTTTCCCGCCCCGTTCGGGCCGAGGAGGGCGACACATTCTCCGGCCTGAACGTCGAGGTCGACGCCGGAAAGTGCCCGCTGCTCCCGGTAGCTGTGCCGAGCGTCGCGGACTTCCAATACCGTATTCACCTGATCCATGCTGGCTTGACGGAGCCTCTGGATGTAGTGCGGCGATGTCACCGATGCGTGATGACAAATGTCAGCTGCCGCGGGCATCTCGTTCGCGCCATGTGAAAGTTGTGGCGCTGGTACCGGTGTCGGGAAGCGCGTCCGGTACCAGCGCCGGGACCCGCGACATGGGCGGGCCCTGGCAACCCGGCACAGTGGACTGTCGGCGTCGCCCGTCTTGGCGGGGCGCGACGAGCGTTGCGCCGGGCGGGTTGTAAGGCCGGACCGGTCGGCCGTCACTGTGTAGTTGTCAATGAGCGCGTCGCTGTTCGTCGCGAGGTCACGGCTGGTGGCTGGGGTGAATCACGTGAGTGCGGGAAATGCGTGATCTGTGACGGGTGGTGGTTCGCCACGTGGTTCACAGGGTGGCAAAGGAGAAGCGCCGTTGGCTAGATGTGTTCTAGATGATGTGGCTGAGTGGGTTCTGGTGTCGAGGGGATAATGTCAAGGTGGTGTCATCCGTATTCTGACGAGTGTCGTCGACATGTGTGCGGTATTGTTTCTTGTGTGCCTTCGGTTCATGTTTCCTCCTTGGAATGTGTGTTCAACTATTACTGAGGGCCGTCTGGCGTGTCAAACAATTTGGGAAAATGCAGTGAAGTCTCCGTTCGCGACAATCATCGTGGTCGCGATGCTTGAGTGAAGCGGTATTGAACTGGGCCGGAGTGCTGATGGCGAGGCGTTACCTGCCGAGACCCGCGATGAGGTTGACCATCGTGGCGATGACGACCGTGCCGAGCAGATAGGAGAGCAGTGATTGTCTCAGTGCCGTGGCTCGCATGGTTTTCGAGGTCAGATCGGTATCCGAGACCTGGAAGGTCATACCGATCGTGAAGGCGAGGTAGGCGAAGTCCGAGTACGTCGGAGCGGCTGACTCGTTGAAGTCGATTCCACCGACCGGCGCCGTGTAGTACAGGCGCGCGTAGCGCGTTGTGAAGATCGTATGGACGGCGCCCCATGCCAGCACGACACTGCCGACGGAGAAAGCGGCTTGGATGTTTTTGCTGCCGTCCGTCAGTAGCAGCATGCAGACCGCGCCGAGGCTCGCGAGCGCGGAAAGTACTACCAGTAGGTCTGTCCAGGCTCTGCCGGGGTCTTCGCTGACCGCGTGGCGGGCGGTCGAGCCGGAGTCCATCGGGAGGATGATGAACCACGTCCAGAGTAGGAACACGACCGCGCCGGCCATCCAGCCGACGAGGAGGCCCGCCTGCCAGTTGGTGGCGAAGCCGATGGCCGTCCCTGTCAACGCTCCGACGGCGAGCCCGGTGATCGCCCGCACTGCCGCTGTTGGCATGCGGTCGTTTTCTTGTGTGTCCTTTGGCGGGTCAGGCCTGTTGGTTTCTTCGGCTGACATGGGGAGAACCTACCGAAGGGCTGGTGAATAACGGGGAGACTATGCCCCTGTCGGGCGACCTTGGGTGTCATTGTCGGGGAAATAGGTATAGTGGGTTCCGGTGGTTCTGGGGTGGGCCGTGGGTGACTGTGAAGTCGTATCGACGTGGTTGTGAATGTCGTTCGGGCAGTGGCGACAAACGATCCTTGTTTTCAGGGAATCTTGTCCTGCTGGGTTGCTTACTGTTTATTTGCCTGAGCCGAGGAGTTGGTTTTAGTTGCATTAGCGATCGTGGTTGTGAGATTGCTGAATCTCGTGTATTCGGAAGGTGGTGCTGAATTCAAAGATTGAATGATTAGTGTGCGGTTGTCAGAGACGAGGGCGCTGCCGTTGCCGGGCAGTTCGCACGATGGCTCGTACGGGCGGTCTCGTGGTCGCGCTATTGGTGTGGGTCGTCGATCTCGCGGGAGACGATGGCGGTGTTCGACGCAGTCTGAACTCTGGAGATGCTGCGACGCCGGAGCGCGGTCCGGAGCGCGACGGCGGAGTGCGGTGGTGGAGCGCCGTGTTTGGTTTGGAGTGCGCCGGATCAGTGGCTGTTTCGGCCCTGGCCGGGGCCTGTGTCCGGTCAGGTCTCTGGTAGGTGGATACCGGGAACGGCGACGTGACGGGCCGAGTGCCGGATCCTTCACTTGGCTACGTGGCCCGGTTGTGAGTGCCGTCGACCAGGCTCGGCGTGGCTCCGACCGGCGGGATGGTCTGACCAGGGCTGCTGCGGCTGGAGTCACCCGGGTGAGGTGTGGCTAGGGCTGCCAGGCGCGGTGTGCCCGGCACCCGGCCGGGTTGGTGGCTGGAGCCCACCGGGCTCGTGCGATGGAAGGCGGGCTGAGTCAGGTGCGTCGGACGGAAGGAGGGCCGCGTCAGGTGCGTTGGACGGAAGGAGGGCCGAGTCAGGCGCGTGAAGAATCGGTGGAGTGATGCGACGGGGGAGCGGCCGGAGAGAGCCGAGTCAGGAGGTGGTTTGCGCGGTCGGTGTGTTGCGGGCGGCCAGGTAGGCGTCGACGGTGTGGAGTTTGTGCTGCCGGGTTGCCCATTCGATCTCCGCTTCGGGTGCGTCCGAACGGATCAGGGTGAGCAACTCGTCGTGTTCCCGAACCGACGCCTCGGTTCGTGAGGGCATGAAGGTGAAGCTGGAGCGGCGGACGAACGACATGCGCTGCCACTCCTGGCCGAGGAGGTCGAGCAAGTGCCGGTTGGGGCATGCGCTGCACAGTGTCTGATGGAACTGTTCGTTGAGCTGGGTGAACCGCACAGGGTCGAATTCGCCGGTCAACATGGAACGCATCGCGTCGTTGAGCTCATCGGCTTCCCGCAGGCGATCGGGAGTGAGTTGTCTGGCGCCGAGGCTGGTTGCCGCGCCTTCGAGGAACGCGAGGGTTTGCATCGTGTCGGCGTAGTCGCTGGTGTTGATGCCGGCGACCTCGGCGCCGACGTTGCGGGTGAAGGTCACGAGTCCTTCGGCCTCGAGCCTGCGAATGGCTTCGCGGACCGGCACCGTGCTGACGTGGTGTTCCCGCGCGAGCTGATCGAGCACGAGCCGGTAGCCGGCGACGTAGCGTCCGGCCATGATGTTGTCCCGCAGCTCTCGATAGACCGCTTCGGATTTCGAGAGCTTCTGTCTCCCTGAGGAGGTGGTCCCCGTCATATGAACCTTTCCGGGTGCTCGGGCCTCGCGGCGGCGACTAGCGTAACCGCCGCCGCGAGGCGCTGGGTCACAGCTGTGACCCGACCTTGAAACCGGTCGCCGTGTCGTCCTTGCGGGTATAGGAGAAGCCGTCGGCGCCGATGGTGACGTCCATCTCCTGGGATTGCTCACGTTCTCGTACCGGGACGGGGTTGCCGTCGAGGTCAAGTACGGTCGACGCCTCGGTGTACCAGCTCGGCACCACGGGGCTGCCCCACCAGTCCCTGCGCTGGTTGTCGTGCACGTCCCAGGTCACCAGCGGATTGTCGGGGTCACCTGTGTAGTAGTCCTGCGTGTAGATCTCCACCCTGTGCCCGTCCGGGTCGCGCAGGTACAGATAGAAGGCATTGGAGACACCATGCCTCCCGGGGCCGCGCTCGATGGAGTCCGAACGACGAAGCGCTCCGAGCTTGTCGCAGATGTAGAGGATGTTGTGCTTTTCGTGGGTCGCGAACGCGACGTGGTGCATTGCCGGTCCCGCACCGCCGGTGAGCGCCGTGTCGTGCACGGTGTCCTTGCGGGCCAGCCATGCCGCGTAGGTGACGCCCTCGCTGTCCCTGATGTCCTCGGTTCGCCGGAACCCGAGACCTTCCAGGTACCGGGCACCGGTGTCGACATCGGGGTAGACCTGGTTGAAGTGGTCGAGGCGGACGATCGCACCGGCACCATGGTGCTCGTAGTTCCACGTCAGCCGTTCCACGTGCTCGGTGTCGAAGAAGAACTCGTAGGGGAAGCCAAGCGGGTCCAGTACCCTGACGACCTCGCCGATTCCCTTGCGGAAACCGGCCTCGGTACGGCGGACCTCGCAGCCGAGCTCGCGATAGTAGGTCTCCGCCTTCGCGAGGTCGGCCTCGCCGCGCACCCGGAACCCGAACGCGGCTACCGCGGGCTGGGATCCTTGGCGCAACACGAGATTGTGGTGAATGAACTCTTCCAGTGAACGCAGGTGGATCTCGGTTTCGGTCTCCTCGGTCACCACAAGACCGAGAATGTCCACATAGAACTCGCGAGAGGCGGCGATATCGGTCACCACCAGTTCCATGTAGGCGCAGCGGACGATGTCGGGGACGGGGGCGGAGCTGCTCACACTGGATCTCCTTTGGTCGCGGCTCAACGGCCTGCGCGCTTTCCGGAAAAGAACGGGTCGTCGTCGTTGTAGCCTCCCGCGCCGAACCGGGCGGTGTGCACGTCACCGAGCGCGACGTGCACGGCCTGCTCCTCGGTGTAGAAGTCGAGCGACCGATAGCCGCCTTCGTGGCCGAGCCCGGATGCCTTGACTCCGCCGAACGGGGACCGCAGGTCGCGGACGTTGTGCGAATTGATCCACACCATCCCAGCCTCGATCCGGCCAGCGACGAGATGCGCTCGTCTGAGGTCGTTGGTCCACACGTAGGCGGCAAGCCCGTAGGCGACGTCGTTGGCGAGTTCCACGGCCTCGGCCTCGGTGTCGAAAGGGGTGATGGCGACGACGGGGCCGAAGATCTCCTCCTGGAAGATCCTCGCGGTACGAGGAACGTCGGCGAACACCGTCGGAGCGAGATAGTTGCCGTGCGGGAGGTGGTCCGGTTTCCCGCCGCCGGCCACGAGCCGGGCCTCGGCCTTGCCCGCTTCCACGTAGCCGAGCACGCGTTCGTAGTGCTCGGGATGGACCAGTGCGCCGACCTCGGTCGCGGGATCGGCGGGATCGCCGACCTTGATGGCACGAGCCCGCTCGGCGTAGCGGGCGACGAATTCGTCGTAGACGGCGCGTTCGACGAGGATGCGGGACGAGGCGGTGCAGCGTTCCCCGTTCAGCGAGAACACGCCGAACAGTGTCGAGTCGAGCGCCGCTTCGAGATCGGCGTCGGCGAAGATCACCGCCGGTGACTTGCCGCCGAGTTCCATGGAAAGCGCTTTGAGGTGACCGGACGCGTTGCGCGCGATGAGTTTGCCCGTCGTGGTCTCGCCGGTGAAGGAAAGGAGCTGGACATCGGGATGTTTGACGAGGGCGTCACCAGCGACCTCCCCGATGCCGTTGACCATGTTGAACACCCCATCGGGGACACCGGCTTCGGCGAAGATCGCAGGCCACAGCGACGCGCTGAGTGGGGTGAACTCCGCGGGTTTGAGCACGACGGTGCAGCCCGAGGCCAGCGCGGGAGCCAGTTTCCACGATTCGAGCATGAACGGCGTGTTCCACGGGGTGATGAGTCCCGCGACGCCGACCGGTTTGCGGTTGACGTAGTTGAGTTGCATGCCGGGGACTTTGTACGCCTCGTCGGTTTGGGCGACGACGAGGTCGGCGAAGAACCGGAAGTTCTCCGCGGCTCGTCTCGCCTGCCCCCTGGCCTGAGTGATGGGAAGCCCGGTGTCGAAGGATTCCATTGTGGCCAGTTCGTCGTCGCGGGCTTCGATGGCGTCGGCGACCCTGTTCAGGATCCTGGCCCGTTCTCTGTTCTTCATCCGTGGCCACGGACCGCTGTCGAAGGCGGTTCGGGCAGCGGCGACGGCGGCGTCGATGTCGGCTTTTCCGCCGGCGGCCGCCGAGAGGTAGCCGGTGTTGGTGGTCGGTTCGATGACCTCGAAGCTCGCCCCGTCGACGGAATCGGTCAGCTGTCCGCCGATGTAGTGCCGGATTCTGCTGGGAAGCGTTTCGGGCCGGGGCCCGGTGGTCGCCTTGTCGGCCGTGGTGCTCATGCTGGGTTCCCCTCGTCGACGGGTGTCAGGTACCGCTCGGCCCGCGCGGCAAGTTCGCAGACGCGCTGCTGTCCCTTCTCGCTCAACGGAAGCAGCGGCGGCCTGACGAACCCTGAGGAGATGAGTCCGCGCTGGGCCATCAGCCACTTCGCAGGAGCCGGGTTGGTCTCGGCGAAGAGGAGGTCGACGAGCGGGTGAACACCGTAGTGGAGTTCTCGCGCGGTGTCCCAGTCACCCGCGACGGCCGCGTCGTAGGTGCGCGCGACGGTGGCCGGTGCGATGTTCGACAGCGCCGAGATGAAGCCGACCCCGCCGAGCGCGATCAGCGGCAGGCACAGCAGCTCGATCCCAGACCACATGAGCAAGTCCTTGCCGCACAGGTGCATGACGCGGGAGAAGTGCTCGAAGTCCTTTGTGGTTTCCTTGATGCCGACGATGTTGTCGTGGTCGCGGTACAGCCTCGCGAACGTGTCCGGCGCGATTTCGACGGCCGTGCGCACGGGCACGTTGTAGGCCACGATCGGCAGGCTGGGAAACTCGCGGGCCACCGTGGAGTACCAGGAATACAGCGCTTCCTGAGTGGGCCGGGTGTAGTACGGCGTGATGATGAGCACGGCGTCGGCGCCCGCTTCGCCCGCCACGGAGGTGAGCTCCAGCGTCTCGTCGAGTTTCGCCGATCCCGTACCGGGCAGGAACGGCACCGTGTCGGAGACTTCCGAGGCAACGGTACGGATCGCTTCCGCGCGTTCGGCGACCGACTGTGACGACGGTTCACCCGTCGAGCCGCCGATGGAGATGCCGCGCGATCCGTTGGCGAGCTGCCAGCGCACCATCGCGCGAAGGCCGTCGTGATCGACGTCGCCATCGTCCGAGAACGGGGTGAACAGTGGTGCGATGGCACCCCGGATCTGCGCCGGGTCGGAGCGGTACCTCATGGTGTCCTTTCCTGAATGGTCATGATTGTCGGCCCGTACCTCAGCGCCGCTCGGCGCGCCACTGTTCGAATGCGGCTTTCCAGCGCGGCCCCATCGGGTAGAGGCCCTCGACCGATTCGCCGTCGGCGACGCGTTCGGCGATGAAGGTCTCCTCCTGCTCCTGGATTTCCGCCGCGGTGAGGACTTCGGCCACGAGCGAAGGCGGGATCACGATGGCTCCGTCGTCGTCGGCGACGATGATGTCGCCAGGGCACACGGTCGCCCCTCCGCACGAGATGGTGGTGTCGGTTTCCCACGGAACGTGCCTTCGGCCGAGCACGGCGGGGTGGGTGCCCGCGCAGTACACGGGAAGGCCGAGTTCGCCGACCGGGCCCGCGTCGCGCACGGCACCGTCGGTGACGATGCCCGCCGCGCCGCGCACTTTGGCTCGCAACGCGAGGATGTCGCCGAGGGTGCCCGCGCTGGGGTCCTGCCTTGCCTCCATCACCAGTACCTCACCCGCGCCGACGGATTCGATGGCCTGCTTCTGAGCGTTGAAGCCGCCACCGTGCTCGGCGAACAAATCCTTGCGATAAGGCACGTAGCGCAGGGTCCGTGCCGTGCCGACGATCGTGCTGCCGGGAACCAGCGGGCGGACCCCTTCGATGGAGACGTGGTCGAATCCGCGCTTGCGGAGTTGTACCGACAGTGTCGCGACCGCGACGCCGTGGAGTCGTTCCCGTATCGCCTCGGTGAGCACCGGTCGCGCGCTCGCGACCGGGGTTCCCCATGCGTCGGCGCGTTGTGATTCGTCCACTGTGGGCGGATGTCCCCAGCCGGGAAGCGGAGGACCTTCGGTGACGGTCGTGCTGAGCTTGCCCGAGGTCGTGGTGGGATCGTCGAGGCTGAACACCTCGACGTCGATGCGCGCCCCCGGCTGGGCGACGGAGGAACCGGCCGGCGTTCCGGTGAGGATGACGTCGCCCGGCTCCAGCGTCATCACCCTGGAGAGGTCGGCGATCAGCAGAGCGAACGGAAAGAGCAGGCCCGCGCTCGTGTCGTTCTGGACCAGCGCGCCGTCGAGCCAGGTCCGGATGCCGATGCGATCGGGACGCAGGTGCTCGGCTGGAATCAGGTCAGGGCCGAGCGGGGTGTAGCCGTCGCCGCCCTTGGAGCGTACGTTCGACCCTTTGTCGGCGTAGCGCAGATCGTGCAGTCCGAGATCGTTGCTCGCGGTGACCCAGCCGACGTGCTCCCACGCCGTTTCCGGGGCAACCCGCAAGGCAGGCTTGCCGATGACGAGCGCGATCTCGCCTTCGAAGCCGAGCAGTTCGGTGCCTTCCGGCCGGGCCACGGTGCCTGACCCGGTCACCGAGGAGCTGGTCTTGAGGAAATACGAGGGCTGGGAAGGGGTTCGGCCGCGTTGTTCCGCGCGGGAGCGGTAGCTCAGGTGGACGGCGATCACCTTGCCTGGCCGATGTCCGAGGGCCGCTGTCACCGCGTCGCTCGTCACTGGAGATCTCCTCGCGCCAAATCGTGCATGATGTCGTATACGATTTTGAGCATGGCTGTGGAGCGATGTCGCTGTCAAGAGGGCCCGAGGTTTCCTCCCGCTTTCTCGCTGCCAGCGACGCCGCGATCACAGCGCAGAGCGATCAAGCCGGAAAACGTGGCTCTCACTGGGTTTTCGCTCACGCTTTGCCCGATCCACGGTCGCCGACCAGGTAGCGTTCGCGCGACACCTGGGGGCACGCGCGACCGCAATGAAGGAAAGGCTGCTTCGCAATGGCGCGGAACATGGCAGGTGACACGGTCCTTTCACGAGTGGCCAGAGTGCTCAACGCTTTCGAACACGACCGGAGGGTGCTCACGGTCGCCCAGCTCGCGCGCAGGGCGGAATTGCCGGTGCCCACCACACATCGCCTCGTCGGCCAGTTGCTCGACGTCGGATTCCTGGAACGCGACGGGAAACACGGCATCAAGGTCGGGATGAGACTGTGGCAGATCGCGATCAACGCGCCGGGAGCACGTGAATTGCGTGAGGCGGCGATGCCGTTTCTCGAAGACGTGCACGCGGCGACTCAGCAGCACACGTTTCTCGACGTCCGCGAGGGCACCGAAGTGCTGATCATCGAGCGGCTGAAAGCTCACAACGCGTTCGGTCGCATTCTGCTCACCCCGGGTATGCGCGTGAGTTCGAACGCCGTGGCAGGCAGCCTGATCCTGCTCGCCCACGCCCCGAGGGACGTGCAGGAAGCCGCGTTGTCGGCTCCGTTGCGGAAGTACAACAGCAGGACTCCGGTGAAACCGGCGCAACTCCGGGATCTGTGGGCATCGGCGAGGCGCAACGGCTACATCGTCTGTGACGGCTATGTGGACCCCGACGCTCTGAGCATCGCCGTTCCCGTTCCCGGCCCCGACAACACCGTGGTCGCCGCGCTCGGCGTCATCGTGCCGAGTCAGCACGCGCAGCCGATGAACCACCTTCCCGTGCTGTTCGCCGCCGCCCGCGGCATCAGCCGGGAACTGAGCAGGACCCCGCCACCAGGACCCACGAGGATGCTCAGCTACCTGGTCGAAGCCACTCCGGAGAACTGACCGCCGCTTCTCATTCAATGAGAATCGGTCTTGGTTCGCCATCAGCGCGACGGCGATAGTGCGCGAGTGCCGCGGTTCGGCGCAGCATCTCCCACCCGATCTTGTCCGCATCCTGGACCGGCCTGAATCAACGGCGTGTCACGCCAGAGAGGATGCTCATGAGCAGTGCCAGTACGGCGGAACAGGCGGCACCGCCAGGCTCGCCGCCCGACCTGCGGGGCTCCGCGCCGCGCAGAGAACGATCCGCGAGGCGTCGCGGTGGTGCCTTGTGGCTCGGCGCTCTCGGTTTCGTACTTTTCTTCGCTGCGATCGAGGTTCTCTCCCGGACATCGGGCCTTTCCGAACAGACCTTGCCGAGAGCCACGACGATCCTCTCGCGCATGGTGACTCTGTTCGCCGACGGTGATTTCCTCAGCGCCGTGGGCATCACCGTCGTGGGCGCCCTGCTCGGGCTCGCCATCGCGATCGCGCTCGCCGTCCCTTGTGGAGTGTTGCTCGGCAGTTCGAAATGGGCGCTCACCGTGACCAGTCCGTTGATCGAGCTCTTGCGCCCCATTCCCGCGGTCGCGGTGATCCCACCGGCCTTGCTCCTGTTCGGAACCGGCATGACGATGAAGCTGTTCCTCGTCGCCTACGCCGCCTTCTGGATCGTTCTCTACAACACCATCTACGCGGTCCGCGACGTCGATCCGGTGACAAAGGACAGTGCTCGTTCCTACGGGTTCTCCCGCAACCAGGTGCTGTTCAAGGTGAGCCTTCCCAGCGCGGCACCGGCCATCTACACCGGAGTCCGGATCGCCTGTACGGCGGCGTTGCTTGTCGCCATCGGCGTCGAGCTGATCGGCGGCGGTGTCGCGGGGGTCGGCGAATGGCTCGTCGAAGCGCAGGAAGCGGTGACCCGCAAGGCCGACGTCTACGCAGGCGCGTTCTTCACCGGCCTGATCGGACTCGCGTTCAATCTGCTGCTCAACATCGGGGAGCGGCGGGCGTTCTCGTGGAGCATCGCCGGCCGGAAGGAGGCGTCGTGACCATAACGACGAGCAAACTCGGCGCTCGCGCACGCACGGCTGGTCTCAGCGTCGTGGTGCTGTTCGTGGCGGCGTTGCTGTGGGAGGCGGGCGCGCGAGCGCTGTCCTCGATCTTCGTGCCACCTCTTTCCGAGGTTCTTGTCCACATCGGAGACGAATGGTTCGGCGGCCCCGCCTACCAGCTCTTCCTCAGTGACAGCCTGATCGGCACCGTGTGGCCCAGCATCGTGAGGGTCGTTCCTTCCTTCGTGATCGGGGCTCTCGCCGCCGTCGTTCTCGGTGTCGCCATCGGACTGCTGCGGCCACTGCGAGACACCCTGTACCCGCTCATCCACTTCCTGCGCTCGATCCCCTCGGCCGCGAAGGTACCGCTTTTCGTCGTCCTGCTCGGCATCGGCGACGCGATGAAGATGTCGGTCATCGCGGTCGCGGTGGCCTTCCCCGTGCTCATCAACACCGTCGAGGGCGTTCGGTCCGTCGAACCCGCACTGCTCGACATGTGCAAGGTCCACCGGGTGCCCGCGCGCAAGAGAGTGTTCGGCATCGTGCTGCCCAGCGCGTCCCCGCACATCTTCGCGGGGCTGCGCATCGGAAGCGCGGTCGCGCTGATCGTGATGATCGTGGTCGAGATGCTCGCGGCCAGCGACGGCATCGGCTACTTCGTCCTCTACGCCCAGCGGCAGTTCCGGTTCCTCGACATGTGGGCTGGACTGCTACTGCTCGCGGTGTTCGGCTACCTGCTCAACCTCGGACTCAACCTGCTGGAACGGCGGGTACTCGGCTGGCATGCCAAGGCCCGCGCCGGGACCGGCCACTGAAACCTCCCACCCTTCCCGAACGACTGCAATCAAAGGAGATTCGCATGGGTTACCGACGTCGTGCGACGGCGATCGTCGCACTGCTGCTCGGCGCTGCCGGACTCGCCGGTTGTGGCGGATCCACGCCCTCGGCGGACGAGGGAGCCTCATTCGTGTACGGCACGGTCAGCACCGGAATCGTGTCCCGCGAGGTCATGGCGGCCGACAAACTCGGCTACCTCGACGAGGCCGGTGTCGATCTGAGCGTCAAGAAGCTCCAGTCCGACACCATGTTGACGCCGCTCATGGCCAACGGCGAGACCTCGATCGGCTACCTCACCTACGTGACGACGGTGACCGCGCTGCGCTCGGGTATCCCGTTGCGCATGGTCAGCGGCATCCAGGAACTGGAGCCCGACATCCAGACGGTCTGGGTGCCCAAGGATTCGCCCGTCACCTCGATCGCGGACTTCAAGGGCAAGACCATCGGTGTCTCAGCGGTCGGCGGATACGGCAACGTCCTTTTCGGAGAGGCGCTGGCCACCGAGGGGCTCACACTGGAGGACGTCACCCTCACCGAGGTGTCGTTCAGCGACATGGCCTCGGCGCTGGAACGCGGCGACATCGACCTCGGCTGGCTGCCCGCGCCGTTCGCGGCGGCGCAGCGCGCCAACCCGGACACCCCGTTGCGCCAGGTCGTCGACTTCAACGACATTCCAGCCCTCACCGGACTGCCCCAGGGCGGCGTCGTCGCCACGGCCGAGTTCTACGAGCAGAACCCGGAAACCATCGGCAAATTCAGGGAACAGGAAAAGCGCGCGGCCGACTACCTTCGCGAGAATCCCGACTACGACAGGGAACTGCAGAAGGAACTCGCGGGCTACGAGCCTTCGGTCACCTCCGAACTTCCGCTACAGGGCTACGCGGGCTCGTTCTCGGCTGACGACCTCGAACGGCTCCTCACGCTGATGACCAAGTACGGGCTGCTCGAAGAGGGCGACGAGGTCGACCTCGGCGCCTTCGTCGGAGACCTCGGGAACGCGGAGGACTGAGCCGTGGCCCCATTGATGAGCGTGCAGGGTCTCGGCGTCACCTACGGTTCGGGCCCCTCGGCGGTGCGCGCGATCGACGAGCTGAGCTTCGACGTGCGAGGCGGTGAGTTCCTCACCGTCGTCGGACCTTCCGGCTGCGGGAAGACGACGTTGCTGCGATGTGTCGCGGGCCTGATGGCGCCGACCAACGGGGCGGTGCTCTTCGAGGGCGCCGCCGTGGCGGGTCCCCCCGCCGGGCTCGCCATGGTGTTCCAGGACTACAGCAGGTCGCTCATGCCGTGGCGCACCGTGCACGACAACGTGACCTTCCCGCTGTCCAACGCGGGAACCGCCAAGGCGGAGCGCGACCGGCTTGCCGAGGAGTCGCTGAGAGCCGTCGGCGTCGACCATTTCGCCGACAAGCACCCGTGGCAGCTTTCTGGGGGAATGCAGCAGCGGGTCGCGATCGCGAGGGCGCTTGCCTACCGGCCCAAGCTGCTGCTGATGGACGAACCCTTCGCGGCCGTCGACGCACAGACGAGGGCCGACCTCGAAGACCTCGTCCTCAAGGTCAAGCGCGAGTTCGAGGTGACGATCATGTTCGTCACCCACGACATCGACGAATCGGTCTATCTCGGCGACCGTGTCGTGGTGTTGTCCAAGCCGCCGACGCATGTCGACCGCATCGTCGACGTCGACCTCGGCGACGACCGCGACCAGGTGACGACCAAGGAAACACCCGAGTTCGCGCATCTGCGGGCCGACGTGTTCCGCGCGATCAAGGAATTGGGCGCGACCTCGGCACCAGCGCTGAACGGCAACTAGAAAGTAAGGAGAGCACGGTGGACGTTGGAACCGCGTACGGGCGCCCGCAGGGCAGCACGTTGCCGGAACTGTCCAAGGTCGGTCCCGGCACCCCCTACGGCGAGGTGCTGCGCCGGTACTGGCAACCCGTCGCGCTCACCAGTGACGCGACGACGACGCCGAAGCGGCTGAAGATCCTCGGCGAGGACCTGATTCTGTTCAGGACGAAGTCGGGCAGGGCAGGTCTGCTCGCTCCCGACTGCGCGCACAGGGGAGCGTCGCTGTACTACGGCGGGGTCGAGGACGACGGCATTCGCTGCTGTTACCACGGCTGGCTGTTCGACCCGGAGGGACGCTGCCTTGAGCAGCCGTGCGAGCCGGACAACGGACGGCACAGGGACCGGGTCAGGCAACCCTGGTATCCGGTGAGGGAGTATCACGGGCTGCTCTTCGCCTATCTGGGACCGCCCGACCGGAAACCGGCCTTCCCCGTGTACGACGTGCTCGACGACGACAGCTTCGGCACGATCATCGCCGACGACAACAGTTTCGGCGGTGGCGGACCGGCCGAGCTGGACTTCAATTGGCTCTACCACTGGGAGAACGTGCTCGACCCGTTCCACGTCCCGATCCTGCACGCCCGCTTCAGCGGAACCCAGTTCGTGCCGGCCATGGCGATCCTGCCCGAATGCAAGTTCGAGTACACGCAGGTCGGCGTCAGGGTGCGCTCGTTCCGCCAGCTCACCGAGCGCGAACAGCTCGACAGGGTCACCGAGGTCGTCTTCCCCAACATCCGGCTCGTGGCGAGCCCCAAACTCACCGCGGCGGGACCCGCCAGGTTCGTCGGCTGGGTCGTTCCCTTCGACGACACCAACTGCAAGGTGTTCACCCTCGCGAGGGTCGATCATCCCGACGCCCTGACCGAGGAGCGCAGCAGGGTCGGCGGCAAGCTGTGGCACGAGCTCGGCGAGGCGGAACACAGGAGATACCCGGGTGACTACGAGGCGCAGAAGTCGCAGGGTGATGTGGCGAGCCGCTCGCGGGAGTTCCTCACGACGACCGACCAGGGCGTCACGATGCTGCGCAGGATGATGGCCAAGCAGGCGAAACTCGTCGCGGAAGGCGGTGATCCCGCCGGCGTTGTGCTCCACCCCGATTCCGGGGACACCGTGTCGTTCCGCATCGAGGCAGGCAACTACATCAGCGTGCGGGACGAGCCTGCCAACGCCCCGGCTCGCTGACGAGGAGGACGACGTGACCGCCGGAATCGCGGCAGAACCTCGCCGCGCCGATCTCCAGCACGAGCAGCGACAGGTCAGGGTGACCGCCATGACCTGGCAGGCCGAAGGGGTGCTTTCGCTGGTTCTCGCCGATCCCGATGGCGGTGAGCTGCGGCCGTGGGAGCCGGGTGCCCACATCGACCTGCTGCTCGGCAACGGCCTCGAACGGCAGTACTCGTTGTGCGGCGACCCGGCGGACACGACCACCTGGACGGTCGCGGTGCTCGCCGAACCGGCCAGCAGAGGCGGATCGGCGTGGATCCACCGGACGTTGCGGCCAGGCGACGTCCTCACGGCCCGTGGACCGAGGAACAACTTCCCACTCGCCGACGCTTCGCGGTACCTGTTCATCGCGGGAGGCATCGGGATCACGCCGATCCTGCCGATGGTGCACGCCGTCGCCAGGACCGGCGGTGCCCCATGGCGATTGTTGTACGGCGGCCGCAGGCGGGATTCGATGGCGTTTCTCCCCGCGATCGAACGGTTCGGGGACAACGCTCTCGTGCGCCCGGAGGACGAGACGGGGCTGCTCGACCTCGCCGCCGCGCTCGACTGGGCCGAGCCGGGAGGGGTTGTCTACTGTTGTGGGCCCGAAGCGCTGATCACGGCTGTCGAGGCGGCGTGCCGGGCGCGCGGGATCGCGCTGCGGGTCGAACGGTTCGCCGCGAAGGCGCTGGACTCTTCGGCTGAGCCCGGTGCGTTCCAGGTCGACTGCCGCAGGTCGGGCGTCACCATCGAGGTCGGCAGTGACCAGTCCATTGTGGATGCCGTAGAGGCCGCTGGGCTCGGGCCGCGATACTCCTGCCTCGACGGGGTCTGCGGCACCTGCGAGACGGCGGTGCTGGAAGGCGAACCCGAGCACCGGGACTCCATCCTCAGCCAGGACGAACGGGATGCCGGTGACACGATGATGATCTGCGTGTCCCGCAGCCGCTCCGGCCGGCTGGTACTCGATCTGTGAAGGCGGACATGACAACCTCGGCAACCGAACCCCGGCCGCTGGCCATGCTAGACATCGACGGCGTGCTGGTGCTGGAGAATCCCGTCGTTCCGGTGGAGACGCACACCGTGAGCGCCTACCGGCGCTGGGCGAGGGAGGTGCGGATCCCGGTCGGAGCGGCGGAGTCGGTGCGTGAGCTCGCACGGCGGTTCGACATCGTGTGGACGACGGCCTGGTCGCACAACGCGCACATCGCCCTCGCCCCCGCGCTCGGCCTGCCTGAGGAGCCGTGGCCGTTTCTCGCCGTCCAGTTCAACAAGCTGCCCGCGATCAGGGCGTATGCCGGGGGACGGCCGTGGGTGTGGATCGACGACAGCATTCACGACCTCGGTGAGATTCCGGCTCCCGCCGACGGCCTCCTCGTGCCGGTCGACGGCAGCAGGGGAATCACCGAGATCGATCCCGCCGAACTGCTGGAGAAGCTGAGCCGGTTGTGAGCGGCGCGTGGCCCACGTCCACAGGGGGGCCAGGACGAGTGAGCGGAGTGACGTGCTGTAAAAAGTAGCAGGATTGAGCACTGACAACAGGGTTCACTCCGTACTCAGATGATCAAGTGCCAGCGCGTCGACCTCCCGATCCCCGACTCAGTGCACTCGGCCGCGCGCTGAAACGCGTGAGGACCGAGCGTGGACTGACCCTCGACGAACTCGCCGCCCGAAGCGGTGTCTCGCGCAGGGTGCTTTCGTATGCCGAGGGCGGCCTCATCAATCCGGGGATACTGAGCTTCGTGGCCATCGTGCGCGCGCTCGGCATCGACTCCGCCGAACTTCTCCAGCCCATGATGGACGAGATGGAGAAACAGGCAGTTCAAGAGCAGGCCCCGGGCTAACACCCTCCATTGTGGCTGGCATCCGGTGCCGGTCGCGCCGAGAATGCGTGCGCATCGGTCCGGAGAATCGTTCTATCTCTCGGAGAACGTCCAGCTCACCTGATTTCGAGCCGGGTGGAGCGAAGTGCGCGGCATATGTCTCGGTGTATTTACCTGTTCGTCCTCGAATTGAATATTTTCGGTGGGGTGCGTTTGTGTTCGAAGAGGAAACCCGGTTTTTCCGTGGGTGTCGCCGACCGGGGCGAGGGGGCTGGTGCGCGGTGCCGGAGGCCGCCGAACGATTTCGCGCTGTGTTCATGGGGTTTGCGGACAGTTAGCGTAACGATCAGCTACTTGGGCGGGATGTCCGATCTTCGACAGAGCCACTCCCTGCTTCGTTCCCCGGACATCCGTCCGATAGTGCCGGTCGCTTGACGACGCCGGGTGAGGTGGTGGCAGACTTGCCCTTGGATCAGGGGCCCCATCTGGTTGCGGAAAGTGATGTGGCTGCTGCTCTCACCCCGGAAGGGGGTAACAATGTCCGTGGTCTTGCGTTTTAGTTGACTCTCCTGCTCGGAGTCCTATACTCCGTGCTTGTTACATCAACTAAAACGCAAACTTTCACATTTATGTTGTGGTCCTATCGGTCCCACGCGTCGCTTACCCACGTGCTTCTTGCCTCTTGCGACGCCCTATGACCTGACCAGACGTGGATATGAGAACGTTTGAGAACGGAGTCCTTGGATGGTTGACGATCTCTCCCGTGCGAGCTGGCGCAAAAGCACCTACAGCGGCGGCGGCAACGACTGCGTGGAGGTCGCATTCCTCAATGAGGGAATGGCTGTGCGTGACTCGAAGAACCCGAAGGCCGGTGCGCTGCGGCTTCCCGAATCGGAGTGGAAGCTGCTGATGGCCGCCGCTCGCTCGGGAAGTCTCGATCTGCGCTAGCGAACCTGCCCACGGCGCGGGCACGACCAGGTGCCCGGACGCGTCGCCGGGCGTGACGACGGCACCGGACCTGGACCCTGATCCGTAGCCCCTCCACGACGAGTCCCACGGTGCGCCGGTGTCGGCCCGGCACCGGCGCACCGGGCGAGCAGAGCCCCGCGCCAAGCAGGTGCGGGGCTTTTTGACTGCCCCCTCAAGGCTCCGTGGCGGCGTGGCGGCGAAGAAAGCCACACGTAAGCGCTGTTGGTGATCCTCGGACCGCGAAAGCGCGTTCAGGAGGGATCCCCCGCATGGCTGGGAACAACAACCGGGTTCGGTACGTCGTGTTCGGTTCCGGCGAATCGTGGTGCATCCGGCACCCCGCCCTCGCCGCGGCGGCGGCCCGGTGCAGACGGTTTGCCGAGGCGGTGCAAGCGGTAGCGCCCGTAGAGGACGGAAGACAGGCGCGGCGGAGAGCGGGAACGCGCCCGTGGCCACTGACTCTCATCGCCGACACCGACGATACCGACCCCGCGAGCTTCTACCACTACGGCGACCGGCTTGCCGCCACCGTCCCGTGCATCGAAGCGGCCATCGAGGCGGTCGAGGCCGACATCGACCGGCTGAGGGAACCCGGTGCGTTCGCGCGGTTCGCTCGTGAACTCGACCAGGCGCGCGCTGATCTGTGCCAACTCCAGTGGGTACTCGATCAGACACGGCGGTTCGTCGCGGGGCTGGACCTCATCGGCGACCGGCTCGACGAGCTGGGCTTCGCCGCGGCCCGCCGGTACGTCGAGGTCGCCGAGTCCGCCGAACAAGCCGTCACGACCATCCACACCATGCCACGGCACACCCCGCCGTGGCACGCGGCGGCTTGCGCGCTCGGCGAGGCGATCGCGGCCTTCGATCGCGTCGCGGCGACCGTCGACGACGAGCTGGCCGACATCGAGGCCGCGACCGACCGGCTCGTGGCGGCCCCGGTGCTGCCCGCCTGACTTGCGGTGCGCTTACTTCCGGTGCCGGCGTGCCCCCGGAATGTCCACTGTGGATACGAACGGGATGAATCGGCAATCGTCGGCTATTGCGGACGTGTACTGACCGCTTTGGCGGGGACGCTGGGGTCATGACGAACAAGAGCGAGCACGACAAGACGGTGCACCCGCAGGCGACAGCAGGGCTTTCGGCCTACCTCGGATACCGCGACGCACCGGCGGCCATCGACTGGCTCGGTTCGGTGGCCGGGTTCGAGACGACCACGAGATTCCCCGACGCTTCCGGCGGGGTCGCCCACTCCGAACTACGGATCGGCGAGACGGCGATCGTGGTCTTCAGTGACCGGTCCGGCTACCAACGCGCGCCACGCAAGGGCGACACGTGCGGTCTCGGGCTCTACGTCATTCTCGCCGACCAGGCGGCCGTCGAGAACGTGTACGGGCGCGCGATGGCAGCCGGTGCCACCGCGGTGTGGGAGCCAGAAGGCAACGAATGGGGCAACTTCCGTTGCCGCGTCGAGGATCCGGAGGGGTTCGAATGGACCTTCGGCACCTATCGGCCCGGCCTTCCGCAAGGGTGGTGACGACGGCTCCGCGACCTCGGAACATCGCGAACCGGCAACCGGCAGGCCGCACCTCGTCCCACCGGTACTACGCTGTGCTGGCCACCACACCCGGTTTTCCGATCAGCGAGGTCGAGATGGCGGACGCAGCGTCGAAGTCGCCGAGCCAAGTCCCCGCTGGGCTGGATCCGCTCGACCCGGCCAGGCCGAGCATCGCCCGCGTCTACGACGGTTTCCTCGGGGGCAAGAACTACTACGAGGTCGACCGGCAGGTCATGGTCAAGATCAACCAGGTCGTGCCGGAGGCCGTGCACATCGCGAGGGGCAACAGGGGATTCCTCAACAGGGCCTGCCGGTTCCTCGCCGACCAGGCCGGGATCGACCAGTACCTCGATTGCGGTTCCGGGCTGCCCACCGCCGAGAACACCCACCAGATCGTCCAGCGAGCGAACAAGCAGGCTCGGGTGGTCTACGTCGACAACGACCCCGTCGTTCTCGCGCACGGACGCGCGCTGCTTGAGGAGAACGACAACGTGCACATGGTGGCCGCCGACATCTTCAGACCGGCCGACGTGCTGAACAACGAGGTCGTGCGCAGGCATCTCGATTTCTCACAACCCATGGTGTTGCTCCAGGTCGGCACCCTGCATCACCTCGAAGGCGACGGCGGTCCCGAGGTGATGAGGGAATACGTCGACGCGTTGCCTTCCGGGTCCTACGTCGTGTTCTCCCACTTCCTCGACCCCGAGGTACCCGAGTTGACGGCGATCGCCAAACGGATCGAGGACATTCTCGTGCACGGACCGATGGGCGCGGGCCGGTTCCGGACCCGCGCCGAGATCGCAGGGATGCTGGAAGGGCTTGAACTGGTCAAGCCCAACGCGGTGTCGGAGCCGGGGCTCGTGGTGTGTGACGAATGGTGGCCGGATGGCCCCAAACTGGCACCGGTCAGCGAGGCGGCCCGGTGCATCGCCGGAGCCGTCGGGCGCAAACCCTGACGAGGACTTGTGCTCGCGGGGACGAATCGCGTTCGTCACCGCGTTCGCGGTAGTTCCACGGTCCCCGCCGCGTGCAACGGATCCCGGAGAAACCGCGGCAGCGACATGCCGATGCCGTAGGTGTTGAGCCTGCGTACCGGCGTGATGCGAATGAAGCCGCCATCCGGTTTGTCGAGTTCGCCGTGGCTGGTGATCGAGGAGAGTTTGCCGGACTCGACGAGCCGCAGCAGCCCCGGATCGTCCTGGCCGAGCAGGTCGGCGACGCCTTGGAACTGGATCGCGGCCGGTGGCCCTACCGGCAGCCTCCTTACCGGAATGTTCACCGCGACATGCGGATTCGCGGCGATGTTGCGGGCCTTTCTGCTCGTGAGCGTCGTGTTCAGGTACAGGATCTGCGGGTTTGCCTCGTCGCGGGCCACCGCTTGGTAGAGCATCCCGGCGGCGTGAGCATGCCCCGCTCGCGAGGTCGTGGCCAGCGTGCAGAACGAACGCCGGGCGACGAGACGCTCGACGAGTTCGAGCGAAGGCCGGTGCAGTGGCGGTGTTTCGGTCAGGTTCGTTGTCATGTCCTCAGCTCACCGGAGTCCGCCCCCGGTCGCCATGGTCGATCGGCTCGACCGCATACGGGATGCGCTCATGACAACGGCCATGTTGTCGTCGTGGCAATGCGCGTAACGTCGGTGTATGGACCTGCCACTGACTACGGAGCGGCTCGTCGTGCGGGACTGGTCGCTCGATGACGCCGAGGCCGCGCACCGGATCTACGGCGTCACCGAGGTCACTCACTGGCTGACTCCGGCCATGGACAGGGTCAGTGACGTCGGTGCCATGCGTTCGGTGTTGCAGGCCTGGATCGAGGCGCAGCCGAACCTGCCCCCGCCAAGGGGCAGGTGGGCGGTGCAACGTACCGAGGACGGAGCCGTGATCGGCGGGCTCGCCATCCGGTTGCTGCCGCCCTACGAGGAAGACCTCGAACTGAGCTGGCAGCTGCATCCCAGCGCGTGGGGCAACGGTTACGCGACCGAGGCAGGCAGGGCGCTCAGCGAATGGGCGTTCACCCAGGACACCGACGAGTTGTTCGCGGTCGCCCGGCCGAGCAACGTGCGCGCGATCGCCACCGCGAAGCGGCTCGGCATGTCGTGGGTCGGGGAGACGACCAAGTACTACGACCTGCGGTTGCAGGTCTACCGCATCAGGCACAGCGATCTCGGGGATCCCGAGCAGGCAGGCTGACCTCTCCGTGCCGGTGGCGCCCGGGTAGTCGGTTTGTATTGCAAACCGGTTGGCGAGTGTTCTACCGTTGACTCCGGCCGAACACGGGAACCGAGGTGGTGGCGGTGGACGCGGCGGGGCAGAAGGGCACCTGGAACGTCACGGCCGTCGCACGGTTGCGTTATGTCACGGCGCATTTCGAGTCGCTGCAAGGACTTGTGCTGGTTCCCGTCATCTCCTGGATGGCGCTCGCGATGGCATGGGCCGCGAATTGGGTTCCCGGGTGGTTGGTGCTCGCCGCGGCGCCGGGTGCTTTGCTCGGCTCCTCCGCGGCGGTCCGCCATTACCGGCGCCACTACGGCCAGGTGAGGCCACGAACCTCCCGGGGGCATGGCGCTGTCTCCTTGCTGCCCATCGTGGTGCTGACCGTCGCGGCGGCCACGGGAACCATCTCCGAGGGCTGGCCGGTCAGCCTGCCCGGCATCGTGCTGGGCGCGGGAGTCATCGGCTGCGCGTGGTTCCGGCGTCCGCTCGCGCCCGCCCTCGTCCCGGTCGGCGTGCTCGGCGTGCTGCTCAGTGTTCTGCCGCTCGCCGGTGCGGGACGGCCGCACCTGCTTGGCCAGACGGAACACTGGATCTTCGCGCTGCTCGTCGGCGCCGCCGTCGTTCAGGTCTACGGTCACGTTGTGCTCAGTAGGGCGTTCGCCGGAAGGCAGGCGCTACGAGGATGACCACGTCGTCCCAGAGCGCCGCCTCCGAAGGGGTGGAAGGGCAGGACGCGCCGTTCGAGGCCATCGCGGCACTCGACAAGCTCATCCATGAGCCCGCGCGCCTCGCGATCACCACCGCGCTGTCGGCGTGCGAGGAGACGGATTTCCTCTTCCTGTTGCGGCTCACCGGACTGTCCAAGGGCAACCTGTCGGCGCATCTGAGCAAGCTCGAAGCGGCGGGGGTCGTCGCCATCAGCAAGCAGTTCGCGGGTAAGCGTCCCGAGACCTGGATCAAGCTCACCGGCCATGGCAGGCGGGTCGTGGCCGCGCACTGGGAACGGCTCGACGAGGTCAGGCGGCGGGCGTCGGCGTGGTCGCGAGGTGGCCGGCGACGGTCCTGAACGGCCGTCGAAAATGCCTCCCCCGTTTGTGTCGTTGGTTGCTTCACGTGATCAGTGGGTTGTGTCGAATGTGTCGTCGGCGATCTTCTGTTAAGGCGATCGGATGAGGGAAGCGATACTTTCTGTATTTCCATCGCTTTTGTTCAGTTGTTGTTGCCGTTCTTGAGTGACCCGTCGTCACGGTTCTACTCTTGCCTTTCCGGTGCGGGGATCAGAGGTGGTCCTGTCCGAGAGCGAGGTGGTTTGACCTGGCTGTTGACGCGAACACGAGCACTCACAGGATGTGAACATGTGTCACGTTTTGTGTGTCGAAAAACGGACACTTCCGGGCATTAATCCTCACCAATCGGGGGTATACGCGTGTCCCGGCTGGTGTGAAGCCGCCTCGACTGGGTATTGACAGGTCAGGAGTTTTTCCCCGGGTTCCGGCTTTTGCCCGCGAGGATCCAATTCGGACACAGTGAGGAGTGCACCGGCACAATGGCGAACCACCGCATCGCACGCCGCAATACCGTCAGCGTGCCCGGGGTCGCCGTGCCGGCGCCCCGGGCACTGCCGTTACGCACTCGCGCCGCGCTCGCCGCCGGCAAGCTCGCCGCCGGAGCCTCCCGTCGTACCGGGCGCGGTACCGGCGCCGTCATCGGCGGCCGTACCGCACTCAAACTCGATCCGGGCGCCCTGGCGAGACTCGGGCAGGACCGCACGGTCCTGCTGGTCACCGGAACCAACGGCAAGACGACCACCTCGCTGATGCTCACCCGCATCCTGTCCGTGCTCGGCTCCGTCGCCGCCAACTCGACCGGCGCCAACATGCCCGACGGCCTGCTCGCCGCCCTCACCGAACGCCCCGACGCTCCGTATGCCGTTCTCGAAGTCGACGAGAACTACGTTCCTTGGGTCGCCGACCGGGTCAGGCCGGCCGGCATCGTGCTGCTCAACCTCAGCCGCGATCAGCTCGACCGCGTCGGCGAGGTCAGGTCGACCGAACGCGATCTGCGGGCCGCCGTCGCGCGGCTCACCGACACCTTCGTCGTGGCCAACTGCGACGACGCGCTGGTCACCTCGGCCGCCATCGAAGCAGCCGACCCGCTGTGGGTCGCAGCGGGCACCACCTGGCGGGACGACTCGACGGCGTGCGCGCGCTGCGGCCAAGCCGTGCAGCGGGACGAGGAGAGCTGGGGCTGCGTCTGCGGGCTGGCTCGCCCGCGTCCCGCGTGGGCGCTGCGGGGACAGACGCTGGTCACGCCGGAGGGAACCGAACTGCCCCTCGACCTCCAGTTGCCGGGAAGGGCCAACGCCGCGAACGCCGCCATCGCCGTCGCGGCCGCCGCCCGGCTCGGCGTGCAACCCGAACTCGCGACCGCGCAGCTCAGGGCGATCACCGACGTCGCGGGCAGGTACCGGCAGGCCGACGTCGCCGGACATCAGGTGCGCCTGCTGCTCGCGAAGAACCCCGCGGGGTGGGGGGAGACACTGCCGCTCGTCGAGGGCGCCCGTTCGGTGGTCATCGCCGTCAACAGCAGGGAAGCCGACGGTCGCGACATGTCCTGGCTGTGGGATGTGCCGTTCGAACGGCTGCGGGGGCACACCGTCGTCGCCTCAGGGGAAAGGGCGACCGATCTCGCCGTGCGGCTGTGCTACGGCGACGTTCCGCACCGGGTGGAACCCGACCCGCTCAAGGCCGTCGCCGAACTCGAACCAGGACCGGTCGACCTCATCGCCAACTACACCGCGTTCCGCACCTTGACCGTGAGGCTCAACCATGGGTGACGAATCAACCATCCGGCTCGGTCTCGTACTGCCCGACGTCCTCGGCACCTACAGCGACTCGGGAAACGCGACCGTGCTGGCGAAAAGGCTGGAATGGCGCGGGATTTCCGCCAAGATCGTGCCGATCCCATTCTCGGGAGACGTGCCCTCTTCGCTCGACATCTACCTCATCGGTGGTGGCGAGGACGACGCGCAATCGCTTGCCGCTGCCCGGTTGCGCGCGAACCCCGGTGTGCAGAAGGCCGCGGAACAAGGAGCCGTCGTACTCGCCGTGTGCGCGGGCTTCCAGGTGCTCGGCACCTCGTTCACGACATCCGACGGCGTCGAGCACGCCGGACTGGGGCTGCTCGACGTCTCGACGGTCCCCGGAAGGCGCCGCGCCGTCGGTGAGGTCGTCGTCAAGGTCGACGACGGCTACGGCGGCGAGCCGCTCAGCGGGTTCGAGAACCATCTCGGTTCGACCACCGTCGGCTCGACCGGCGCACCGCTCGGCAAGGTGACACGGGGCATCGGCAACGGCGACGGCAGCGAGGGCGCCGTGTCCGGACACGTGCTCGCCACGTACCTGCACGGGCCGGTGCTCGCGCGCAACCCCGCGCTCGCGGACCTGCTGCTCGAATGGGCCATGGGCTCGCGGCTTCCCGCGCTGAACGTGGACGAGGTCACCGAACTGCGAAGGCAACGCCTCGCCGGCAACCGATTCGGCAGGCGCCGCGGCGCCTGAGAACAGGAGAAAGCCCCGGCACGACACGAGTTCGTGCCGGGGCTTTCTCGCGTTCAGGACAGCGCCGCCGCCCTGAACGAGTGGAAGCACTCACCCGACGGACAGCTCCGCGCTGAACCGGGAGCCGATCCGGCAGACAGTAGGTAGGGCGGTCGACCGGAAGGGGAGTCCGAGGCCATGAACGTGCCCAACGTGCCGGTCACCGGCGAACGCTCCGAACGCCGCCCGCTGGGGCGCGTCGTCTTCATCGCGGGCGCGGCGGCGGTCGGTGGCTTCCTTTTCGGCTACGACAGCTCCAACATCAACGGCGCCGTACTCGGCATCGAACACCACTTCGACGTCGGCGGAGGAGCAACGGGGCTCACCGTGTCCAGCGCGCTCATCGGCTCGGCCGCGGGTGCCTGGTTCGGCGGGCTGCTTTCCGACCGCATCGGCAGGATCCGGTCGATGCAGCTCGCCGCCGTGCTGTTCCTGGTCAGCGCCATCGGTGCCATGTTCGCGTTCAGCGTGTGGGACCTCGGCGGCTGGCGCGCGGTCGGCGGCGTCGCGATCGGGATCGCCTCGGTGCTCGGGCCCGCCTACATCGCCGAGGTCGCGCCTCCCGAATACCGCGGGAGGCTCGGCTCGATGCAGCAGCTCGCCATCGTGCTTGGTATCGGTGTCTCCGCGCTCGTCAACTGGTGCATCAAGGCGCTCGCTCCGCTGGGACCGGACGGCAGCCACAACCTCAACGGGTCGCTCGGAGGGCTGGAAGCGTGGCAGTGGATGCTCGGCGCGGCGGCCGTTCCCGCGGTGATCTACTTCGTCCTCGCCTCGATCATCCCGGAGTCGCCGCACTACCTGGTTTCCGTCGGCAGGAGAGAGCAGGCCCGCGACGTCCTGATCTCCGTCGAGGGCGGTGACGAAGCCGAGGCCGACGCCAAGATCGATGGCATTCTGCGCAGCCAGAAGACCGAGGCGAGGCCGAAGGTGCGCGACCTGGCCGGTGGCAGGTTCGGCCTGCTGCCCATCGTGTGGGCAGGAATCGGGCTCGCGGCGTTTCAGCAGCTCGTGGGCATCAACGTGATCTTCTACTACTCGGACACGCTGTGGCATTCGGTCGGCCAGAACACCGACTCGCTGCTGATCTCCATGGTGAGCCCGGTCATCAACCTCGCAGGAACGTTCGTGGCGATCATGTTCATCGACCGGCTCGGCCGCAAGCCGCTGCTGCTGACCGGCTCGATCGGGATGGTGCTCGGGCTGGGGGTCGCGGCGGTGGCTTTCGGCAACGCGGTCAGCGTCGGCGGCGCGATCACCTTGCCCGGCGTGTGGGGTCCGGTCGCGCTCGTGTTCGCCAACCTGTTCGTACTGTCGTTCGCGTTGTCGTGGGGCGTGATCCTGTGGGTCATGCTCGGCGAGATGTTCCCGCTGCGGATCCGCGGTGCGGCACTCGCCGTCGGCACGGCCACCAACTGGGTCGCCAACTGGCTCGTCACCGTCAGCTTCCCCAGCATGTCCGAATGGAACCTTTCGGCAACTTATTGGGTTTATGCCGCTTTCGCGGCGTTGTCGATACCGTTCGTACTGCGGTTCATCAAGGAGACGAAGGGGACGGCGCTGGAGAACGTGAGTTGAGGGCCACCGGTGCGGATCTCGCGTGCCCGGGTGCGGATCTCGTCGTCCTGGGCCGGGGACTCGCCGGGTCCTCACTGGCCCCCAGGGCTCTGACCTCGGCATATTCGCGAGGAGGTGGGGTTATGATGGGTGACCGCGATAAGTCGACAAGTCGCGAAACGTCCTCTCCCTGTTCTCCCCGGAAGTGCGAAACGGACCGCCGATGACCACGTCACTGGAGCGCGCCTCGCGGCGCGGCAGTGCGACCGACAACGCCTATCAGCACATCAAGCACCTCATCCTCGTCAACGAACTGGCGCCTGGCGCCGAACTGAGGGAGGCCGCGCTCACCGAATCGACGGGGTTCGGCCGCTCGCCCGTCCGCGAGGCGCTGCGCAGGCTCGTGCAGGAGGGTTTCGTCGAGGTGCGGCCAAGGCAGGGCTACCGGGTTTCCTTCGTCACGATCGACGGGGTCAGGGACCTGTTCGAACTGCGGCTGCTGCTCGAACCCGCCGCGGTGGAACTGGCCGCGCTGCGCGCGCCGTACGACGAGCTGACCGAACTCGGGACGCTGGCGCGGACGACCTACAGCCCCGGCCAGGCCGGAGGCTACGAGACGTTCCTCAAGGCCGGCAGGGATTTCCACGTCCGTATCGCGAAGGCCACGGGAAACGAACGGCTGGCAAGCACACTCGAAGTACTACTCGACGAGATGCAGCGGTTGTTCTTCCTCAGCCTCGGCGATCCGGCCAGCGCCTCGGACATGACCCGCGAGCACAGGGCCCTCTACGACGCGTTGCTGGCAAGAGACGTGCCAAGGGCCCGCCAGGTCGTCGTCGACCAGATCGAGGCAGGCAGGGACAGGGTGCTGGACCGGCTGGCGGCGGCGGGGCGGCCCGAAGCTCCACGCCCATCCGGATCCGGGGATTGATCCGCCGTCGCGGTAACCGCCGGTGCCGACGAAACCCACGAACGTGTCGTGTTCCGCCACGCGCAACCTCCCAGCTCACCGGCTCAACTCGGATACTCTGTGCGTCGTCTTTTGCTCACTCACAGTAAGGGTTTTGTCGTGCGGAAGTCTCTGGGTGTCAGGGTTGTCGTTGCCTTCGCCGGCCTGTTCGCCGCCCTCGTGCTGGCGGCTCCCGCCTCGGGAGCCACCGAAACCGCGGCCACGGAAACCGGAGCCGCTCCCGCGCTCGTGCGCGCGACGCAGAACAACGACTGCAAGCTCAACGTCCGGGCCGGTGCGGATACCGGCTCCCCGATCCTGCACACGCTGACCTGCGACAACTACACGACCTGCGTGCAGGCCGACGAGCAGAGCCAGCCGTGTGGTCCCTACGTCGTCGGCGGCGACTACAGCTGCGTCGGCGCCGACAACAAGCAGGTCTACGACAACAAGTGGGCCGAGGTGTCCTGGCGGTCACCCGAGCCCGCCTACGTCGCCGTCTCCTGCGCGTTCTTCCGCGAGTAGTCACGAGTCAGTGGAGCGAAAGCTCCCGCCGAAGCAGCGTCAACCCCGATCGCTGTTTCGGCGGGAGCTTGTCGCGTTCTGGGGGCGGGCCGGATCGGCCGGTGACCGAGGCGCGCCGGTGCGGCGAAAAGCGTGTGCGGTCGCGTGAGGATGTCCACTCTCGACAGTGCGAAGTGTCCGCGAGCCGATGGCCGAACCTTCGGTACGGGGCGCCAAGCGTTGGCCGCGAACGAGCGCTTGGCGCTGTCCGGGTCGGACATTCCCACCTCTTCCCGGCAAGACCGGTGTCGTGTACCGCGTTTGGTGAAGTTGATCTTAGTTCCCTGTCGAACCTAGAAGTCTTCTCGGTATCCGTCAACCGAGATCCGGTCCGGCAGTCGTCGTGTCTCGAACTGTCGCTAATGGCCGATGTCGCAGAAATCCTCGGCTTCGAGCAAGCTGCCCTCCACCGCGATCCTGGCTCGCTCCTCGGTCAGGCACTGCCGATACGCGTCTTCCTTGCTCTCCTGCGAGTTGATGATCATGATGCCGATCGCGCACATCACCGCGATGATGGCGCACACCATGGCAACCGCCTGCCGGGCGGGGCTGATCTCGTTTCGGCTGCCGTTCATCGCTCCCCCTCGAAGTCTCCGTTGATCGCCGCGGAGCATGCCCGCCGCCACTTACATCCCGCTTGCGTCGAGCTGGCACGACCAGGTCGTGTCTGACAAGGCCCGAGTACGACCCGGTACGAGGGCCTTCCAGTCCTGCACAGTCTTGCGAGGAACCACGCTGATCCCCGCTCGCACGGCAGAGGATCATCAGACACGACCTACACTCGGACGCGTTGTGGCCGCCCGTCGTTCCGGAGGTGTCCATGGGACCGCGTCCCGCTTACCAGGCTTCAGAGGGAAGTGCGCTCGCCGTCGATCGCGGCTTCTACGACCGGCTGGCGGAAAGCGAAGACCGGAGGGAGAACGTCGAACGGTTCGTGGTGCCCATCCGGTCCGGCAGGGCGTGGGAGGTCGAGGCGGGCCAGATTTGCCGGATCAGTACTCCCGAGGGAGCGCAGGTCGGCGACTTCAACGTCTGGAACCGGCACAATCCGCGCGAACGACTGTGGGCGGCGAGGACGCGGCAGCTACAGGCCGCGCACGTGACTCGCCACGACCGGCTGTGGTCGACCTTGCCCTACCTGCGTCCGTTGCTGACCATCGTCAACGACACGCTGGAGTCCTACGGGGTCGATTCCGACGGAGGCAGGGTGCACGACCTGCTCGGAACCCGTTGCGATCCCTACGTCAACCGGATGCTCACCGGTGAGGACGCCGACGTGCACTGCCATTCGAACCTGGTGCGCGCCGTGCTGCCCTACGGGCTGACCGAGTTCGACGTCCACGACGTGCTCAACATCTTCCAGTGCACCGGGCTGACCGAGGACGATCGCTACTTCATGCAACCGTCTCCGGCGAAACCGGGTGACTTCTTCGAGTTCTTCGCCGAGCAGGACCTGCTGTGTGCCCTGTCGACCTGTCCGGGAGGCGACCTCTCCATCCCGTTGTGGGGTCCGGATGCCCGCGATCCCATCGAGGTCTGCCGTCCGCTGGCCGTCGAGGTGTTCCAACCGGACGCGGACCTCACGGCCGACTGGAAACCGCCGGCGGTCGCGGCCTACGGCGGTCTGCACGGGCTCGTGAAGTCCTAGAGGCCGACGGGGGCGGCGGCCGCGTACTCGTCGTCGACGGCGACGACCCGGTGGCCGGTGGCGTCGAGCAGCGACGCCGCGATCGCGGCCCGGTAACCCGACTTGCAGTGAACCCAGATCTCGCCCGCGGGTACCTCGCCGATGCGGTCGAGCAGTTCATGCAGCGGGATGTGCACGGCACCGTCGATGTGCCCCTCGTCCCACTCCTGACCCCTGCGGACGTCGAGCACCGTGACCCTGCGGTGATGGCGCACCTCGGCCAGTTCCGCGAATCCCGCGGTGGGGTAGGAGCGGAGCGCGTGACCTCCGGCGAGCGTCTCGATGTCGCCCGTCGCCGCGGCCGCGAGCCGGTCGACGCCGATCCGCACCAGTTCGCGCTGTGCGTGCGCGACCTGTTCCGGCGACTCGCCGAGCAGGGTCAGCGGTGCTCCCCACGGCAACAGCCAGCCGAGATAGGTGGCGAGCCCGCCGTCGATGCCGAAGTTCAGCGTGCCAGCGACGTGGCCAGCCGCGAACGCCGTGCGGTTGCGCAGATCCACGACCCACTCGCCCGCTTCGATCCGGTGCCGCAACTCGGCGGGATCGGCCTGCCGTGGCGGGCTGAGATCGGGTGCCTCCGGGCCCGCGGCGTTGGCCGGTGCCATGTGCGCGTAGTACGCGGGATACACGTCGAGCCCGGCCAGCAGTGAGTCCACATAGGACTTCTCGGATTCGGTGAGTGCCGGGTTGATCCGCTTTTCCCTGCCGATCGTGGATTCGTCACCGGACGTGGGGGTGGCGGAGCAGAAGCTGCCGAACCCGTGTGTCGGATACACGCGGGTTTCGTCGGGCAGTTCGGTCGCCAGCTTGCGGGCCGACGAGTACTGCGCGTGTACCAGTTCGCCGGTGTGCGCCGGCCCAAGCAGATCGGGACGTCCCGTCGAGCCGTACAACAGTGAGCCGCCGGTGAACACGGCCGGTACGTGGCCGGAGGAGCGCAGCACGTAGGAGAGGTGGGTGAACGTGTGACCCGGCGTGGCCATGGCCTGCACTCGCATGGTGGTGCCGACCTCGATGACGTCGCCGTCCGTGATCGGTTCGCGCTCGAACGACACCTCGTCGGCCGCGTTGACGTGATAGGCCGCGCCAGTGAGGCGCGCGAGCGCGAGGCCGCCGGTGACGTAGTCGTTGTGAATGTGGGTCTCGAAGACGTGCAGCAGCCGCACACCCTCGCTTTCCAGCAGTGCCAGCATCCTGTCGATGTCGCGTTGCGGGTCGACCGCGAAGGCGACCTCGCCGTCGTGTACGAGGTAACTGCGGTCGCCGAGTGATGGCGTGTCGATGGGCAGAATCTCCATCGGAACGGTCACTTCCTTCCTTATCGCGGCCCCTGTCGCGACTGTACCCTCGGGGGTATCCGGCGAGAGGGAACGCGAATAGCGCCCTTGGCCAGCACCATGGTTTCGTGACAGTGAGTGTGCGAGTCGTCGCGCGCGGGAGCGCTCGAACGCGAAGCCCCGGCCCTTGTCATTGTCCAGGCTGCGGGCTGCTGGGCCAAGCCCCGGAAGTATGGGTCTATGGTTTGGACCACTTGCGAGTCGGGGCATGTCGACGCGTGATCGACATGCCCCGACTCGGCCTCGTCGCGGATGCTTATCGCGGCTTGCGGGCCACGCAGAGAACAGACTGCCCGAACGGAACCTTGACGACCTTTTCGATGGCCCTCGTCACCGGGACGACGAAGCGGTCGTAGATCGCGACGAGCTTGCGGTTGGGCGCGCCTGCTCCGCCCTTGCGCACGGCGGCCCACCACGCGAAGGCACCGAGGAAGTTGACCGGCCGGGCAACCTCCACCGTGAGCCCTGCCTTCTCGGCCGCGGCCCGCACGGTGGCGGGGGTGTACCTGCGATAGTGCCCGACCTTGCGATCGAACTCGCCGTAAAGCTGCTGGTATCCCGGCACGAACAGGATGATGTCCCCACCGGGGGTGACCGATGCGGCGAGGCAGCGCAGCGCTTCGACGTCGTCCTCGATGTGTTCCAGGACGTTGATCGCGACCAGGCTCTCGACGGGTTCCTCAAGCGTCGTCTGCCCGTCGATGTCGAACTGCTGTACCTCGATTTCCTCGCGGTCGGCGAAGCGGGCCTTCATCTGCCTGACCGCTTCGGGATCGACGTCGGTGACGACGTACCTTTCGAAACCGGTGAAACCGTCGGCGAACTCGCCGAGTCCCGCGCCGACCTCAAGTACCGTGCGCCCGCAGTGCGCGCGGATGAGTTCGCGCTGATAGTTCAGGTATCGGGGCTTGCCGTGATCACTTTCCAATGTGCGGCCGGTGGCCGCGTTGAACGCACCCTGGCCCTGCTCGCTGTCGGTCACGCAGCCTCCAAGTCGTAGCGGATCCGCCGGGACGCGGGCAGGACACTGCCGAAACCGGGGGGACATCAGCAGAACCAGGCCCGGAGAGCGGGTCGATTCGCATTCTGTTGTCGCTTATGCGCGATAGGGCCGCGAGCGTACTGGATCTGGCACGAGTAAACCAAGGTGGGCCACGAAACCATGGTGCGCTGGCACAATCGCATCATGCGGAAACCGGAAGCGGGGCGAGAACGGCAATCGGTCTTGGTTCTCGTGCACAGTCCCCTGGTCGGCCCCTCGGCGTGGGAGCCGACCGCGGCGATCTTGCGGGAGAGCGGACATCCCGTCGTCGTCGCTTCGCTTGCGACCGGAACGGATGGCCCTGGCCCCAGTTGTCCGCGCCTCGCGGGGCTTGTCGCCACCGCCGTCGCGGAATCCGGTGTCGCCGGGCCGGTTGTGCTCGTGGGACACAGCGGAGCGGGGCCGCTCCTGCCCGCGATCGCCGAGGGCCTTCCACTGCCCGTCGCCGCGATCGTGTTCGTCGATGCTCAACTCCCGCATCCCGGCCGGTCCTGGCTCGCGGCGGCACCGGCGGAGATCGCTGATCAGCTTCGCGACCTGGCCGTCGGCGGGATGCTTCCTCCGTGGAATCAATGGTTTCCGCCGGAAGCCATCGCCGCGCTGCTGCCGGAACCCGAGCAGCGCGAGCGGTTCATCGCCGAACTGCCGAGGTTGCCGCTGTCGTACTTCGAGGAAACCGCGCGGGTGACCAGTGGCCCGGACGTGCCGTGCGCCTACGTGCGGCTGAGCGCGGCCTACGACCGGCAGGCCACCATATGCGCTGACCGTGGCGACCCCGTCGTGCGCGCCGACTCCGATCACCTCGCCCCTTACACCGATCCCGGGACGGTCTCGGCCGCGCTCCGCGAAGCCGTGTCACTGCTCGGGCTCGGCTGATTGCCCGCGCCGGACCATCACCATGATCCGGCCGAAAAGAAGAAAAAGGGCTGATACGCATGGTCGCCTCTCGGCGAATGGCGCGACGCGGTTCCAGCCGAACGGTATTCCGCGAAGGCTAACTGGGATGAGGCCCGGGGGACTCAATGCGTATCAGCCGACCATTCCAACACCGGAAACAGCTCCGGTGTTCCCTTGCCGTCGTGAGGTGACTCACGACGGCAAGCGTGAGGGTCACGCCGCGTGCGGCTGCCCCTTCGTTTTTCCACGAGCGCGCACGAGATCGCGGCGCTCCACCTCTGTCGTGCCGCCGAAGATCCCGTAGTCCAGTCCCGTGTCGATCGCGTACTCAAGGCACTCGGAACGCACGGGACACCGGGCGCAGACAGCCTTCGCCCGCTCGCTCTGCCGCGCGCCGGGCCCCATCGCCGACACCGGGAAGAACAGCTCTGGATCCTCGTCGCGACAGGCGGCCTCATGTCGCCAGTCTTCCTTTTCCATGACGTACCGCCCTCCTTTCCGGCGGGGATTCGCTCGCCCACGTGACGGCCGCTACGAAATTTCGCGGCCACCTTTGATCATCGGTTACCGGGCAAGCGATTATTCAACGCGCATCCCGTGCGCGTGTATTCCGGCAGTGAGGCCCGCCACCTCGCGCGGCCGGGTACCTCGTCCGTGGCACGCGGAAACCGCGGTCGCGGCCGTTGTCATTTCGCGCGGGCCGGGCACATACTGGAACACGTGTCCACAGTGTCCATAACGGACTGGATCCTGCATGTCGACCTCGACCAGTTCATCGCGGCCGTCGAGGTCGCGAGGCACCCCGAACTGAGGGGAAAACCGGTGATCGTCGGCGGCAAAGGCGACCCGAGCCAGCGTGCCGTCGTCGCCACGGCTTCCTACGAGGCGCGCGAAAGCGGAGTCCACTCGGGTATGCCCCTGCGCACGGCAGCCAAACGCTGTCCTGATGCCGTCTTCCTCGCCTCCGATCCGCCCGCGTACGAAGCCGTGTCCGAGCGGGTCATGGCAACCCTGCGTGAGTTCGACGCCGTCGTCGAGGTGATGGGCTGGGACGAGGCTTTTCTGGGCGTGACCACCGACGATCCGGAAGCGTTCGCCGAGGACGTCCAGCGGGTCGTCGCCGAGGAGACGGGCCTGTCCTGTTCGGTGGGGATCGGCGACAACAAGATGCGGGCCAAGGTCGCGACGGGATTCGGGAAACCGGCAGGCCGTTACCGGCTCACCAGGCAGAACTGGATGTCGGTGATGGCCGAGCGCGGGCCCGACGCGCTGTGGGGCATCGGAAGCAAGACCACCCACAAGCTGGCGGACATGGGGATTACCACCGTCGCCGCGCTCGCCGCGGCCGATCCGAACGAGCTCGCCGCGCGGTTCGGGCCGACGATGGGGCCCTACTTCCGCGCGCTCGCGCACGGCGCGGGTGACAGGGAGGTCACGGCCACTCCTTACGTTCCGCGCTCGCGAAGCAGGGAGACGACCTTCCAGCGCAACATCGCCGACCCCGCCGAGATCGCCGGACAGATCGCCGCGCTGGCAGGCAGGGTCGCCGAAGACGTCGTCGCGGAGGGGCGGCCCGCGGTCAGGGTCGGCGTCAAGGTGCGGTTCGCGCCGTTCGTGACCCAGACGAAGAGCATTACGCTGGAGGGGCCGACGAGCGAGGCGGTGGTGATCGAACGAGCCGCGCTGAGCGTCCTGGAACGCTTCGAACTCGATCGTCCGGTGCGGTTGCTGGGTGTCAAAGCGGAGTTCGACCCGAGCTGAAGTGATGGGGGTCACACGGTGTCAAGGGTGTGACGACGCGGACGGCGAAGCTCTCGGCGGCAATGTCGGAGCGGGCGGATACCCTGCACTACGGTGGTGCGCTGGTCGGGTGGCAGACCGAGCGCGCCGGCGCACCTCTGACGGCACGAATCGGTGTTATCGAGATCTGGGAGAGAGCAACCCTGTGACTGCTTCTGCTGAGACCCTCTACGGGGCGGACGACCTGACCCACCTCGAGGGTCTCGAAGCGGTGCGCAAGCGGCCAGGCATGTACATCGGGTCCACGGACAGTCGCGGCGTCAACCACCTCTTCACCGAGATCGTCGACAACTCGACCGACGAGGGTGTCGCGGGCCACGCGACCAAGGTCGTGGTCACCCTGCACGCCGACGGCAGCGTCGAAGTCGAGGACGACGGAAGGGGCATTCCCACCGGGGTACACGCCAAGTCGGGATTGTCCGGAGTCGAACTCGTGCTCACCAGGTTGCACGCGGGCGGCAAGTTCGGCGGCTCGGGATACAAGGCGTCCGGGGGCCTGCACGGTGTCGGCGCCTCGGCGGTCAACGCGCTCTCGTTGCGGCTCGACGTCACCGTCAAGCACGCGGGCAAGGTGCACGAGATGTCGTTCGCCCGTGGTGTGCCAGGCACGTTCGACGGCCAGGGGCCGAAAGCGAAGTTCACGCGCCAGTCGGGACTTCGCCTCATCCGCAAGATGAAGCGGGGGGAGTCCACCGGAACCACCATCCGGTACTGGTACGACGCGAGGTATTTCGAGACGGGGGCCGCGCTCGACGTCGACGTGGTGAGGCAGAAGCTGCGCAACACGGCCTTTCTCGTCCCTGGCGTCAACTACGTGCTGCGCACCGCCACCGACGGCGCCATCAACGAGGAGACCTTCCATCACCCGAGCGGTTTGACCGACATGGTCGAATTCCTCGCTCCCGCCGGCGATCGCGCCGTGAGCGAGACCCTCGTCATCACGGGGGAGGGTAGCTACAAGGAGAACGCCGCCGACGAGAACGGCGTCATGAAGTCCAATGTGGAGCGACGGGCCGAGGTCGAGATCGCGCTGCGCTGGGGTACCGGCTACGAGCGCACCGTCGAGTTCTTCACCAACACCATTCGCAACGTGCACGGCGGAACCCACCGCAGGGGGTTCGACCGCGCGATGGTGAAAGCCGTCCAGGAAGCCATCTCCAAGACCAGGGGACTGCTCAAGCCCAAGGAGGACATGCCGACCGTCGACGACGTCCAGGAAGGCATGACGGCCGTCATCCACGTGCGCATTCCCGAGCCGCAGTTCACCTCGCAGACCAAGGACGAACTGTCGACGGCCGGGATCACGAAGGTCATCCAGGGCATCGTCGACAAACACATCAAGGCGTGGACCGAAAACCGCAAGACGAAGGCGGAAGTCAAGACCGTCCTGCAGAAGATCGTCGACGCCTCGCGCGTCCGGCTCGCGCAGAAGCAGCAGAAGGACGCGGCACGGAGGAAGACCGCGCTCGAAGGCGCCGCGATGCCGCCGAAGCTGGTCGACTGCCGCACCACCGGCGTCTCCCGCAGCGAACTGTTCCTCGTAGAGGGCGACAGCGCGCTCGGATCGGCGAGGATGGCGAGGGTCTCCGAGTACCAGGCGTTGCTTCCGCTGCGGGGCAAGATCCTCAACGTGCAGAAGGCAGGGCTCGGCGACGCGCTGAAGAACGCCGAGATCTCCTCCATCGTGCAGGTGCTCGGCGCGGGAACAGGCCGTACCTTCGACATGTCGACCATGCGCTATGGCAGGGTCATCCTGATGGCCGACGCCGACGTCGACGGCTCGCACATCCGCACGCTGCTCATCACGCTGTTCGCCCGCTACATGCGTCCCGTGATCGAAGGCGGGAGGCTGTACGCGGCCATGCCGCCGCTGCACAAGATCACCACGAAGGGCCGCAACCCGGAAACCCATTACACGTTCAGCGAACGGGAAATGGAAACCAAGGTCGCGGCACTGCACAAGGCAGGCAAGAACGTGGTCACTCCCGTGCCCCGGTTCAAGGGACTCGGTGAGATGGACGCCGACGAACTGTGGGACACCACCATGAACCCCGCCACCCGCTCGGTCCGCCGCATCACCCTCGACGACGCCGAGGCGGCCGAGGCCGCGCTCGAACTCCTCATGGGCGAGAAGGTCGAGCCGCGCCGCAAATGGCTGGTCTCCTCCGCCGCCAGGGTGGACCAGGCCGCGATCGACATCTAGGAGTCACACGACAATGGCACGCCGCAAAGGCACCATGACGCGGGTCGACCCTTCCGCCTTCGACAAGGCGGGAGCCCACGTCTACGACAACCCGGTCAAGACGGAGATCGAGGACTCCTACCTGGAGTACGCGTACTCGGTCATCCACTCGCGCGCGCTGCCCGACGCCCGCGACGGGCTCAAGCCCGTCCACCGCCGGATCTTGTTCTCCATGAACGAGAACGGGTACCGGCCCAGCCACGCCTACGTGAAGTCGTCTCGCGTCGTCGGCGACGTGATGGGCAAGTACCACCCGCACGGCGACAGCGCCATCTACGAGGCGATGGTGCGGCTGGCGCAGGACTTCTCGATGAACGTGCCGCTCATCGACGGGCACGGCAACTTCGGTTCCCCCGACGACGGGCCAGCCGCCTCCCGGTACACCGAGGCACGCATGTCGCCGGAAGCGATGCTGCTCGTCGGCGAACTCGGCGAGGAGACCGTCGGCTTCCGGCCCAACTACGACGGTTCTCTCCAGGAACCGTCCGTGCTCCCAGCGGCGTTCCCGAACCTGCTCGTCAACGGTACGTCCGGCATCGCGGTCGGTATGGCGACCAACATGATCCCGCACAACATAGGCGAGGTCATCGCGGCCGCGCGCTGGCTCATCAACCACCCCGGCGCCACGCTCGACAAGCTCATGGAGTTCGTGCCCGGCCCCGACCTGCCGACCGGTGGCCTGCTGCTCGGGCTCGACGAGGTCCGCAAGGCTTACGAGACCGGGCGCGGCATCGTGCGGATGAGGGCCAAGGTGCAGACCGGGCCCATCGAGGGCAGCAGGCGGCAGGGCATCACCGTCACCGAACTGCCCTACGGCGTCGGGCCGGAAAAAGTCATCGAGCGCATCACCGACGAGGTCGGCAAATCCAAGCGGCTCACCGGGATCGCCGACGTGAAGGACCTCACCGACAGGGAAAACGGCACCAGGCTCGTCATCGAGTGCAAGGTCGGCGTCAACCCGCAAGCACTGCTGGCCGACCTCTACCGGCTCACCCCGCTGGAACAGTCCTTCGGCATCAACAATCTCGTCCTCGTCGAAGGCCAGCCGCGGACGCTCGGGCTCAAGCAACTACTCGAAGTGTTCCTCGCCCACCGCTACGAGGTCGTCACCCGCAGGACCAAATACCGCAAACGCAAGCGTGAGGAACGACTGCACCTCGTCGAGGGCCTGCTCAAGGCGCTGCTCGACATCGACAAGGTCATCAGGCTGATCAGGCAGAGCGAGAACGCGCAGGCGGCCAAAGACGGGCTGATGAAGCGCTTCAAGCTCTCCGAGATCCAGGCGACCTACATTCTCGACACGCCACTGCGCAGGCTCACCAAGTACGACAAGATCGAACTTGAGGACGAGCAGGACCGGCTGCGTGAGGAGATCGCGGAGCTGGCGAAGATCCTCGACGACGAGTCGGTGCTGAAGAAGGTCGTCTCCCAGGAACTGGCCAAGGTCGCCAAGGAGTTCTCGACGGAACGCAGGACCGGGCTGATCGACGGCGACCTCAAGGAAGTGCTCGCAGCTTCCAAGTCGGCGGGCCCGCTGGAGGTCGCCGACGATCCGTGCCAGGTGATCCTTTCGGCGACCGGCCTCGTCGCTCGTACCGCGGCCGAATCCGAAGAGGTCGGCGAGGGCAGGCGGCGCAACGGGAGGGTCAAACACGACGCGGTCTCCGCGGTCGTGCACACGACGGCCCGAGGTCAGGTACTGCTCGTCACCAACACCGGGCGAGCGTTCAAAGTGGACGTACTGCCGCTGCCGGTCCTACCGGAGCAAGCGGGCACGGTGTCCCTGCGCGGCGGCATGGCGGCTCGCGAACTGGTTCCGCTCGGCAAGGGCGAACGAGTCGTGGGCATCGCACCGCTCGGCGAACAAGCCGCGGGGGCGACCGGACTGGCCATCGGCACCAAACGGGGTGTGGTCAAGGTGTGCTCGCCGGAATGGCCGGTGCGCTCCGACGAGTTCGACGTCATCAGCCTCAAGGACGGCGACGAGATCGTGGGCGCGACCTGGCTCACCGATGGCGAGGAAACGCTTGCCTTCCTGTCCTCGCAGGCGGCCCTGCTGCGCTTCGCGGCCTCGCTCATCAGGCCGCAGGGCCTCAAGGGCGGTGGCATGGCCGGCATCAACCTCAGCGGAGACGCCGAGGTGGTGTTCTTCGGCGCGATTCGTACCGACGACGAGGAACACGGCGAGCCGATGGTCGTCACGGCGACCGGCACCAGTGTGAAGGTCACCCCCTTCGCCGAGTACCCGGCAAAGGGCAGGGCGACCGCGGGTGTGCGGGCACACCGGTTCCTCAAGGGCGAGAACAGCGTCACCGTCGCTTGGATCGGTCCACGTCCGGCGGGCGCGGGCAAGAACGGCGACGCCGTCGAACTACCCGAGCCCGACCCGCGCAGGGACGGCTCCGGGGCGGCGCATCCAGGACCCGACGTCGTCGGTCACCTCATCGAACGCGGTTGAGCGCGGGTGCGGGGACCTCGCCGGTCCCCGCACCGCGGCGCATCACCAGGCCCTGAGGGTGGCCGCGCTGTCGAACCTGCGCGGCTCGCCGCTCAGCGGATCGGTGAATTCGAGTGTCTTGGCCAGTAACTGCAACGGCCTGCTGAAATCGTCCAGCGCGGTCTCGGTCAGCACCGGGTAGAACGTGTCGTGCACGATCGGAACCCCGAGCGAGGACATGTGCAGGCGCAGCTGGTGGGTACGGCCGGTTGTCGGCAGCAGCCGATACCTGCCGAGTCCTTCCCTGTGCTCGACCAGTTCGACGTGCGTCTCGGCATTCGGCTCGCCGGGTACTTCCCGCGCGGTCATGATGCCGCGCTCTTTGACGATGCGGCTGCGAACAACCGTGGGCAGCTTCAGTTCGGGCCGGTGAGGTGCCACCGCCTCGTACACCTTGCGCACGACCCGGTCGCGAAAGAGCGTTTGGTAGGCCCCGCGCAGTTCTCTGCGGGTCACGAACATGACGAGCCCCGCCGTGACGCGGTCGAGGCGGTGAGCCGGTGACAGTTCGGGAAGTTCCAGGTCGCGACGCAGCCGCACCAGCGCGGTTTCCAGTACGTGCTTGCCTCGCGGGATGGTGGCGAGGAAATGCGGTTTATCCACGACCACGAGGTTGTCGTCCCTGTGCACGATGCCGATCTCGAAGGGGACGGGAACCTCGTCGGGAAGGTCCCGGTGGAACCAGACGAACGTGTTGGGGACGAACGGCGTCTCCATGGTGATCGGCCCTTCGAGGCCGACGATGCGTTCTTCCCGCACCATCGTGTCGATGTACTGGGGTTCCAGCCGGGGCAACCGGTCGACCAGATGGTCCCGCACCGTTGCCCAGTTCCCTTCCGAGGGCAGCCTGATCCGAGCGGCGTCGAGACCGTGCCGCTGCGGCAGTGGTGACGCGGGACGTTTCATCCTCTTCACTGTAGCCGTCTGGCCGTTGCGGCCGTTTTCGGTAGCCGCAGGGCGACGCTGAAGAGCAGGCCGGTCGCGCTCAGTGCGGATTTCCGCGCGCCATCCACCGGTACTGCGCGGCGACCTCGGCGGGGCTTGCCACTTTGTCGAGGAACATGAGGCCGTCGAAACGGCATTCGCACGGATTGCGTTCGAGTGTGTTCTGCGGGAAGCTGCCGCCGATCTTGATGCCTCTCGGGTCGGTCGCCGACGTCCGATGTGGACCTGGCGTGCCGCCGACCTCCCATGGATCATCGGTTTCGGTGTAGAAACCGGGTACCGGTTTCCCGTTGCGGTACAGCGCCATCGTTCCCTTGTCGAAGTCGAAGGTGGCCGCGAGGAAGACCCACTCATCCTTGGGGAGCAGGCGCTGCCAGTCCTGGCTCGCCGCGAACGTCTGCGACCGGCCGTCGTCGAGCCGCCTTCCCAGCGCCACCAGCCGCAACTCACCGTCCACATTGATGAGTTCGAGCAGTGCCCTGACCCCGTGGCCGTCCGAGTTTCCGGCCAGAATGCCCGCGAGCCCGACGGCGTTGAAGTAGTCGCCGGGGTCGGGCGTGGTCGAATCCGGTTTCGGATGGTCGCCGGTCATCTTGAACCAGCCCATCACCGTTGTCGACGTGGTGGCGTTGAATGCGTTCAGCGTCGGTACGCCGCCGGGGGAGTACACCCCGGCCTTCCAATCGTCGTTGCCCGCGACGCTCTCGTCGATCTGCTTGGTTTGCAGCGCCTTTCGCGCTCCGGGGTAAGCGTTGTCGGCGACCCGCATCGCCGCCGCGCCGTTGATCAATTCGAGGTCGGTACCCGATCGGCCCAGATCCCGTTCCAGCCCGGGGTTTCCCGCGACCGGGTGATCGAAGTCGTAGTAGGAGACGAGATGCGGCGCGAGCGTGGGAAAGACGGCAGGTTTGCCGGGAGACGCGTGCGCGACCGGTACCGCGAGGCTCGCGCCGACGAGGACCGCCGCGAGCGCGGCGCCCGTCCTCACCACCTTGCTCGCGCGCCGTGTCCTTTTCCCACCCAGCTTTCCGGGCAGCGACATCTGCTCACCTCACGGGATCGACGTGTTGTGAAAGCGCTTTCAGTTCTCGAAAGCAGAAGCCTACCCAGGATTTCTTGTGCGGTCCAGAGGTGATCAGTGCGATCGTTCGCCGCCGCGTGGCTTCACCAGCCCGGATTCGAACGCGAACACGACGAGTTGAGCGCGGTCGCGCGCGTGCAGCTTGACCATGGCCCTGCTGACATGGGTCTTGGCCGTCAGCGGGCTGATCACCATGTGCCCGGCGATCTCCGCGTTGGAAAGTCCCCTCGCCACCAGCGCGACGACCTCGCGTTCCCTGTTGGTCAGTTCGGCGAGGTGCGTGCTCACACCAGCCGAGGGAGGCGCCGCGACGAACTCGCTGATCAGCGTGCGCGTGATGGAAGGAGCCAGCAGGGCGTCACCCCGCGCGGCGACCCGCACGGAGTGCACGAGGTCCGCCGGCTCGATGTCCTTGACGAGGAAACCCGTCGCGCCTGCCCGAAGCGCGTTGAACACGTACTCGTCGAAACCGTAATTGGTCAGCATGACGACATGCACTCCGGCGAGTTCGGGATCGGCCGCTATCCTCCTCGTTGCCTCGATCCCGTCGGCGACCGGCATCTGGATGTCGATCAACGCGACGTCGGGGCGGTGCGCGGCGGCCGCGGCCGCGCCTTCCTCGCCGTCAGCGGCCTCGGCGACGACCTCGATGTCGTCCTCCGCGTCGAGCAATGCGCGGAAACCGCCCCTGATCAGCGCCTGGTCGTCGACGAGGAGCACCCGGATCATGCGGTGACCACCGTCGGGAGGGTGGCCTCGACCCTGAACCCACCGTGCTCCCTTGGCGCCGCGTGCAGCGTGCCGCCGAGAGCGTTGACCCGTTCCCGCATTCCGATCAGTCCGACCCCGCCGGGCGATGTGGTTGTCGCGGCGTTTGCCTCTCCCTCGCTGCCGTCGTCCTCGACGCGTACCGTCACCTCGCCTTCAAGGTAACCAATGTGGACGGTCGCCGACGCACCGGCCGCGTGCCTGCTGACATTGGTGAGCGCTTCCTGCACGATCCGGTAGGCCGCCCTGTCGACCTCGGCCGGCAGCGGCCGTCGTTTCCCCTCGACCGTCACCGTCGCGGAGACCCCGGCTTTGCCGACCAGTTCGGCGAGTCTTGCCAGGCCGGTGTCCTGGTGCCGCTCGGTCCGGTCCGCGCGCAACACCTCCAGTGTCGCTCGCAGCTCTCTTCCCGCCTCCCTGCTCGCGTCCTGAACGGCGACAAGCGCCTCGGGTACCTCGATTCCCCGCTTGCGGGCGAGGTGCACGGCCACTCCGGCCTGAACGGTGATGATGGAGATCTGATGGGTCAGCGAATCGTGCAGCTCTCTCGCGATGCGCAGCCGTTCCTCGCTTGCCCTGTGCAGCGCCGCTTCCTCCCTGGTTCGCTCGGCCTCGGCCGCCCGCTGCTCCACCTGGCGCAGGTAGGCCCTGCGGTGCCGGGTCACTTCACCGAGTACCAGCACGGCGAAGAACCAGCCGACGGGCAATAACGCGTCCTGGATGGCCTGCGTCGCCGAGAGCCCGTCGTCGAGTTCGGCGAGGTTCTGCGCGAAGGCGAACACGATGAGGGGTGCGACGACGGCGATACCCAGCACCCGGTGCCCCAGGCTCACCACCGTGTACACGGCGATGAGCGCGGGAGCCGCGGCGATCGGGCCGGGATCGGCCTGGAGCGTGTAGACGAGGTTCGCGACGAGACTGATCGCGAGCACGGCTCTCGGTGCCCTCGTCCTCGCGACGAGAGCGAGGGAACTGATCACGAGCAGGACGTAGTCGAGCGCGCCGGGCCTTGCCTGCCCGGTCAGCGCGTCCACGAGCACCAGGACCGTCACGCTCGCGGCGAGTGCGGCATCGAACGGGCGGGATCGCCACCTGTGCGCGGCCCCCGTATCAGCGGCTCCCATGAGGGCAGCCTAAACCGGAATCCCCTCATTCTCGTTCGGTCCGGGGAGTACTTCCCCCGGAGTAGACGACGTCAGCCGCGTGCGGCGGCCAGTTCGAGTGCCCTCCGTGCCGCGTCGGCGTCGGTGATGAACGTCGACACCATGCCTGAACGCAGTACGGCGTCGATCGCCTCGGCCTTCGGCGTGGTGTAGCCCAGCGCGATGACCTCAGGTACCTGACGCAGTTCCTCGTGACTGATGGCCAGTACGTGGTGCGCGAGCCCGGTGGAGAGCGCGTTTCCCTCCGCGTCGAACAGCCGCGCCGCGACCTCGGCCTTGGCGCCGCGCTTGGTGATCGAGTCCCTTTCGGACGGGCTGAGCGAGTCGTAGACGGTCGATTCGTTCTCTTGCCACGCCCCGATGCTCACGACGGCCTTGGTGATGTTCCGGAACTGACCGAAGGTTTCGGCGATGCCCGGCTGCCTCCGCAGCGTCTCCGTCGTGCGCCGGTCGGGGAGGACCAGCGGCGCGAAGATCGGGTAGGCGTCTCCTCCGGAGACCCGCGCCAGCCCGCTCACCGTCTCCACGGACCGGTCCCGCATGTCCATGCCTGCCTGCACGCCGCACAACTGCACGACCGCGCAGCGGGGGAGGGACGTGATCTGTTCGGTCATCACGTTCACTGACCTCGCCCACGACAACCCGATCACGTCGTCCTTCGTGGCCAGTTCGCTCAGCACACTGGCCGCGAGCGCGCCGATGCGCCGTCGCAGCTCGGGCCTTCCCTCTGGTTGACTCGCTCGTTCGAGCACGAACGCATGTCGCAGGCCATACGCGGCCGCAAGCTCGCCCGACAACCCGGGATCGATGGGAAACGGCAGATCGAAGGTCACCTTGACGATGCCGATTTCCCTTGCCCAGTCGAGTATCCGGGCCACCTTGAACCTGCTGATCGAGTAGTCCTTCGCGATGTCGAGCTTCGAGTGCCCTCGCACGTAGAACCGATGGGCGATCGTGGCCGCCTGAACCGAATCAGTAAGGCTCACCGTGCGACTCCGTCTGCTCATATGAGCACTATAGCTGGAAATCTGAGCGAAAGGTTGACGTAACACCAGCGTTTATCCTTCAATGCCTGCACATGTCGTTGTAGCGATGAATGAACGACGCTCATATGAGCGGTGAAGGGTGGGTGGCATGCGCGCCGCGATCGTCGACCAGCCGGGGACCATCAGGGTGGGTGATGTACCCGACCCCAAGCCCGCCGAACGGCAGGTCGTCGTCAAGGTCGGCGCGTGCGGCATCTGCGGAACCGACCTGCACATCGCCGACGGGCATTTCCCGCCGACCCCGTATCCGATCGTCCCTGGGCACGAGTTCGCCGGTGAGATCGTCGAACTCGGGCCTGGTGTGCCCGGTGACTGGCGGATCGGTGACCGGGTCGCCGTCGACCCTTCACTGTTCTGCGGCTACTGCACTCCGTGCAGGTCAGGTCACGGCAACCTGTGCGCCAACTGGGGCGCCACCGGGGACACCGTCGACGGAGCCTTCGCCGAATACGTCGCCGTCCCTTCGGCCAACTGCTACCGCATGCCCGAAGGCATGACCTGGCAGCAAGGTGCGCTCGTCGAGCCCGTCTCCTGCGCGGTGCACGGTGTCAGGAGGGTCGGCGTAGAGGCCGGTGAACGGTTCCTGGTGATGGGGGCGGGAACGATGGGCCTCATCATGCAGCAGTTGCTGCAACGGGCTGGTGCCTCGGTGACCGTCGTCGACCGCAACACCGCGAGACTGGCCAGGGCCACCGAACTCGGTGCCGTCGCCGTCGCCGGCGACGCCGCCGACCTGGCCGACGAGAAGTTCGACGCCGCGGCCGACTGCACCGGCGCCGTCCCCGCCATCGAGGCGGCCTTCGACGCGTTGCGCAGAGGGGGAAGGCTGTTGGTCTTCGGCGTCGCGCCCGAAGAGGCGCGAGTGGCGCTCTCACCGTTTCGGATCTACAACGACGAGATCACCGTCGTCGGCTCGATGGCGGTACTCAACAGTTTCGGCACCGCGCTCGACCTCGTCGCGGCAGGCGCCGTCGACACGGACGCGTTGCTCACCGACACGCTTTCGCTCGAACGTTATCCCGACGCACTGGCGTTGATGCGCAGTGGCGCCGGACTCAAGGTCCAAGTGATCCCGGGAGGCGGCAACGATGCCCACACCGCTCGGTAGGCGGCGCAGGAAACCACTCATCGCGGTACTGCTGTCCACTCTGCTGCTGTTCGTCACCGGCTGCGCGGGTGCCGGTGCCATCGGTGCGGGCGGGCAGACGCTCGTCATCGCCATCGTGGCCAACCCGCAGATGAACGACGCCATCGCGCTGTCCGACCGGTTCGAGCGCGAGCATCCAGGCGTGAACCTCAAGTTCGTCTCGCTGCCGGAAAACCAGGCGCGCGCCAAGATCACCGCCTCGACCGCGACCGAGGGCGGCGAGTTCGACGTGGTGATGATCAGCAACTACGAGACTCCACAGTGGGCGGCGAACGGCTGGCTGGAGAACTTGCAGCCCTACATCGACCGCAGCGAGGGTTACGACGGCGACGACTTCATCCCGAGCATTCGCGAATCGCTGTCCTACCAGGACTCGATGTACGCGGTGCCGTTCTACGGGGAATCCTCGTTCCTCGCCTACCGCGAGGACCTCTTCCAGCAGGCGGGGCTGACCATGCCCGAGCGCCCGACCTGGCAGCAGATCGCCGACTTCGCGGCGAAGCTCGACGACAAGGCCAACGGCATCGCCGGGATCTGCCTTCGGGGCAAGCCAGGGTGGGGCGAAAGCCTCGCGCCGTTCACCACCGTCGTGAACACCTTCGGCGGCCGGTGGTTCGACGAGAACTGGAACGCCCAGCTCACCTCGCCCGAGTTCACCGAAGCCGCGAACTTCTACGTCAACCTGGTGAGGGAGCACGGCGAGGTCGGCGCGTCCAGCGCGGGATTCTCCGAATGCGGCAACAGGTATGGCCAGGGGCAGGCCGCCATGTGGTACGACGCGACGGTCATGGCCGGTACCAACGAGGACCCGGCCAGCAGCAAGGTCGTCGGCAAGTCCGGCTACGTCGCCGCACCCGTGTCCACAACGGACGCGAGCGGCTGGCTCTACACCTGGTCGCTCGCGATGCCCAAGGTGACCGAGCACAAGCAGGCGGCGTGGGAGTTCATGCGCTGGATGACCGACAAACAGTTCGTCCAGCTCGTCGGTGAGGAGTTCGGCTGGAACAGGGTTCCGCCGGGTTGCAGGCAGTCGACGTACGAGATTCCCGAGTACGCCGAAGCGGCGAGGGCATACGCGCAACCGACACTTGACGGTATTCGCGACGCACGCCAGGAAAAAGTCATGGCGGAACCGGTGCCCTATCCCGGCATCCAGTTCGTCGGCATCCCCGAGTTCCAGGACCTCGGGACCAGGGTGAGCCAGCAGCTCTCCGCGGCCATCGCGGGGCAGAAGTCGGTCGAAGAGGCACTCCAGCAGTCACAGGAGTACGCCGAGACGGTCGGCAAGGCATACCAGGAGACCCGATGACGACGACGGCGGCGGCTCCTCCCTCGGCAAGCGAAACCGCGCAACGACCGCAGGGCCGCAAGGGCGGTAGCCCGTGGAAGCGCAGAGCCCCTCTGCTGCCCGCGCTGCTCTTCGTCATCGCCGTGACGCAGATTCCGTTTCTTGTCACGGTTTTCTACTCGTTCCAGTCCTGGAACCTGGTGCGTCCCGGGTCGCAACACTTCGTCGGGTTCCAGAACTACATCGACGTGTTCGCCGACAGCCAGTTCCGCGGAGCGATGCTCAACACCGTCGTACTCACGGTGGTGTGCGTGTTCGTCTCGATGCTGCTCGGTCTCGGGCTCGCGTTGCTGCTCGACCGGAAGTTCACCGGCAGGGGTGTGGTGCGCACGCTGATCATCACCCCGTTCCTGATCCTTCCGGCCGCGGGCGCGCTGCTGTGGAAGACGACCATGTTCGACCCGGTGTACGGGCTGCTCAACTTCGTATTCGGCGGTGAGACCGACTGGTTGTCGGAGTTCCCGCTCGCCTCGGTGATGACCCAGGTCATCTGGCAATGGACCCCGTTCATGACGCTGCTCATCCTCGCCGGGCTGCAAGCGCAGTCGAAGGAAGTACTCGAAGCCGCGCAGGTCGACGGCGCGGGCAGGGGAAGAACCTTCCTCTACATCACGTTGCCACAGCTCAGCCGCTACCTGCAGCTGGCCGCGCTGCTTGGCGCGATCTACATCGTCAACTCGTTCGACGCCATCTACCTGATGACCCAAGGTGGGCCAGGTACGGCGAGCACCAACCTGCCGTTCTACATCTATCAGCGAGCCTTCGAGGGCTTCGATGTCGGTCAGTCCTCCGCGATGGGCGTCATCGTCGTCGTACTCACCCTCATCGTCGCGACCTTCGCGCTGCGCCTGATGTTCCGGACCTTCGATGTGAGCGGAGGCGTGAAATGAGACTCGGCCGGATATCGCTGACCGCGTTCACCTGGCTGGTCGCGATCCTGTTCGTCTTCCCGCTGATCTGGATGGTGCTGACGGCGTTCAAACAGGAAGCCGATGCCTACACCGACCCGCCGAGACTGTTCTTCACCCCGACCCTCGACCAGTTCGCGGGAGTGTTCGAGCGCGGGTTTCTGCCCTACCTCGCGAACTCGGGGTTCGTGACGGTCGTGTCCACCCTCGCCGTGCTGGTGCTGGGCATCCCCGCCGCGTATGCGCTGTCCCTCGCGCCCGTGAAGGGGACGAAAAACGCGCTGGGCTTCTTCCTGTCCACGAAGATGCTGCCGATCGTCGCCGCGATCATCCCGCTCTACGTGATATCGCAGAACGTGCAGCTGCTCGACAACGTGTGGGCGTTGATCATCCTCTACACGGCGATGAACCTTCCGCTGGCCGTGTGGATGATGCGCTCGTTCTTCTTGGAGGTACCCAAGGAGATGATCGAAGCCGCAAGGGTCGACGGCGCCACCCTGCCGACGCTGCTTTCCCGGATCGTGCTACCCGTCGTGGCACCCGGGATCGCCGCGACCGCCCTGATCTGCGTGATCTTCTCCTGGACGGAGTTCTTCTACGCGATCAACCTCACGGCGGCACGTGCCGGAACGGTGCCGGTGTTCCTTTCCGGATTCATCACCAGCGAGGGACTGTACTGGGCACAACTCTCCGCTGCCGCTCTGCTGGCGTCGCTGCCGGTGATGATCGTGGGCTGGATCGCGCAGAACCACCTCGTCCGCGGCCTCTCCATGGGCGCGGTGAAGTAACGGTGGCCCGGTGCCGAAAGCGCGGACCCGCTCGCGCCTTCGGCACCCGTCCGCGCTTTCAGCGTGTGGGGGACCAGTCCGTTCCGGTGAGGCGCTCGTAGACCTCCCGGTAGCGCTCTCTCGTCGCGGTGACGATATTCGCGGGGATCTCGGGGCCAGGCGGGGTCTTGTCCCAGCCGGTACTGGTCGCCCAGTCCCTCACGAACTGCTTGTCGAACGAGTGCTGCGGCCTGCCCGGCTCCCATTCGCCGGCAGGCCAGAACCGCGACGAGTCCGAGGTGAGTACCTCGTCGCCCAAGGTCAGCGTTCCGTCGGCCGCGATTCCGAACTCCAGCTTGGTGTCGGCGACGATGATGCCCTTCGTCGCCGCGTGTTCGGCCCCGCGACGGTAGATCTCGATCGTCAGCTCCCGCAGCCGTTCGGCGAGCTCGCGCCCGACCTGCGCGACGACGTCGTCGAAGGTGATGAACTCGTCGTGCCCCACGTCCGCCTTCGTGGTGGGCGTGAAGATGGGCTCGGGAAGTCGGTCGCCCTCCACGAGGCCGTCCGGTAGCGCGACTCCGGATACCGTTCCCTGCTTCTGGTACTCACGCAGGCCGAGGCCCGTCAGGTAGCCGCGGGCGATGCACTCGACCTTGACCATCTCCAATGGACGGCACCGAATCGCTCTGCCCGCGAACTCGTCCGGAACGTCGGTGGCCGACAGGACGTGATTCGGTACGACGTCACGGAAGAGCTCGAACCACCACAGCGAGAGCCGGGTCAGCAAGGCACCCTTGTCGGGAATCGGTGTCGGCAACGTCACGTCATAGACCGAAACCCGGTCTGACGCGACGAGGAGAATGTCGTCGCCGTCCTGGTAGAGATCCCGGACTTTGCCAGCGTGGATGTGCTTCACGACCGCCATCGTACGGGCGCTCGGTGGCGGTTCGGCCTGACCCTGAGGAGCGAACAACTCACTCGAACGAGTGGCCTCAAGCTCGTTCGTGCAAGCGGAAGCGGCGACGACCTGGGCCGAAACAGGCAGCGTCCGGCCAGGTGGGCAACGTCGACCTCCTGCCGTCCCGTCCCGCCATTCGCAGTAGAATCAGGTGCCCTGTGCGGCGGAAGATCGCTAGGATGAGCAACGGGTCAGGACCCGAGGAGGCGTACTCAGAGTGGCACTCCCCATCCACACCGCTCAGCAAGAAGGCTCAACCCAGCCCAACATTGCGCGGATCACCGATTACTGGCTGGATGGTGCCCATCACGACGACGCCGACCAGCGGGTGGCCGACAACATCTCGGTCTGCGCGCCGTACATGCCCTACCTCGTCCGTTCGCAGCGGGCGCTGCTGGGCAGAATGGTGCGGCACCTTCTCGGTGAGGGCATCACCCAGTTCCTCGATCTCGGCTCCGGTATTCCCACCCGTGACCACGTGCACGAGGTCGTGCAATCCGTCGACCCCTCCGGCAAGGTCGTGTACGTCGACATCGACCCCCATGTCGTCGCCGTCGGACGCGATGTGCTGGCAGGTAACGACAACGCCACCATCGTTCAGGCCGACTTCCGTGACCACGACGCGGTCTTCGCCACGCCCGAGGTCGCGAGGTTGATCGATCCGGAGCAGCCGCTCGCGATCCTGATGATCGAGGCTTTCGTCCACATCTCCGACGAGGACGGACCCGCAGGGATCGTGTCGGGCTACCGCGATCGTGTGAGCACTGGCAGTTACCTGGCAATCTCGCATTGTAGTGAGAATGAGGATCTGCTCGCGGCTTATCAGATGTTCGAGCGCATGGCGCTCGGTGCGCCGCCGATCGTGAATCTACGCTCACGTGAGGAGCTGACGAGTTACTTCGCCCGGCTCGATCTCATCGAGCCGGGCGAAGTACCCATTCACCTGTGGCGTCCCGAGTCCGATGACGAAGTCGACCGCAACCCGGACCAGGTGCAGATGCACGCCGGGATGGGGCGCAAACTCTGACCGTCGGACGCTGGCCAGCGGGTGCGGCGCGGTTCATCACGCCCCGATTCGAGCCGACTGCTCGGCAACCCGCCGGACGACCTTGTCGTTCGACTTCGCCAAATGCAGGGCGCCCAGCATTTCGGTCTCGATGATCCGCAGCGGTGTGTAGAGGTCCTTGTCGTGCCACAGCGCGGGATGCCGTGTGTTCTCGATGTTGGCGAGCAGGAAGGCGCAGCCCCGCGCCGCCGCGATCGCGACAGCGTCGTTCTCCTCGTTCGCGGTGGTGGCCAGCAAAGTCCGGACCGCGAAGGCCGTTTCCTCGGCCGTACCCTCCCAGCGTCCCCACGAACCGTCGGCACGCTGGGCTCCCAGTAGCCAGTCCACGGCCTTCGTCACGGCCGGCCTGCCCTTCGTGCCGCCGTAACGGGCGAGGGCGGTAGCGCAACAGGCGATGGAGTAAAGCGGCGACGCGTGCCATTTGTCGGCCCACGTACCGTCCGGACGCTGTTGTTCCACCAGCCACGCGGTGACTTTGGCCGCCGCGGCGGCACAATGGGCCTTTTCTTGCGGGTCAGGGCTTACCGAGGCTCCCAGTGCTTGCAGGACGTGCGCGTTGGTCGTCGTCGAAGGGGTCCGTTCCTCGGGGAACGTGCTGAAGTGGTCGTCCGCCTCGTACTCCCACAAAGGGCGCGGAGACCGCGGACTTCCGAGGCGAGCCAGCGCGTAGAGCGCACTCGCCGTGTCGTCGGCGTCGGCCGGGAGGCCGAGCCCGCCGGCCGCGCCATGAGGTCCGAATGCCTCGTGCAGACTGTCCACCAGCGCCGACGGTGCCGTGAACTCGATGCCGCAATCGGCCAGTGTGGACAGTACCCACGACCGCTCGAACAAGGCCAAGGGCGCCGCGACGGGAACCGCGGCTACGGCAGGATCCTGGACATCGCGCAGGTAGCCGATCGAGGGATGGCGGTTCTCGGCGATCACGTCGTCACCCAGCCAGACCGCCGTCGCGGCGGGCGAACAGCCCACGATGCGGCCCTCGACCGGTTTGACGAAGCGCGCTCGCCGTGCGGGTTCGCCGATCGTTTCCAAGGAATGCCACAGTTTTTCCGGCAGCGCGGTTCCCGACTCGACGGCGGCCCGCAGCGCGATCAGCAGGTCGCCGTTGGTTCCAGAGGGGACCGGCAGTGTGGGCACATTCCGTTCGGAGAGCCGGCTGTTGATGTCATGGACGAGCCCGGGAACGATGATCTCGATCGCGACGGTGTCCGGAAGGGAATCGTTGCGCGGCAATCGATTCCTGAGGACGTCGATCCCTCGCATAGCCGCCGAGTCGACCGAGGGCGAACAGCCAGATCTGCGCGACTCGGCCAGCAAGGCTTCCGTGGCGCTGAGTGTGGGTACGACGTCGTAACGCCCTGGGCCTCCCCAGCTCCCGTCCGGTCGCTGTTCGTCGAGCAGGTATCGCACTCTTCGGTCGTGTCCGGACAGTGAGGGAGCCATGGACACCAGTCGGCCGGTCTCGTACACCGATGGTGAGAACCTGCCACGATCGTCTTCGGTCATCTCCGACAACAGGTCTGTGACGGCTTTCCCAGTCGATTCCGGCCACACAGCGGGCGAGTCCATGAAGCACTCCTTGGCGTTGCCAGCTTTGAGATATCCAGGGTCACCCGGGTGAGTGAGCGAAACTCCAAAGTAGCATCCCGGCCAAAGGTGTCACATCGGACATGATCCGGATGGAGCAGCGTTGTGTTGGTCAACCGGCCACGTTGAACTGTTTGGATGAAGCGGCGGAACTGGTGCTGCCTCCGGGGACATCGTTGCTGTCGTCGCGATAGCGAATGCGGTATGTGCCAGTGGTTTCCCAAGGTACGGTCCACCGATGGTCACCGTGGCCGCGACGATGTCCTGTCAGCGCAAGGCAGTGCTCAGCGAGCCGCGAGATGTTCCAGCAGCAATGCGCTCAACGCTTCGGGCACCTCCTCGGGGATCCAGTGGGTCACGTCTTCGAGCATGTGAAAGGCGTAGGGTCCGCTGACCCAGTTCTCGGTGTCGAAGGCCGCTGTCGAGCCGAAGGCGACATCCTCGGTGCTCCAGATGTACAGCGTCGGCACAGCCACCTTGCCCGCCTCCGCACGTGGCCGCCCGGCCCGGTACCAGTTCAGCGCGGCACTGAGTGCCCCAGGTTCCGAGAGCCGGAGTACGTAGTCCTCGACTCTGCTGAGAGGAACCTTCCACTCGAACATCCGGCGCAGCGCCTCGGCGTTGTTCGCGAGCATGCGTTGTTCGGTCGACGACTGACGCCATTCGGTCAGGTAGGCCGAGCGCATAGCCTGGTCCTCGTCGGAACGGATCGCCCGCGCGAGCGCGGAGGGGTGCGGTGTGGACACGGCGGTGAACGAACGGAGCCGGTCGGGATGTTCAGCAGCCGCCCACCAGCCCACGGCGGCGCCCCAGTCGTGGCCGACGAGGTCGAACCGGCGCCAGCCGAGTGCGTCGGCGACCGCGAGCACGTCGCCGACGAGGACGTCGACGCCGTAGTCGGCGACGTTCTCGGGCCGGACCGAGGGGGAGTAGCCCCTCTGGTCGGGTGCGACAGCCCGGTATCCGTGGCCGCCGAGTGTCGCGACCTGGTGTTCCCACTCCAGGGCAGCCTCGGGAAAACCGTGCAACAACAGCACCGGGCGCCCTTCGGCGGGGCCTGACGCTATGGCGTCGAAGGCCCCGGCCTCAGTGGTGACGGTGAGTTGTTCGATGCTGGACTGGTCGGTCATTGCCGGAACCCTAGCCGTGTCCATGGCGGGTCATGCCGCCCGTGGGTGCTTGCCGATGAGATGCGCCGTGTTGCGCCTGGGTCTTCGTGCCGGATCGAGCCAGGCCGGGGGAACGAACTCCGGTAGCCGGTCGGCGGAGTTGACGCGTACTTCCCAATCGGTGTGGTGTATCAGCCGATGATGGTGCGCGCAGACGAGCACCATGCTGTCGATATCGGTATTACCACCGTGATCCCACCATACGATGTGGTGTGGTACGCACCATTTGGGACCACGGTCGCAACCGGGGAAGGCGCATCCCTTGTCCCGCAACGCCAACGCCCTTCGCTGGGCTTTGCTGGCGTGCCGGGAGGATCGGCCGAGGTACAGGACCTCGCCGTCGGTTCCGAAGATGGCGGGGATGACCTGCGCCTCGCAGGCCAGCCTCCGCAGTTGTTCCGGCGTGGAGTAACCGGGCAGTTCGGTCGAGGACTGCCGGGTGCGGTCTTCGAGTTCAGCCAAGGTGATCGTCGCCGTGAGTACGGCGCGCTCTCCACCCTGGACCGTCAGATCCTCTGCTCTGGCCGCCGAATCGATGATCTCGGCGAGTGCGTCTCCCTGACGTTGTGCCATGGTTCGCGGATCGGGATGTCCGTCGTCGTCCTTCGGCCGCGGTTTCGCCAGCGGGCCGAACAAGCCTTCGAGTGTCGCACCGGTTTCGGGGTCGAGGTTTCCCGTGAATTCGAGTTGCCCGTTTCTGCGGTACCGGTACCGGAACTCTCGCGTCGGCGCGGCGAGTTCGGGTTCCTCGACCGGTTGGCGTTCGGAGTCCCAGTACGCGATCAGCCGATGCCCCGCCGCGCGTACCGCCTCCGGGGACGCCTGTGCCGCGAGGTCGAGGAGCGTCTGCTCCGCGTCCGCCCGTTCCTGGCCGGAGACGGTGTCGGGGCACCGCGCGAAGATCCGCGTGATTTCGCGAAGATGCTCGCGTCCGAGTCCGCCGGTGTTCAAAAGGCGGGCGGTCGCGACAAGGGGTGCCGGTAGTTCCTCACCCTCGGGCGATCGTCGTGCTTGGGTCGCCAAGGCGTCGGCCAGCCGGGCGTGCGCTTCGCGTGCGGAAACACGCAGTTCGGTACGCAACATGGCCACGGAATCGCGATAACCCAGGTTTTTGGCCAGCCCTCTCCTCTCGGCTTCGCCGACGGCGGCCAGCATTTCGGCATGTGCTTGCCGCAATGCCGACTCGCGGCGGGCCAGTAGCGCCGCCAGTTCCCGATCGTCGAGTTGCCACAACGCATCGGATAGTGCCTGTTCCATCATCCTCCCCCCAATACACTCACCAACCTACCACCCACTTCGAACACACGTTCGACCACTTTTGCGTGAATCCCTTTGCGCGGAACCGCGAAACGGTAGTGAAAGCACCATTCGCACCACGAACCACCAGAGGCACACCCAAACCCGCCGCTCAAACCAGAACACACACGAACACGCCCTGGAACGCCCGGACAACGAACGAACCCGGCAAAAGGCAGGCGGCGCGCGGGAACCGCTGTCCCGAACCCGCCTGCCGTCGAGCCGGGAGCGCCCTCGCCTCACATCACATCAGGTGCTCACACACCCCAGTCCGGCCGCAAAGGCATCGCCGAATCGCCGTTCGCGCCGACTTTGACCCCGAGAACCTGCTGTAGCTCGATCTTGTGTCGCTCGAAGGCGAGCCGTGAGGCCGCCATGTAGAGCGCCCACACCCGTGCCCTGCGGACTCCCGCTTCCCCGACGGCTTCCGTCCAGTTCGCGTCGAGATTCGCGCACCAGCCCGCCAGCGTGCGCGCGTAGTGTTCGCGCAAGTTCTCGGAATGCCGGACCTCGAAACCGTGGTCGTGCATGGCCGAGATGATCGCGCCGACGCCTTCGAGTTCGCCGTCGGGAAAGACGTACCGGTCGATGAACGGTCCGGTGTGGTTGGGTTCCCTGTTGCTCGGTCTCGTGATGCAGTGGTTGAGCAGCCTGCCTTTGTCCTTGAGTTTGGAGGCGAGGAACCGGAAGTACGAGGGTAGGTTGCGCGCACCGATGTGTTCGGTCAGCCCGATCGAGGAAATCGCGTCGAACTGGCCTTCCTTCACGTCCCGGTAGTCGAGGTGGCGTACTTCGGCCCGGTCGGCGAGTCCTCTTGAGACGATGTTCTTCTGTGCCCACTGGGCCTGTTCCCGCGACAGCGTCACGCCGAGCGCTTGCACTCCGTAGTGTTCCGCCGCGTGAGCCACCATGCCGCCCCAGCCGCAACCGACGTCGAGCAGCCGCATTCCCGGCTTGAGGCCGAGTTTGCGGCAGACGAGGTCGAACTTGTGGAACTGGGCCTGTTCGAGTGTCGCTTCCGTGCTGGGAAAGCAGGCGCAGGTGTAGGCCATGGAGGGGCCGAGCACGAGTTCGTAGAACCGGTTGGAGACGTCGTAGTGCTGTGAGATCGCGGCGCTGTCCCTCGACTTGGAATGCCTCAGCCCTTGGAGTGCTCGCCTGATCCTGTTCGGGGCCTCCTCGGAGGGAACGGGCATCGGCCGGAAGTGCCGGGCGCCGAGCTGCCGCAGGATCCACAGCCGGTCGGCGACCGTGAGGCCGTCGATGAGGCTCGACATGTACTTGAGCACGTCGTACAACTCGCCGCTGACGTCGAGATGACCGGTGACGTACGCACGGGCGAGCCCGAGTTCGCCGGGAGCCGACAGCACGTAGCTCAATGCGGCCGGAGAGCGGATCTCAATGTGAGCCGACGCTTCCGGATTGCCGATCGAGCTGTCTTCGTACGTGGTCACCGAGACGGGGGCGTCCGTGTTGAGAAACCGGCCGAATACCCGCCCTAATTCGCCTTGTGCCATGGTTGCTCACCTCACTTACCTCGCTTTGACGCATTTGTCGTAGAGATCCAGCAGCCTGTGTCCGGGGTCGTAGCGGTCCTTCAGGGCCCGGTATGTTTTTCCGTTGTAGAGCTGCCAGAACGTGTCCGGGTCGTAGAAGCTTTCCGAGTAGAGGGATTTGCGTCCGCCCAGTTCGGTCACCGTTTTCTCGATCAGCCTGTTGTTGCTGCCTTCTCGCTGGCCTGGCGCGAGTGGAACGGTCGCCCAGAACCCGAAGTTGATGTACAGCGAGCCGGGGTCGAATTGGTAGAGCGGCCAGGTTCGGTCGCTGTCTCGTTGCCGGACGGGGCACATCCACACCGGGCTGATCGGAATTTCCCGGTGGAAGAAATCGAGGAAATCGGCGGCCTTGCCGACCGGTACCTCGATGTCCTGAATCACGGCTTCCCGTCGCGGTTTTCCCAGTGCGCGGTTGAGTCCGGCCAGCCACTGGTGGTGTCGCTCGAACGTGACGACCTTCCAGTAGGTTTGTGAGCGCAGCAGCTTCGGCCCGGCCAGCAGGCGGACGAGCCGGTTCTGCGCGCCGAGCGCGCGCGAGCACCAGAACCAGTCGGTGTCCCATCGCCACAGGTAGTCGCGCACGGGGAGATGGTCGATCGTGCGTTCCCTGATCGACTTGTAGTAGATGTCCAGCCACGTGTAGTCGCTCGTTTCCGGAGCTTCGCCGGTGAAGGTACCCAACGTCAAATACATTTCCCGGGGTCCGAACACGGTTCCGTCGACGAAGTCCGCTGCCCTGTCCCGGCAGGCGCGGTTCACCGCGTCGAAGTATTCGACGGTATCGCTGTAACGGATGTGTTCGAGCCGGACAAAGGGGCGAACGGGTTCGAGTTCGATCCGCAACCGCAGCGCGTAGCCGAGTGTGCCGTAGGAGTTGGGGAAGCCGAAGAAAAGGTCGCTGTGTTCGTTGTCCCGCCTGGCCAGCACAATGTCTCCCGCGCCGGTCAGCAGGTCCATTTCCAGGACCGATTCGTGTGGCATTCCGTTGCGGAACGAGGACGATTCGATGCCGAGCCCCGTGACGGCTCCACCGACGGTGATGGTTTTGAGCTGGGGGACGACCAGCGGCATGAGCCCGTGCGGCAGCGTCGCGTCGACAAGCTGCTCGTAGGTGACCATCCCTTCCACGTCGGCGGTCCTCGCGACCGGGTCGACATCGAGCACATGGGTGAATCCGGATACGTCGAGTCCTGGGCCGGTGGTACCGGCGCGTGGTCGGAAGAGGTTCGAGGTGCGTTTCGCGAGCCTTACCGGTGCCCCGGGTGGCTGAGCGGCGAGTCGCGTGCGCAATGCGGCCACCCGCTCGGCATATCCGGCGGCCGTCGTCGAACGATTCCCAACGGGCGAACGGTCCCCGGCGCCGTTGTTTTTCAGCGCCATGAACCCATGATCGCTCTGGTTGGCCAACGCTGCCAGTGGCGGCGACCGGGTTTCACCCCGCACGCCACCGAATCGTCCGATTGACCTTGGGTCGGCGCGGGCACTATACAAATTGTTGGTCGGGGAAAGCTACTTGGGCCGTGGCTGTGGCTGCGGTCCGAACCGAAGTGGGTGAGTTCTTCCGTGGGCGACCTTTCGTCCGACCGTCCTGCCCAGCCGAGCGCCGACGCCGTCGCGAACGCGGCACTCGAATTGCAGCGCGCCAGAAGTGCGCTCGAAAGCGGGGATGGTGACCTGCGGGCGTTGCACGAGGCTGTGAAGGGGGCGGCGAGGTTGACCAGATCGCTTGCCGCGACCGTCGACCGGCTCGTGAGGTACACCCCTGGCACCGTCGAAAATCGCAAGGTGGCGCGCGATCTCGTGGCGGATCTCAGGGCGCTGCGGAGTTGCCTGACGGCGGGTGCGGCGCTCATCGATCCAGCCGTCGACGATTTGCGGGATCTGGCCGACAGCGCCGGTTCTCCCACCGGTGGGGCCGGCGTCGGACACTCGATAGGCGAGCCGTTCGACCCCGACGCCGATTTCGCCGCGAGATGGGAGGAGTGGGTTTCCGCGCGGCCGGGGACGTGAGCTTCCGGTTACGGCGCCTCGAACACCCGTTGCCCGCGGGCAAGTACGTTCTTCGGGTCGTACTTCTTGACCGCCGCGGCGAATGCCTCCCACGCGTCGCCGAAGTGATCCCGCCATTCCTGCGGGGTCATCGGTAGTGCGTTGACCGGGTAGACGGCGCCTTCGACCAGCCGCGCGCGTTCGGCGACGGCGGCGTTGAGTTCGAGCATCCTTCCGGTGGCGGTGACGTCGTAGGGATCGCCGGTACGAAGTACCGCGAACAGCCACCCGATGTCGGTTGCCGGTTTCCGCAGCAGCGGCGTGCCGAGGGTTTCGGCGCGCAGCGGGTAGAGCAGGACGACGCCGGAATCGCCAAGATCGTCTCCGCTGGTCTCGGCCAGAGTCTCGGTGACGACGTCGGCGATTCCGTCGTCGGGGGCGAGCACGGTGATCCAAGGATGGGGGCGGAACCAGCTTCCGTCGGCACTGAGCACCGTTTGGCTCTCTGCCATGCGGTCGAGGAAGCCGTGGTAGGTCCTGTCCTCGGTTTCCCTACCTTCGTGATCGAAGGAAAGGCCGGCCAGCAGGGCCGCCTCGTCCGGCTCGTCAGGCAGCGAGAAGTAGCTGGTGCCTTCGAGGACGTACCGCCATTCGCCGCTGTCGTCGCCGAGTACGACCCGGCCTTCGAGGTGGTCGAACCGGGAATCGCCGACGGCGGTGCGCTGATCGGTGAGGTAGTCGTCGAGTGAGTCGTAGGTCAGTTTCCACTTGCGCGCGCGTTGCCGGGCGGGCCGCAGCCGCAGGGTGGCGCGGGTGATGACACCGCAGTGGCCGAGCCCCGCTCGCACCGCGTCGAACAGGTCGCTGTTGTTCTCGGCCGAGCAGCGTTTGAGCTCTCCTTCACCGGTGACGACCTCCAGTTCGGTGACGGTGTCGGTCTGTGCTCCGTACCGGTGGGTCGCGCCGCCGATGCCGCCGACGGCGAGGGTGCCGCCGACTGTGAGTTCCAGGTAGTCGGTCAGGACCGGAGGAGTGAGACCGCGGGGAAGGCTCGCCGACAGCACCTGTTGCCAGCGTGCGCCGGCGTCGACGAGCAGTTCGTTGCCGGTGCCCTCGTGGACGGTGGCCATCCCGGACATGTCGAGGACGATGCCGCCTTCGGATTGAGCCTGGCCGAACGGTGAGTGGCCCGCTCCTCGCGCGGCGACGGGGACACCCCGCGAACTGGCGAATTCGAGCACGGCCGACACGTCGGCGGCCGAGGACGGCCTGACGACGAGACGCGGTCTCGCCTGCACGATGTGCCCCCAGTCCCGTGCCGCCGCGGCGAGGCTCGCTTCGCCATCGAGGATGTCACCCTCAAGGGTCGGCAGGTCGGAGCGTTCGAACGAGTCCGGCATCTGCCGGACTCTAGCGGTTGACCCCTTCGACCTGGCAGGTATGGCTGAGGTGCTGTTTTCCTCGAAAGGGCCGCTGCGACGCCCCTTCGGGTCAGGTTCGTTCCGGCCAGTCCCCGCTGAGTCCCCGCAGCAGCGCGCCGATGGCGGGGGAGGGGGCGAACGCGGCGCCGGGGGCGGTGGTCTCGTGGAGCAGCAGCCCGTCGAGCAGCGCCATGATCGCCCAGAAGTCGGCGGAGGGCCGGGACGAGCCCAGCGCGCGCAACCACCGTGTCCCCTGTGACTCGAGTTCCGCCCTGCGCAGGACTATCTGTTGCCGCAGGCGCTCGTTTACGGCGGCTTCGAGGAAGACGGCGTGCCTGGCGAGGGTGAACGTCCTCGCGGGGCCCGCGAGTTCTCCGGCGAGACCGCCGACGGCTTCGGCGAAGCGCCCGGTGTCGGCCATGGCCTCGGCGTCGAGAGCTTCGGCGAATTCCCGCCAGCTCGCGGTTTCCAGTTCGCTCAGTCTGCCGAGCAGGCCGGAAAGCAGGGCTTCCCTCGTCCGGAAGTAGTTCGATGTCGACCCGGCCGGGACACCGGCTTCCGCGTCGACGGCCCTGTGGGTGAGTGCGCGGGTGCCCTTGGTGCCGAGTACGCGAATGGCCGCGTCCAGTACCTGGTCCTGTTTGCCCTTCACGGGTTCACGGTAGCGGGCAAGGGGTTCTTCCTTTCGCGCGCCGGTGGTGCTTTCCACTGAATCCGCCGTCAGCCTTTCAGGTTGGGATCGCCCCGTGTTTTTCCCGTTTTCCGCTCGGGTATATCAAGATCGTGGGGTTGTGAGAGGAGTGCCCGATGCGCGAACCCGACACCGAGCCCGGAGTTGAACTCTCCGAGCGCTCCCTTCTTTCCACCGTCCACAACGGATCGCCGATGCCCCGGGACCCTTCCGGGGGTCTGCCGGTCTTCGATGAGGACGAAGAACTGGAGCCGATCATCGTGCGCGGCAGGGAATAGCACGAAGCCGCCCCTCGCATGCCGCCCCGTGATCGTGTAGCGTGCTACATCGACGTGAGGGGTGGTGGTCATGATTCGGCAGGACAGGGAGCTGCTCGCGCGGCTCTCCTCGGTCAACACGCGGCTCGGCGAGGCCGTGGTGGAGTTGTTGCACCGTCAGGACGGCGGCCTTTTGCCTGCCGAAGGACTGCGCGCTCTTGGTCACCATCTCCAGGGAATTACCGCTGACCTGCTGAATCGTGCCGATGAGCTGGATGCCGTCGTGATCGACCGGCCGCCCTCGCGCGAGGTAACGTCCCGGTGGCCGCCGACCGCCACCGGAGGAGAGTCGATGAACACCGTGCCCACCTCGCCGGAACCGGACGACGAACTCGCGCTGCGATACCTCAGGCAGGCGGAGAGCGCGGCGGGCACCGCTCCGGACGCCGAACCACGCGACGTCGGACGCATCGGTGTCGTCGGCGCGGGCACGATGGGCGCGGGTATCGCGACGGTGTTCCTGCAGGCCGGGTTTCCGGTCACCGTGGTCGAGCAGAGCGTGGAGGCGCTGGAGCGCGGTGTCGAGCGCATCAGCGCCATCCAGGACAAGGCGGTGGCGAGGGGTAAAGCCGATCGCGCCGAGGCCGACCGCAGGCTCGCGGCCCTGACAGCGGGCACCGATCAGGCATCGCTCGGCGACTGCGACGTCGTGGTCGAGGCGGTGTTCGAGGACATGGAGGTGAAGAAGGCGCTGTTGTCGCGGCTGGCCACGATCGTCAAACCCGGGGCGGTCCTCGCTTCCAACACGTCGTATCTCGACCTCGACGAGCTGGCCGAAGCCAGTGGGCGGCCACGGGACGTGGTGGGGCTGCACTTCTTCAGTCCCGCGCACGTCATGCGGTTGCTTGAGGTGGTTCGCGGGGCGAAGACGGGCGAGGACACCCTGGCCACCGCGTTGTGGCTGGGGCGGAAGACAGGCAAGCTTCCCGTGGTCGCCGGGGTGTGTGACGGCTTCATCGGCAACCGCGTCTACAACGCCTACCGCGTCCAGTGCGAGTTCATGGTCGAGGAAGGTGCTTTGCCGGAGGAGATCGACGCGGCGCTGGAGGGCTTCGGTTTCGCCATGGGGCCGTTCACGGTCTGGGACATGTCAGGGCTCGACATCGCCAAGGCCACCAGGCAGCGGCAGGCCGCGACGAGGGACCCCAGGGAGCGGATGCCGAAGGTGCTGGACGTGCTGTACGAGCGGGGGCGGCTCGGCCGAAAGACAGGCGCGGGCTGGTACGCCTACCCCGATGACGGGGAGCGTCAGGTCGACCCCGCCGTGCACGAGGTGATTCGCGCGGTTGTCGAGCGGAACGGCGTCGAGCCGAGGACGTTGTCGCCGGACGAGATCGTGCGCCGCGCGCTGGGAGTGATCGTCAACGAGGCGATGCTCGTGCTGGCTGACGGCATCGCCGAGCGTGCCTCGGACATCGATCTCGTGCTCGCCAACGGATACGGCTTCCCCAAGAAGCGTGGCGGCCCGCTGTTCTGGGCGCACGATCACCGGGACCAGGTCACCACCGGCATCGACGAGGCTGAGCGGGCAACGGGATTCGGGTTCCGCCGCGGTCGGCTGCCCTGGTAGGCGCCCGGCTCCGATTCGGTGTCGCGCATGCGGGTACCCGGCGAGCGTCGAGGTCAGTGCTCGCCGGGAGGTGAAACGTGCCGAAGCGGATTGTCATCGCAGGCGGTGGCTATGTGGGGCTGTACACGGCGTTGCGGTTGCGGCAGCGGCTCCGTGAGGGCGAGGCCGAAGTGGTCGTGGTCAGCCCTGACAACTTCATGACGTACCGGCCGTTACTGCCTGAGGTCGCGTCCGGCACGCTCGAACCGCGCCACGCCGTGGTGCCGCTGCGGGCGGTCCTACGGGGGACGCGGTTCGTGTCCGGAAAGGTGGTGTCGGCCGATCGCGAGGGCAAAACGGTCGTCGTTCGGCCGGCGGCGGGTCCTGTGTGGGAACTGGATTACGACGAACTCGTCATCGGCATGGGCGCGGTGGCCAAGCTCGCGCCGGTTCCCGGGCTCGCGGAGAACGGCATCGGTTTCAATTCGCTCGCCGAGGGCGTGCACCTTCGTGATCACGTGCTCCGCCAACTGGAGATCGCCTCCGCGACGCCCGATCCCGAACTGCGCAGGTGCGCGCTGACCTTCGTGTTCGTCGGCGGCGGTTACACCGGCGTCGAGGCGATCGCGGAGCTGCAAGACATGGCGACCGATGTGCTCGCGGGCTATCCGGAGCTGGAAGCGGCGGACATGCGGTGGATTCTGGTCGAAGCACTTGACCGCATCCTGACGACGGTGAGTGACGATTTGGCCGACCTTGCCGCGGACGAACTGACCCGGCGAGGCATCGACATCCGCACCGGAACCCGGCTCGACTCCGCGGAAGAAGGGGTTCTCGCGTTGTCGGACGGCACGAAGCTCAGCGCGTCGACCCTCGTGTGGGTGGCGGGGACCCGTCCGAGGTCGGTCGTTGCCGAACTGGGGCTGCCGGTGGACGACGGTGGCAGGCTCGTCGTGGACGCGGCCATGCGGGTCGAGCGGGCGGAACACGTGTGGGCGGCCGGCGATTGCGCCGCCGTACCGGATCCCGAACGGGATGGGGTGTGCCCGCCGACCGCGCAGCACGCGGTGCGGCAGGGCGAGCAGCTTGCCGACAACCTCGTCGCCGTCGTGCGTGGGGGCCGGCCGAGTCCGTTTCGCTATCGCAGCAAGGGCGAATTCATCACGCTGGGCAAGAACAAGGCCGTCGCCGAGGTGTTCGGGAGGAAACTGGCGGGAAGTCTGGCGTGGGCCGCGCGCCGTGGCTACTACGCGACCCAGATACCCACGTGGAATCGCAAGGTGCGCGTGCTGGGTGACTGGCTTGTCGGTATGCCGTTCGGGCACGATGTGGTCGACTTCGGTTCCAGGGAGGCGCCTCGCGGCGCGTTCGAGGAAGCGGCGAGAAAGCCTGCCCGTAGTTCTACACAAGGTTGACGCCAGGCGGATGATTCGTAGAAACTAATGTGGTGACCGCCACTGATGTCGTGGAAGCCGCCGGCCGTCCCGCTGTGTCCTTCGACCGGCAGCCCGATTCCTATCGTCACTGGAAGCTCCGGATCGACGGCCCCGTGGCGTGGCTGGAGCTCGACGTCGATCCCGATGCCGGACTACGGCCCGGCTACGAGCTGAAACTCAACTCCTACGACCTCGGCGTCGACATCGAGTTGTACGACGCGACCCAGCGCCTGCGGTTCGAACATCCCGGAGTGCGCACCGTGGTGCTGACCAGCGCCAAGGAGGGCGTGTTCTGCGCGGGAGCCAACATTCGCATGCTGGCGGGCTCCTCACACGAGTGGAAGGTGAACTTCTGCAAGTTCACCAACGAGACCCGCAACGGGATGGAGGACGCGACCGAGCATTCCGGCCAGACGTATCTGGCAGCGGTGAACGGGACGTGCGCCGGGGGCGGTTACGAACTCGCCCTCGCTTGCGACGAGATCATCCTCGTCGACGACAACTCCTCGACGGTCGCGCTTCCCGAGGTCCCGCTGCTCGGAGTTCTGCCTGGTACCGGAGGGCTCACCAGGGTCGTCGACAAACGCCGGGTGCGCAAGGACCGCGCCGACGTCTTCGCCACCCGCAGTGACGGGCTGCGCGGAAAGACGGCCGTGGAATGGGGGCTTGTCGATGCGCTGGCGCCGCCGACGGGCTTCACCGAGGCGGTGGCGAAGCGGGCGGCGGAATTGGCCGGACGCGGTGACCGGCCGAGCGAGGCTCGTGGCGTCGCGTTGCCGCCGCTGCTCAGGGAGGAGTCCGGGGAGGGCCTTTTCTACCGGTACGTGTCCGCCCGTTACGACCGCGAGGCGCGCACCGTCGAGCTGCTGGTGCGAGGGCCGGGGGCCCCGCCGCCGTCAGAGGTCGCCGACGTTCACGCGAAGGGCGCCGACGGCTGGCTGCTCGCCATGACGAGGGAACTTGACGATGTCATCCTGCGTTTGCGCACCAACGAACCCGAGCTCGGAACCTGGATACTGCGCACCGAGGGCGACGCGGACACCCTGCTGGCGCACGAGAAGGTGATCCTGGATGCCGCCGACGACTGGCTGTGCCGCGAGATCGTCCACTACTACAAGCGAACGCTCAAACGGCTCGACGTCACCAGCCGCAGCCTGATCGCGTTGATCGAGCCGGGAAGCTGCTTCGCGGGTGTGCTGTGGGAACTGGCATTGGCCTGCGACCGGCAGTACATGTTGGACGGTCCGCCCATCGAGGACGAGGACAGCGAGCAGCGGGCGGCGATCCGGCTCAGCTCCGCGAACTTCGGTGTCTTCCCGATGGGAAACGGCCTCAGCAGACTGGAATCGCGGTTCTACCGCGAGGACGACCACCTCGCCTGGCTCGCCAAGGAAACGGACCGCGAGATCTCGCCGGGCGAGGCCAGTGAACTCGGGCTGGTGACCGATGCGCCGGACGACATCGACTGGGAGGACGAGATCAGGCTCGTCGTCGAGGCGCGGGGCGCGCTGAGTCCCGACGCGCTGACGGGAATGGAAGCCAGCAACCGGTTCGTGGGCCCGGAAACCATGGAGACCAAGATTTTCGGCAGGCTCAGTGCCTGGCAGAACTGGATCTTCAACCGGCCCAACGCGGCGGGCACCGAGGGTGCGCTGCGACGTTACGGAACCGGCCAGCGGGCCGTCTTCGACCGGAAACGGGTGTGAGCGATGCCGGAAAAGATCGACTACGACGCCAAGATCCCGAACAACGTCGACCTGTCCTCCAACCGCAGGCTGCAAAGGGCACTGGAAGGCTGGCAGCCGAGGTTCATGAACTGGTGGGCCGAGATGGGGCCGACGCTGGAGACTCAGGGCGTGTATCTGCGTACCGCGGTCAGCGTCGGCAGGGAGGGCTGGGCGCATTTCGGCCACGTCGTCCCTCAGGACTACCGGTGGGGCATCTTCCTCGCCGAACGCAATCCCGACCGTACCATCGCCTTCGGCGAGCACAAGGGCGAGCCGGTGTGGCAACAGGTCCCCGGCGAGTACAGGGCGGACTTGCAGCGGCTCATCGTGATCCAGGGCGACACCGAACCGGCTTCGGTCGAGCAGCAGAAGTTGCTCGGCCTCACCGCGCCGAGCCTGTACGACCTGCGCAATCTGTTCCAGGTCAACGTCGAGGAGGGCAGGCACCTGTGGGCGATGGTGTACCTGCTGCACGCCTACTTCGGCAGAGAGGGAAGGGAGGAGGCCGAAGCGCTGCTGTACCGCAACTCCGGAAGCCCCGACACCCCGCGCATTCTCGGCGCCTTCAACGAGGAGACCGCCGACTGGCTGGCGTTCTACATGTTCACGTACTTCACCGACAGGGACGGCAAGTACCAGCTCGGCACGCTGAAGGAGTCGGCGTTCGACCCGCTGTCGCGTACGTGTGAGTTCATGCTGAAAGAGGAAGCTCACCACATGTTCGTCGGCACGACGGGCGTCGACAGGGTGGTGGCGCGCAGTTCGGAACTGATCCGTGAGCACGACACGATGGACATCGCCCCGCACGGCGGGATTCCGCTGTCGATCGTCCAGAAGTACATCAACTTTCACTACAGCGTCTCGCTGGACCTGTTCGGCAGCGAGACGTCCACCAACGCGGCCAACTACTACACCTCGGGCCTGAAGGGCCGCTGGCTGGAGACCAGGCGCAAGGACGACCACCAGCTCACCGAGGACAGCGCACTGCTCGACAAGCCGGGCGCCGACGGCACGTGGGGACAGGATGAATTGCAGGCCATTCTGCTGCTCAACCTCGACCTGCGTGGCGAATACATCGCCGACTGCCACACCGGGCTCAAGCGGTGGAACCGGATTCTCGCCGACAACGACATCGACCACCGGCTCTACCTGCCGCACCCCGGATTCAACCGGCAGGTCGGCATCAACGCCGGTTACCACGTGACGCCGGATGGCACGATCGTGGACGAGGAAACCTGGCAGGCGGCGAAGTCGCATTGGCTGCCGACGGAAGAAGACCTGACCTTTGTCCGCTCGTTGATGAAACCCGTCTACGAACGTGGCAAGATCGCCAGTTGGGTCGCACCCCCGACCAACGGAATCAACGGCAAACCGTTCGACTACGAATACGTCTACCTGACCTAAGGCGGGGCCCATGAGCATCCCCGGCGGTACCTTCCCGTTCAACGCGGCCGAGTATCTGGTCGGACGGCACGTCGCCTCGGGAGACGGCGCACGCACCGCCGTCGTCTCGAACACTCGCACCCTGACCTATTCCGAACTCGATCAGCAGGTCCGCACGGTGGCAGCGGGCTTGCGCGCGCTCGGTGTCCGCCCGGAAGAGCGGGTGCTGATGTGCATGACCGACGAGATCGAGTTGTTCACCGCGATTCTGGCCGGGATGTATCTCGGCGCGGTCGCGGTGCCGTGCTCGACGATGCTGACCGGCGGCGAACTCGGCCGGTTGATCGCCGATTCCAGAACCAGGATCGTGCTGGGGTCGACGGAGTTCGCCGAGCAGGTGCGCGCGGGCGTCGCGGTCGCGCCGGACGTGGAAACGGTGGTGCTGACCGATGAGTGGCACCGGCTCACCGGCCAGGGCGCGCTCTCCACGCCCTACGACACCTGGGCCGACTCACCCGCGCTGTGGCTCTACACCTCGGGCACGACCGGGGCGCCCAAGGCCGCGATGCACCGGCACACCGACATCAGGTTCGTCGCCGAGAACTACGCGCAGCGCGTGCTCGGCATCCGGCCGGACGACAGGTGTCTTTCGGTGGCGAAGCTCTTCTTCGCCTACGGCATCGGAAATTCCATGTTCTTCCCGCTTTCCGTCGGTGCCACCGCGTTGCTGGAATCGGCGAGGCCGACTCCGGCGCTGATGGCGGAGCGGGCCAGTACCCAGAACGCGACTCTGCTGTTCGGTACGCCCAGCTTCTGGGGGCCGCTGCTGGCCAGCGACGTTCCCGGCGACGCGTTCCGGACCGTGCGTGGCGGCGCGTCGGCCGGGGAGGCGCTGCCCCCGCGCATGCTGCACGGAATGCGGGAACGGTTCGGGGTCGAGGTACTCGACGGCATCGGCTCGACCGAGATGCTGCACATCTTCATCTCCAACCGGCCTGGCAAGGCGCGGCCGTCGTCGTCGGGGACGCCCGTTCCCGGCTACGAGGTGGAGATCCGCGACGAGAGCGGCGCGCTGATCGAGACCGATGGGCAGCCGGGGGAGCTGTACGTGCGCGGGGACAGCGCGGCGACGGGCTACTGGTGCAGGGCGGCGACCTCGCGGCTGGTGTTCCTCGGTGAGTGGATGCGTACGGGCGACACCTACGTGCGCAACGCCGATGGCACCTATACGTGTCTCGGCAGGTTCAACGACATGATCAAGGCGGGCGGTATCTGGGTCACGCCGAGCGAGGTCGAGGACCGGTTGCTCGAACATCCGGACGTCGCGGAGGCGGTCGTGGTGGGTGTTCCCGATTCCGACGAGCTCGACAAGCCGGTGGCGTGCGTGGTGCCGATGCCGGGAAAGCATGTCGACGAAGCGGACCTGATCCGGTGGTGCAGGGAGGAATTGGCTTCCTTCAAGCGGCCGAGGGTGGTGGTCGAGCTGGCCGAGTTGCCGAAGACCGCGACCGGCAAGATCCGCAGGAACGTGTTGCGGGACATGGTGAAAGCCACTTCGGAGCCGGACCCGGACACACAGCCCGCCGAGGCGGCCCCGTGATCGAAGGCAGGACCGTCGTCGACGCGCACGTCCATGTGCCGAGGCTGTCGACGCTGAAGCCGTCGTGGCTGGAGTGGGCAAGGCGGTTCTCGGGCCCGCACCCGTGGCGCGAGGTCTACGACGGCGACGGTGATCCGGTTCCCGGACGGCTCGACGCCCTCTTCGAGGAAGAAGGCGTCGACCGTGCCCTGCTGTTCTGCGAGTACAGCCCGAGGGCGACCGGCATTCAGCCCATCGAAGACAATCTGCCGTTCGTCGAGTGCAATCCGGAACGGTTCCGGCTCGTCGCGAACGTGAACCCGCATCTGCATCATCCGCTGGCGTCCGAAGTGGAACGACAGCTCGATCTCGGTGCCGTCGCCCTCAAACTGCATCCCGTGCACGGTGGTTTCTCTCCCGCCGACAAGGAGTTGTACGCGGCGTACCACGTGTGCCAGGAGCGGGACGTTCCCGTTGTCCTGCATTCGGGGACGAGCAGTTTCCCCGGCGCGCGCACGAGTTTCGGCAATCCCGAGCTGTTGTCGGATGTCGTCGAGGACTTTCCGGGAGTGCGGTTCGTGTTCGCGCACGGCGGCCGTGGCTGGTGGTACGACGTCGCAGCGTTTCTCGCGCTCGCGAAGGACAACGTATGGCTCGATCTCGCGGGACTACCGCCGAAGAAGCTGCCGGGCTACTACGCGCGGTTCGACTTCGCGAGGCTGGCGACCCGGTTCGTGTTCGGCACCGACTGGCCGGGTGTTCCAGGGACGGCGAACAACGTCAGGGCTCTCGCCTCGCTCGGCCTTCCCGAGGATGTGCTGTGCGACGTCCTCGCGGGCAACGCGGGCAAGATCTACCCCGGTCTCGGCGGATAGCGCGACGTCATTCGCGACCTTCGACGGCGACGAGCCGATCCCAATGCCGCTGCGCGGACGGCCGCCATTCGGCGTGCTTACCGTGGAACACCTCGGCCGCACGGCCACCCGTCCAGTTGCCGGGCAGCAGGCCGGGCGGCAATTGCGGGTCGAGGAAAGGAAACCGGCGCCATTCGTGCACGAGCCGGGTCTGCGCGTCGAGCGCGGCGGCCTCGTCGGCCGGATCGAGGGTGGCGAACGCCGCGACGAACTCGTCGTAGCGGCGCACCAGTTCCCGCAGGTCCCATGCCCTGGTGACAACGGTGCTCTCGTCGCCGATCGCTCCGTAGGAGCCGACGAACGACATCGCCTCGCCGAGCGCGAGGGCGTCGAGAATGGTCAGCGCTTCCTTTTCCCTCGACGTGTGCGGGGTGATCCACACGCCGGGGTCGGGCGAACCGAAACCGGCCCAGGTGAGTTTGGTCCGCAGTTGGTGCCGCAGGTCGCGTTTGGCCTCTGGCACGGAAACGAGCACGATCAGCCAGCGTCCGTCCCAGGTGCGCTCGCTGCTTCCGAAGTCGTAGATGCGGTGGGCGCCCTCGGTGAGCAGCTTCCGGCCCGGCTCGGTCAGCGACCAGCGCACCCTGCGCCCGACGCGCTCGGATTCCAGCCAGCCTTCCTTCGCCGTCCTCGCCAGCGCCTGGCGCGCGGACTTCTCCTCGACGTCGAACGTCGCGAGCGCGTCGACGAGCACGGATGTCCACACCGGACGGTCGCGGGGAAGCACGAACTCGCCGAGCAGTGTCATCAGCAATGAGCGCGCGCTCATGTGACTGACTTCCCTGCGGCGGCTGACGACAGGGCCTCCTTGCCGCCCCTCTGCTGGCATGGTGACACCACTTCCTCGCTGATCGGGTGCGTCGAGGGTAGCGTCAGCGCCCCAGCCAGTCGCGCACGGCGGTGGCCAGCGCCTCGGCCCACCGCGTGAGCAGTGCCTCGCCCTCGGCGGCGTCCGCGCCGGCGGGATCGCCGAGGACGCCGTTGACACTGACGGCGGCGACTCCTCCCGCGACGAGCCGGTCGAACAGTTCCGGCAGTGGAGCGGTGTTACCCGCCTCCGCCTTGTCGGTGGCGACGTCCTGAGGGCGAAGCCGCAGCAGCACCGACGTCTCGGTGCGGCCCGCGTGGCTGTCGCCAGGTGGCCCGTCAGGCGACCAGGCGAGCACGCGGCGCCCCTCGTCGCGCAAAAGCCGGACCGCCGCGCGCACCGGGGCGGCGTTGCCCCCGTGCCCGTTGACGATCACGACACCGGCGAAGTCGTCGGCGGAGCGGACGAGTTCGACGAGCAGGAGTTCCAGCGCCGTTCTTCCGATGGAGAGGGTGCCGGGAAATCCGGCGTGCTCACCGCTCGACCCGTACGGCAGCGCGGGCGCCACGACGATGTCGACGGTGTCGCCGATCGAGGCGGCGAGCCGGTCGCACAGTTCGGTCGCGATGGTGGTGTCGGTGTGCAGTGGCAGATGCGGGCCGTGTTGCTCGGTGGCGCCGAGTGGAACGGCGAGCACGGGCTTGCCGACCTCCGGCCAGCGCAGCCCGCCGAGGCGCGTCACCGGAGCGAGCCTTCGGTGAAGCGGGGCAGCAGTGGCGCCGCGGTGCGTTCCCGCACCGCGCCTGCCCACACCCCTGCCCCGTAGGCGAGATCGTCGGCGACGCGAAGGGCGAGCCACGACGGGTGCCTGCCGTGCCGTTCGCGCAGCCATTCGAGCACGCATGGCAGCAGCGCGGCGAGCAGGAGGCGCCTGCCTCGGGCGGTGGGCAGCAACAGCGGCCACCACGCTCTCCGCGCGGCTTCGGCGAGCAGCCTTCCCGCGCCGAGGTGACCGAGCGCGGCCAGCCGGAGCGATTCGCGGACCGGGATGCCTCGGGAGCGGAGTTTCCGGGGCAGCAGCGCGGAACTCCCTGCGGCGAGCGTCAACGCGGCGCGAGGGGCACCGGCAGCGAGCAGCGCCCACGACGCCGCGCTCCACGCCGAGAGCCGGGCGGGGGAGAGCAGCCCGGGATGGCGCAGGGCCAGCGGAGCGGCGGAGGTTCCGTATTCGAACCGCTGGCGCAGCCACGGCAGCGCTGAGGGCCGTGGCAGGTGACCGACGACGGCGGTGGGCTCGTAGCGCACCGCGCCGAGTTCGAGCAGCTTCCACACCAGGTCGACGTCCTCGCCGAACCGCAGCGCCTCGTCGAAGCCCGACACGGCGGCCAGCGCGTCGCGGCGGACGAGCAGCGCCGCGCTGGGCACGTAGCTCACCCTGCTCATGGGACGGACCGGGGCGGGCAGGGCGCCGAGGTCGAGACTGGACCGGTCGGCTTCGTAGGCCGCGAGCGCGGAGTGGCCTTGGCTGCCGCGGATGCGCGGTGCCACGGCGACGACGGCAGGGTCGGAGAAGTGCCGCAGCAGTGGTTCGAGCCAGCCTGGTTCCGGCAGGGTGTCGGAGTCGAGGAAGGCCACCACGCGGGTGTTCGCCGTGCGCCAGCCCGCGTTGCGGGCGGCGGCGGGACCTCGCGGTGTGTCGTGCCGGATGGCCGCGGACGGCAACGGTCGGTTGGAGCCGTCGTCGACGACGACGTGGCAGGCGAGTTCCGGGGTCGCCGCGACGAGCCGCGCCACGCCGTCCGGGTTGTCCTTCACGGGGACGACGAGGGTGACCTCGGCCGCGGTCAGTTCCGGCGGAGGGACGGGATGCAGCAGGCCCGCGTCGACAAGTCGCCGCGCCAGCCGGTGTTCGGTCGCCGCGGGGCCGAGCGGTTCCCCTCCAAGCCACCGGTCGAGTACCTTCGCGCCGCCCACGCCGAGCCGCACGAGCCGCAGTGGGGAACCGCCGATCAGCAGCGGGCCTCTCCTGCGGACCGAGTCGTCCATTGTCAGCAGCGTTCCGGTCTTCATGTCGTGAACCCACCGTCGGCGTGGATGACGGACCCGGTGATCGCGGAGGAATCGGGTGAGCACAGGAACGCGATCGTCGCGGCGATCTCGTCCGGTTCGAGCAGCCTGCCGACGAGCTGGTGCTTCGCGAACTCCTCGACGTCGGTGAGGTCGTAGAGCGCGGCCGTCGCGGTGAGCATGTCGGTGCGGGTCGACCCAGGGGATACCGCCGTGGCGCAGATACCGGTGCCGCGCAGGTCGGTGGCGAGTCCTTTGACGAGCCCGACGACGGCGTGCTTGGCCGCGTTGTAACCGGCGAGGTGCCACAACCCGTTGTGCGCGGCGGCCGAGGCGAGCGCGACGAACCTGCCGTGCCGGGGCTCGGGGCGGCGCAGCAGCGCGGGAATCGCCGCTCTGGCCAGGTTCGCGACCCCTTGGACGCCGACGGAGAACAGCGCGTCCCATTCGGTGTCGTCGCTTTCCCACAGTGGGGCGCCGCCTGCCATGAGCGCCGCGGCGGCGACGGCGGCGTCGAGTCCGCCGAACCGTTCCTCCGCGAGCGCGACGGCCTCGGTGAGCCGGGCGAGATCCCGCACGTCGGCGACGACGTCGTGCACCGCGCCCTGATAGGGCGCGGCGAGTTCGGCGAGCTGCTTTCTGGTGCCGAGCGGGTAGGGCACGCTCGGGTCGTCCTCGGCTCTGTCGAGCGCGACGACGTTCCAGCCGGTGTCGGCGAGCCTGCGGACGGCGGCGGCGCCGATTCCCCTCGCCGCACCGGTGACGAGCGCTGTTCTCGGCTGGCTCATGGTTTCCCCGTTCCGTCCGGCACCGTCTCGCGGGAATGGTGCGCTCATAGTGCCACCGCCGCCCGGTGCCCCTCGGCGATCGCGGCGTCCGCTCTGCGCGGCGTGACACAGTCACCGGCCCTGACGACCTCGAACTTCGCCGAACCGGACAGTTCGTGCCACAGGGTGTCCTCCGGCTCCTGATGCGTCGCGCACACCACCCAGTCGAAGCACGCGTCGGTGGTCGCTCCGGTGGTGTGCCTCAGCACGCGCAGCCGCACTCCGCCGGTGTCGCGCGTCGCGGACAGGATCACTTCCTCCGTGTCCTGGACGATGCCCTTCGCCTCGGCGCGCACTGAGAAGGTCTCCATGTCGAGGGTGAGGGCGAGGTCCTGCCCGACGACAAGGCCGGGGGTCGACATCCGCACCGCGCAGCCACGGTCGGCGAGGAGTTCGGCCACCGATGTCGCCTGGTGGAAACCGAGGTCGTCGACGACGAGTACCCGGCCTTCCGGGGCCGCCCTTCCTTCCAGGACGTCCCGCACGTCCACGATCCTGCCGAGTTCGCCTGCCCAGTGCGGTCGCCGTGGTCTGGCACCGGTGGCCAGCACGACGGCTTCCGGCGCGAGCGCCGCGATGCTCTCGGCCGTCGCGGTGAAGCCGGTTCTGACGTCGACTCCCTCACGCAGGCACTCGGTGAGGGAGGTACTGACGAGGTCGAGGAATTCGGCCCTGCTCGGCGCGCGGGCCGCGATCGCGACCTGGCCGCCGGTCGCGGCCAGCCGTTCGAGCAGCGTCACCTGGTGGCCCCTGCTCGCGGCGGTCGCCGCGGTCCGCAAACCGGCGGGCCCGCCACCGACGACGACCACCCTGCGGCCCCTGCGGCGCGGCGGCGGCAGTGGCACGCTTTCCTTGCCGGTGCGCGGGTTCTCGACACAGCCGAGGTCCCGGTTGAGCCCTACTCTGCCGACGCATTCCTGGTTGCACGAAAGGCAGGTCCGGATGGCCCCGGAGTGTCCCGAGCGCGCTTTCGCGGCGAAGTCGGCGTCGGCGATCTGTCCTCGAACGACACCGATCAGGTCGGCTTTCCCTTCGGCGAGCGCCTTTTCCGCCTGCTCGGGGTCCTTGAAGCGGCCGACGCCGACGACAGGCAGCTCGACGGTGTCGCGGATGGCGCTGGAGATGTAGGTCGCGTAGCCGCGAGGGATGCCCATCGAGGCTTCGATGAGGTAGAGCGTCGAGGTCGCGACACCGATCGAGGTGTTGACGTAGTCGACGCCGCCAGTGGCCTCCGCCCATCCGGCGACGTCGATGGCTTCCGGGAGGGTGATTCCGCCTTCGACGAGTTCGTCGCCGCACAGCCGGATCCCGAGTGCCATGTCCGCTCCGATGGCTTCCCGCACGGCGGCGACGAGGCGAAGCAGCAGCCGGGCCCTGTTCCACAGCGAGCCGCCGTACTCGTCGGTGCGGATGTTCGTGGCCGGGGCGAGAAATCCCCGCACGATCGAGGATTGCGAGCATTGGATCTCGACTCCGTCGAAGCCGCCTCGTCGGCAGTGCGCCGCGACCGTCGCGTAACCGGCGACGATGTCGTCGATGTCGGCGGCGGTGGCCTCGCGCGGAACCTCGCGGAACACCGGATCGGGCACGGGGGAGGGCGCCACTAGCGGTAGCCGCGAGTACAGGCCCGACGACTGGCCGCCGTTGTGGTTGAGCTGCGCGAAGATCGGTGTTCCGTGTGCGTGCACGGCATCGGTGATCCGCCGGTAGCCCTCGATCACCTCGGGCAGGTGACCTCGGATGAGCTTTTCGTAGGGCCGGTCGGCGGGGTGGGTCGAATGTTCCTCGGTGATGATCAGCCCGGCGCCCCCTGCCGCGCGCGCCGCGTAGTAGGCGGCGTGCCGCGCGGTCGGCAGCCCGCCTGCCCCGCCGCCCGCGTAGTTCGTCAGGTGTGCCGAGAAGACGATCCGGTTGGCCAGGGTCACCGGCCCGATCCGCAGCGGGGAGAACAGGTGCGGATACCACTTGCTCATGCCGTCACCGTCCTCGCGCCGAGTTCCAGCGCCGCGCGCCGCCCTTCGAGGATCGCCTCGTGCACGGTGCGGGGCGCGACCCGGTCTCCTGCGAGTAGCGCGGAGGAAGGGAAAGCGCCGGGCCGGGGCAGCCGGTGTCCACAGTGGATCAACGTGGAGCAGGGAATATCGGTCGCCGTCCCCGTGTACGCGTCGGTCACGACGACGTGCCCCGCGAACACTTCTCTCAGGACGCTGCGTTTGGCAAGCGTGACACCGGCTCGCCGCAACCGGGCGGTGGCGTCGGCGAGGTCACCCGTCGGCGCGAGCCGGGTGCCGATCACCAGGTCCTGGCTGATGATCGTGGCCGCATGCCCTCGCGCCGCGACGAGTTCCGCGACACCGACTCCCACGGCGTCACCGACCGGGTCGTGCACCACGACCGGCCCGGGGCCGAGACCGCGCGGATCGCGGAGGAGCCCGACGACGTCGAGCACGACCGCGCCATCGTGCACGAGGTAGTTTCTCGGTCCCGCTACGGATCCCGTCGCGACGATGACGCCGGTCTTGTCGCCGAGATCCACCTCGGTCGAGGTGCTGACCTCGACACCCAGCCGGATCACCTCCCCGGCGAGCCAGTCCCTGAGCGCGCCGAGCCGCGCGCGCCCGGGGATCCTGGCCGCGACGTTCAGCATGCCGCCCAGTTCGGCTTCCCTTTCCACCAGCCGGACGTCGTGTCCCCGCAGGGCGAGCACCCGGGCCGCTTCCAGCCCGGCGGGACCGCCGCCGACGACGAGCGCGCGGCGTGGTGGATCGGTTCCCTCGGAGGGAGGGTCGCCGGTCTCGTGCCCGCTGCGCGGGTCGCCGATACAGCTCACCACGGGATTGCGGACGTCCCTGACCCCGCATTTCTGGTTGGTCAGCGTGCACGGCCTGATCCGTTCGGGCGAGCCGAGCTTGGCGACGAAGTCGGCGTCGGCGATGTGCGCCCTGGTCAGTTCGACCAGATCGGCGACGCCGTCGGCGATCGCCGAGGCAGCCTGTTCCGGATCGACGACCGAGCCCTGCAACACGACCGCCGCCGCGCCGGAGACCGCTTCTCTGACGTCCCGGCACAGCCCGATGTTGAAGCCGGGTTCGGTGTGCGAATCGGGTCTCGCCGTCGCCAAGGCCGAACCTCGTACGACCGTGAGGTAGTCGATGTTTCCCGAGTCTCCTACGAGGCGAGCGGCGATGCCGGGCGCCTGCTCCGGCGTGATCCCTGCCCACGGCGCGAGTTCGTCGCACGAGAGCCGGAGGCCGAGGACCCGGCCCTCCCCGATGCGCTTCCTCACCGAGGAGAGCACCTCGCGAAGCAGCGCGGTCCTATCGGTCCCGTAGGCGTCGTTTCGCTGGTTGGTGAGTCCGGAAAGGAACTGGCGCAACAGCGCGTACTGGCCCGCATCGACCTCCACACCATCCACATCGGACTCGACGGCAATGCGTGCCGCTTCGTCGAAGCCGTCGATCAGCGCGCGGATGTGCGCGGCCTCCATCTCCATCGGCAGCTCGCGGCTGGCGACGTCGGGGACCCGCGACGGTGCCCACAGTGCCTGCTGGGAGTAGGCGGAGGTGCCCTGCGAGCCGGTGTGCCCGATGCTCGCGACGACGAGTGCCCCATGAGGGCGGCAGGCCCGCGTGATCGCCGTCCAGCCCGGCCCGCACTCGGCGGCGAGCGGGGCACGTTCGTAGGGCCAGTCCGATTCGTGCACGCTCGCGGTCTCGGTGACGATGACGCCGCAGCCGCCCTCGGCTCTGCGCTCGTAGTAGGCGACGTGTGCCTCGCCGATGGCTCTTCCGGTGCCGAGGTTCGTCACGTGCGGGCCGAACAGCGTCCGCGAGGCAGCCCTTCGCCCCGCGAGCCGCAGCGGCAGGGTCAATGGCCGGAGGCCGGTGTCCTGAGTGGAGTGGGTCACCGGCCGCGATTCCCGCGAGCAGCCGGTGACCTCCCGCGAGGAATCAAGGACGGAAGCCCGCGAGCGGGCTCGTGTCGCATGCTCGGTCGGGAAGCAGGTCCGGTTCGGGAGGGCCCCAGCCGATCGCGACCGGAACCTGCTTCGCCCGCGCCGCTTTCTTTCCCCGCCGCGAGTGGTCCTTGTCCGGCTTCGGTAGGTCGGTTCCACCTCCGACGAGCGCCAGCGCCCTCTCCCCGTTTCCCTTGACACACTCGGGGTCGGGGCCGTCGAGGGGGATTCCGGTGAAGAACTTCGCGGCCATGCACCCGCCCTGGCACGAGTCGTAGGCGGAACACGATGTGCACGCGCCGCCGGTCTGCGGGGCGCGCAGCCGGTCGAACAGTTCCGACGTCCGCCAGACGGAGGTGAAGCCGCCCTCGTCGCGCACGTTGCCCGCGAGGAATTCGTCGTGAATGGCGAACGGGCAGGCGTAGACGTCGCCGATCGGGTCGATCAGGCAGACGACCCTGCCGGCTCCGCACAGGTTCAGGCCGGGCAACGGGGTGGAGCCGAGCGCGTTGAGGTGGAAGAACGAGTCGCCGGTGAGCACGTTGTCACCGTTGCCGACCAGCCACTCGTACAGCGTGAGTTGTTGATCGGCGCTCGGGTGCAGCTCGTCCCAGGTGTCGGCGCCCCTGCCGGACGGGCGGAGCCTCGTGATCCGCAACTGTGCCTTGTATTCGTCGGCGAGGCGTTTGAAGTCGTCGAGCTGGCCCACGTTGTGCCGTGTCATCACGACACTGATCTTGAAGTTGGTGAAGCCCGCGTCGCGCAGGTTCTCCATGGCCTTGACGGCGGTGTCGAAGGAGCCCTTACCGCGTACGTGGTCGTTGACCTCGGCCGTGGCCCCGTCGAGCGAAAGCTGCACGTCGACGTAGTCGGTCGCGGCGAGCCAGCGCGCTCGCTCGGGCGTGATCCGAACGCCGTTGGTGGAGAACTTGACTCCCACCTGGTGATCGACGGCGTATTCGACGAGCTCCCAGAAGTCCGCGCGGACCGTGGGCTCGCCGCCGCCGATGTTGACGTAGAAGACCTGCAACCGCTGTAGCTCGTCGATGACGGCCTTGCATTCCTCAGTGGACAGTTCACGGGGATCGCGGCGGCCCGACGAGGAAAGGCAGTGAACACAGGAAAGGTTGCAGGCGTAGGTCAATTCCCAGGTCAAACAGATGGGCGCGTCGAGGCCGTGCTGGAAATGCTCGACCAACTTCATGAGTCACCTCTGGATTCGATCGTGCCCGCCGACAGCAATCCGGCGAGCGCGTCCAGATAGCGCGGATGTTGCGCGTCGGGGACGCCCGCGGCGCCGAGCGTGGTCAGGGCGTCAGGCTGGTTCTCCAGATCGCGTACGACGTCGACGAGTAACTGGGTCTTGAGGAAGGAGAGTTTCCGGGTGGTGAAGTCGTACACGAGGGCGCCGAACGGTTCCGGCCGCAACGCCACGCCGGAGCTGAGGCGGTACGGCCGGCCCGCTTCGAACGGCTCAGTAGACACCGCACATGCCGTCGATCGAAACTTCCTCGACGAGCAGATCTTCCTCAACGGTAACCTCTGTGGTTTCTGCTTCGTTCATCGCAGCGCCTCCTCGTCGAGTGGGGTGACCCGTGAACGCGAGAGTAATGGCACCCAGTGCCAAATGGAAGGGGTCATGGTCACCAGTCCGCCAGAACTACCCGTTCGGCCGGGGAGGCGTCGTTCCACGAGCCGACAACAACTCGAAAGTGTCGCCTTCGAGTTGTTCGAGCTGCACGGATTCGACGCGACCACCGTCGATGACATCGCCAAGGGCGCGGGTATCGGGAGGCGCACCTTCTTCCGGTACTTCGAATCGAAAAACGATGTCGTGTGGGGCGCTTTCAGCGAACAACTCGACCGCATGCGCCTGCAATTCGACAGCCGTCCCGCCGACGAGCCGCTCATGGCGTCGTTGCGTGCGGTCGTGGTCGAGTTCAACAGGGTCGAGCCCGAGGAGGAGCCGCGCCACCGCAGGCGCATGGAACTGATCCTGCGCGTTCCCGCCCTGCTCGCGCATTCAACCCTCCGCTACGGCGAATGGCGGGACGTCGTCGCCGAGTTCGCGGCGGGAAGGCTCGGCGAGCGGCCGGAATCGCTGCGCCCGCAAGCCATCGCCCACGCCGCGCTCGGCGTGGCGCTTGCCGGATACCAGCACTGGCTCGGCGAAGGCGGCGTCGAGCGGGTCGCGCTGTGCGACGTCCTCGACGCCGCCTTCGCCGACCTCGCGGAAGGGTTCGCTCCGCCTCCCGGAGAACCTACGCGGGAGGCTTGAGCTCGACGATCTCGGCGGAAGCCTCACCAGCCGGAGTGCGGTAGGTGAACTTGTCGCCCTTCTTGTGACCGGCGATGGCCTTGCCGAGCGGGCTGTCGGCGGTGAGCGCCGAAAGATCGTCACCCGCTTCCTCCGCGATCCCGACGACCACCATCTCCTCGACACTGCCGTCGGCGAACTTCAGCGTGACCTGGGTGCCGGAGGGCAACGCGGAATCGGAATCCGGTATCGGCCCACCGTGCAGCAGGTCGGTGATTTCGGCGATCCGCTGGTCAAGCCGTGACGCGTGCTCGGCGCGGCCGAGCAATTCGGCCTGATCCGCGCTGTCGCCAAGCGGATCGTCGCCGAGCCGCGCCGCCAGCGCACTCCGTTGCTCTCGGATCTGTTCCAGCTCGTTCTCAAGCCGCTGGCGGGTGGCCGGGCTCAAGCCTCCGGTCGACGTCATCCGCCCATTGTCAGGCTTGACCGCCCGGCCCGCCACGTCATCGCGGGTCGCGTTTCACTTGCCGTATCCGGCCTTGCGCAACGCGTCGGCCATCGCACCACCAGCGGGGGCCTTGCGGTCATCGCGCTGCTTTCCGCCCTGCTGCTTGCCCTTGCGCTGGCCGCCCTGGCCCTGGTTGCCGGACCCGCGCTGCCCCTGCTGTCCGCTCTGTCCTCGCGGTCCGCCGCCGCGCTGCCCCTGACCGGGTGAGGTGTCGTCGTCGAGCCGCAGCGTCAGCGAGATCCGCTTCCTCGGCACGTCGACATCGAGCACCTTCACCTTGACCACGTCGCCCGGTTTGACGACCTCGCGCGGGTCCTTGACGAACGTGCGCGACATCGCGGAGACGTGCACGAGGCCGTCCTGGTGCACGCCGACATCGACGAAAGCACCGAACGCGGCGACGTTGGTGACGACGCCCTCCAGCGTCATCCCCTGCTTGAGGTCGCCCATCGTCTCGACGCCCTCGGCAAAGGTGGCCGTCGTGAACTCGGGCCTCGGGTCGCGTCCCGGCTTCTCCAGCTCGGCGAAGATGTCGGTGACGGTCGGCAGGCCGAAGGTGTCGTCGGCAAAGGTCTTCGGGTCGAGTCCACGCAGCGCCCTCGGATTGCCGATCAGCTCGGCGATGCCGACCTTCGTCTCGTCCAGGATGCGATGCACCACCGGGTAGGACTCGGGGTGCACGCTGGAGGCGTCGAGCGGATCGTCGCCATCCGGGATCCGGAGGAAGCCCGCGCACTGCTCGAACGCCTTCGGCCCGAGCCGCGCCACCTCCTTGAGCGCGGTGCGGCTGCGGAACGGGCCGTTGCCGTCGCGGTGGGCGACGATGTTCTCGGCGAGTCCCGTCCCGATGCCCGACACCCTGCTCAGCAGCGGAACCGAGGCCGTGTTCAGGTCGACGCCGACCGCGTTCACGCAGTCCTCGACGACGGCGTCCAGCGAGCGCGAGAGCTTCGACTCGGCGAGGTCGTGCTGGTACTGACCGACACCGATCGACTTGGGATCGATCTTGACCAGCTCGGCGAGCGGGTCCTGTAGCCGCCTCGCGATCGACACCGCGCCGCGCAGCGACACGTCCATGCCCGGCAGTTCCTGGGACGCGTAGGCCGAGGCGGAATACACCGAAGCGCCCGCCTCGGAAACGACGATCTTCGTCAGCTTCAGCTCGGGACGCAGCTTCACCAGCTCGCCCGCGAGTTTGTCGGTTTCCCTCGAAGCGGTGCCGTTGCCGATCGCGATCAACTGCACGTTGTGCTCGCGGGCCAGCTTCTCCAGCTTGACGAGCGACTCGTCCCACTTCGACTGCGGCTTGTGCGGGAAGATCGTGTCGGTGGTGACGACCTTGCCGGTGCCGTCGACGATGGCGACCTTCACCCCGGTGCGGTAGCCGGGGTCGAGACCCATCGTCGCGCGGGTACCGGCGGGGGCGGCGAGCAGCAGGTCGCGCAGGTTGGCCGCGAACACCCGGACTGCCTCGTCCTCAGCCGCCTGACGCAGCCGCATCCGCAGGTCGATGCCGAGGTGAAGCAGGATCTTGGTCCGCCACGCCCAGCGCACCGTGTCCGACAACCACTTGTCGGCTGGCCTGCCCTCGTCGGACACCCCGAAACGGGCCGCGATACGAGTCTCGTAGTCGGCGCCCGGATTGTCCGACCCCGGCTCGCCCGGGTCGGTCGTCAGGTCGAGCACCTCTTCTTTCTCGCCCCTGAACAGGGCGAGGATGCGGTGCGAGGGCAGCTTGGTGAAGGGCTCGGCGAATTCGAAGTAGTCGGCGAACTTCGCGCCTTCGGTTTCCTTGCCCTGCCTGACCTTGGAGGTCACCCAGCCCCGCGTCCACATCCGCTCGCGCAGCTCGCCGATCAGGTCGGCATCCTCGGCGAACCGTTCGACGAGGATGGCGCGAGCACCGTCGAGCGCGGCGGCGGTGTCGGCGACCCCCTTCTCGGCGTCGACGAACACCGCGGCGGCTGCCTGCGGTTCCGTCGACGGATCGGAGAGCAGCCCGTCGGCAAGCGGTTCCAGCCCCGCTTCCCTCGCGATCTGGGCCTTGGTGCGCCGCTTGGGCTTGTACGGCAGGTAGATGTCTTCGAGGCGGGCCTTGGAGTCGGCCGCCATGATGCGGGCCTCCAGCGCCTCGTCCAGCTTGCCCTGTTCGCGGATCGAGTCGAGGATCGTCGTACGCCGTTCCTCAAGCTCACGCAAATAGCGGAGGCGTTCCTCCAGCGTGCGCAGTTGCGTGTCGTCGAGAGCTCCGGTCACTTCCTTGCGGTATCGCGCGATGAACGGCACGGTCGAGCCGCCGTCGAGCAAGCCGACAGCCGCCTGTACCTGCCCCGCGCCGACACCGAGCTCTTCGGCGATCTTCTGGTCAATGGACACCATCTCAGCCACCAGGGCATTGTGCCCTGTGCTTCCCTCTGCCCCGAGCCTGCCCTGTGAGGCATCATCGGCTGATGGCCGATCGCGACAGGAAACCACGCAGCACCGAGGTCACCGACGGCATCGAGAGGGCAGCCGCGAGAGGCATGCTCAGGGCTCTCGGTATGGGGGACGACGATTTCGCGAAGCCGCAGATCGGTATCGCGTCCTCGTGGAACGAGATCACCCCGTGCAACCTGTCGCTGCGCAGGCTCGGAGACGCGGCGAAGCTCGGCGTGTCAGGCGCGGCGGGGTTCCCGATGGAGTTCGGGACCATTTCGGTGAGCGACGGTATCTCGATGGGGCACGAGGGGATGCACTTCTCCCTCGTGTCGAGGGAGGTCATCGCCGATTCGGTCGAGACCGTGATGGAGGCCGAACGGCTCGACGGCGCGGTACTGCTCGCCGGGTGCGACAAGAGCCTGCCCGGCATGCTGATGGCCGCCGCGCGGCTCGACGTTGCCGCGGTGTTCCTCTACGCCGGTTCCACCCTGCCCGGGACGGTCGACGGCAGGGAGGTCACCATCATCGACGCGTTCGAAGCGGTCGGCGCCTGCGCGCGGGGGCTCATCGGCCGCGACGAGGTCGAGCGCATCGAGAAAGCCATCTGCCCCGGCGAGGGTGCCTGCGGCGGCATGTACACGGCGAACACGATGGCGTGTGCCGCGGAGGCGCTCGGTATGTCGTTGCCCGGCTCGGCCAGCCCGCCTTCGGTGGATCGCAGGCGCGACCGGTTCGCCCGCGCGAGCGGGGAGGCGGTCGTCGGGCTCATCGACGCGGGCGTCACCGCCCGCGACATCCTCACCAGGGAAGCGTTCGAGAACGCGATCGCCGTCGTCATGGCGCTCGGCGGCTCAACGAACGCGGTGCTGCACCTGCTGGCCATCGCCCATGAGGCCGACGTCGAGCTGACTCTCGGGGACTTCGCCAGGATCGGGGACAGGGTCCCGCACCTCGCCGACGTGAAGCCCTTCGGCAGGCACGTCATGACGGCCGTCGACAGGGTCGGCGGGGTACCCGTGGTGATGAAGGCGCTGCTCGACGCGGGGCTGCTGCACGGCGATTGCCGCACCGTGACGGGGAAGACGGTCGCCGAGAATCTCGCCGAGCTGGCGCCGCCCGGCCTGGACGGCGAGGTGATCCGGAAGCTGGCCGATCCCATTCATCCGACGGGAGGGTTGACGATCCTGCACGGCAGCCTCGCGCCGGAGGGTGCCGTGGTGAAGAGCGCGGGCTTCGACTCGGCGAGGTTCGAAGGCACGGCAAGGGTTTTCGACGGCGAGCAGGCCGCGATGAACGCGCTCGGCGAGCTGAAGGCCGGTGACGTCGTCGTCATCCGCAACGAGGGGCCGAGGGGAGGGCCCGGGATGCGGGAGATGCTGGCCGTCACCGGCGCCATCAAAGGCGCCGGTCTCGGCAAGGACGTGCTGTTGCTGACCGACGGCCGGTTCTCGGGCGGTACGACGGGGCTGTGCATCGGGCACGTGGCGCCGGAGGCGGCGCACGGAGGCCCGATCGCGTTCGTGCGTGACGGTGACCCGATCGTCCTGGACATGACGGCGCGCACCCTCGACGTGAAAGTCGGGGAGCAGGAGATGGCGCGCCGTGCCGAGGGCTGGCGGATGCCGGAGGTGCCGCGCCGGACCGGTGTGCTGGCCAAGTACGCGAAGCTGGTCGGCTCGGCCGCGAACGGTGCCGTCTGCACCTGAGGCCCGTCGCCGCCCCGAACCCGCCGAGTTCTGCGTCCCGGACGCCGAGATCTGCACCCAGGTTGCCGAGTTCCGCGCTCAGGCCGCCGAGATGCGCGCCCGGCCGCCCGCCGACGGACGGCCGTCAAGCACGCCTGGCCGTTGTGCACCAGCGCGGTCAATTCGCGGACCCGGTCGGCGATGCCGTCGGTACTCCACGACGCCCTGCCCGCTCTTCCGGTGTTCCCGGCCGCGATCTCGACGTGGATCCCGAGTTCCCGGATGGCTTCGAGGTCGGCCTTCGGTGTCACCGGGCCGAGCTCCGGGCTAGGGCGGTCCGGGCGGGTCGAGCGCAGGAAGACCGTCGATGCTGTGCGCGTTACGAGTGGCCCAGTACTCGGCCAGGTCCTCGTCGCTGCGCCGGGAGTGCCTGCGTAGCAACAGATCCCGGTCTTCGGTGTAGCCGAGGAGCGGGACGGAGAAGCCGCACGAGTCGCTGACCCTGGTGACCTCGACGTCGATGATGGCGCGCAGGCCCTGGTGCTCGCCGGTGTCGAACCGGGCAAGCAGCTCGCCGAACCCAGGGGAGCCGGGGAGTACGGCGCGGCCTCTGCCGTGCAGGCGCACGATGTTCGGCGGACCGGTGAAGGCACAGAACATCAGCACGATCCGGCCGTTCTCCCGCAGGTGGGCCAGGGTCTCGGCGCCGCTGCCGGTGTAGTCGAGGTAGCCCACTTCGTGCTCGCCGAAGACGGCGAAGGTGCCGCGCATTCCCTTGGGGGACACGTTGATGTGTCCTTCGTCGGACGTGGGTGCCGTGCCGACGAAGAACACCGGCTGGTCGAGAAGGAACCGGCTGAGCCGGGCGTCGATCCCTTCGTGCACTTTCATGCCTACTCGCCTTCGAGATCACCTTCGATACGGAGGTATACGGCGCGCATCTTGTCGAGCAATTCGGCGTCCGGTTCGGCCCACAGCCCGCGGTCGACGGCCTCGTCGAGCCGTTCGATGATGCCGCGCAACGCCCACGGATTGGCCTGTGCGAGGAATTCCTGGTTTTCCTTGTCCAGTACGTAGGACTCGGTGAGCTGCTCGTACATCCAGTCCTGCACGACCCCTGCCGTCGCGTCGAACCCGAAGAGGTAGTCGACGGTCGCGGCGAGTTCGAACGCTCCCTTGTAGCCGTGCTTGCGCATGGCGGCGAGCCACCTGGGGTTGACGACGCGAGCACGGAACACCCGCGTGGTTTCCTCGCCGAGAGTGCGGGTGCGCACGGCGTCCGGGCTGGTGCTGTCACCGACGTAGGACGTGGGCGCGGTTCCGGTGAGCGCGCGCACCGTCGCGATCATGCCGCCGTGGTACTGGAAGTAGTCGTCGGAGTCGGCGATGTCGTGCTCGCGGGTGTCGGTGTTCTTCGCGGCGACCACGATGCGCCGGTAGGAGCTCTCCATGTCCGCGCGGGCTGGTGCGCCGTCGAGGTCGCGGCCGTAGGCGTAGCCACCCCATACGGCGTAGACCTCGGCGAGGTCGGAGTCGTCTCGCCAGTTGCCGGAATCCATGAGCGGCAGCAGTCCCGCGCCGTAGCTGCCCGGTTTCGAGCCGAAGATGCGGGTGGTAGCCCTTCGTTCGTCGCCGTGGGAGTCGAGGTCGGCGCGCACGTGGGCGCGCACGAAGTTCGACTCTTCCGGTTCGTCGAGGCCCGCGACCAGCCGGACCGCGTCGTCGAGCAGATCGATGACATGACCGAAGGCGTCGCGGAAGAAGCCGCTGATCCGCACGGTCACGTCGATGCGGGGCCTGCCGAGTTCGGCGAGCGGGATGGCCTCGACGCCGGTGACCCTGCGCGAAGCCTCGTCCCATACCGGCCGGACGCCGAGTAGCGCGAGCACTTCCGCGGCGTCGTCACCCGAGGTGCGCATCGCCGAGGTTCCCCACACCGAGAGACCGACGGAGCGGGGCCAGTCGCCGGTGTCCTCGCGGTAGCGGGTCAGCAGCGAGTCGGCGAGCGCCTGTCCCGTCTCCCACGCCAGCCTGCTCGGAATCGCCTTGGGGTCGACGGTGTAGAAGTTGCGGCCGGTCGGCAGCACGTTGACGAGTCCGCGCAGTGGCGATCCGCTGGGCCCTGCCGGGACGTAGCCACCGTCGAGCGCGTGCAGTACCGAGGTGAGCTCACCGCTGGTTCCCGCCAGCCTCGGCACGATCTCCTCGGCGGCGAACCGGAGCACGGGTACGGCGGCTGGAGCGTCGGCGCACACCGTCTCGACTGCCGCGGCGTTCCAGCCGTTGTCCTCCATGGCCACCACGAGGTCGCGTGCCCGCTGCTCGATGGCATCCACTTCGGACAGTGCGGCGTTCTCGGTGAGCCCCAGCGCGGTGCGCAGCCCCGCGACGGCGCCCTGTTTGCCGCCCCAGATCTGCTGGGCTCGCAGCATCGCGAGCACGAGGTTGACGCGTGCCTCGCCGGAGGGGGCTTCGCCGAGGATGTGCAGCCCGTCGCGGATCTGCGCGTCCTTCACCTCGCACAACCAGCCGTCGATGTGCAGCAGGAAGTCGTCGAACTCCGCGTCGTGCGGTCGTTGCTCGACGCCGAGGTCGTGGTCGAGTTTGGCCGCCTGCACCAGTGTCCAGATCTGCTGCCGGATGGCGGGCAGTTTCGCCGGGTCCATGGCCGCGATGTTGGCGTGCTCGTCGAGTAGCTGTTCCAGGCGCGCGAGGTCGCCGTAGCTTTCCGCTCTCGCCATGGGCGGGATGAGGTGGTCGACGATCGTGGCGTGTGCCCTGCGTTTGGCCTGCGCGCCCTCGCCGGGGTCGTTGACCAGGAACGGGTAGATCAACGGCAGGTTGCCGAGCACGGCGTCGGGTGCGCAGGACGCGGAGAGTCCCGCCGTCTTGCCTGGCAGCCATTCCAGCGAGCCGTGCTTGCCGAGGTGCACCACGGCGTGCGCGCCGAACTCCTCTTCGAGCCACCGGTAGGCGGCGAGATAGTGATGGCTCGGCGGCAGGTCGGGGTTGTGGTAGATGGCGACGGGGTTCTCGCCGAACCCGCGTGGCGGCTGGATCATCAGCACCACGTTGCCCGCGCGCAAAGCCGCCAGCACGATGTCACCGTCACCGTCGCCGGAGCGGTCGACGTAGAGGTCGCCGGGAGGCGGCCCCCAGTGTTCGACCATGTCTTCCCGCAGGTCGTCGGGAAGCGCGGCGAACCACTGCCGGTAGCGGGAGGCGGGGACGCGGATGGGGTTGCCGGAAAGGTGTTCCTCGGTGAGCCATTCCGGATCTTGGCCGCCCGCTTCGATGAGCGCGTGGATCAGCGCGTCACCGTCGGGCTGGTCGGTGCCCGTCGGTACGACGCCGGGGAAGGCGTCCTCGCCGAGGTCGTAACCGAGTTCGCGCATGGCGCGCAGCAGCTTGACCGCGGAGGCGGGAGTGTCGAGACCGACGGCGTTGCCCACCCGGGAGTGCTTCGTGGGGTAGGCCGAGAGCATCAGCACGATCTTGCGGTCGCGGGCAGGGGTGTGCCGCAGCCTGGCGTGGGCGAGCGCGATCCCCGCCACGCGGGAGGCCCGTTCGGCGTCGGGGACGTAGCGGGGGAGGCCGTCGGCGTCGAATTCCTTGAAGGAGAAGGGAACCGTGATGAGCCTGCCGTCGAACTCGGGGACCGCCATCTGGTTGCCCGCGTCCATGGGCGAAAGGCCCTCGTCGTTGCCGAGCCAGGTTTCCCTGTCACTGGTCAGGCACAGTGCTTGCAGGGTCGGTACGTCGAGCGCGGCGAGTTCGGCGACGTCCCACGATTCGTCGTCACCGCCCGCGCCCGCTTCCGATGGCCGGGTTCCTCCCGCGGCCAGTACGGTCACCAGCAACGCGTCGGCCTTGCGCAGTTCGGCCAGCATCGCCGGTTCGCGGGAGCGAAGCGAGGCGCAGTACACCGGCAGCGCGCGCCCGCCCGCCGCCTCGATCTGCTCGGCGAGGGTTTCCACGAACGCGGTGTTGCCGGACAGATGGTGCGCCCGGTAGTAGAGGATCGCGATGGTCGGCCCCCCGGAATCGGGGCGCTCAAGCACTCCCCACGAGGGCTGCTCGACGGGCTGCTCGAATCCCTCACCGGTCAGCAGCAGCGTGTCGGAGAGAAACCGGTGGAGCTGGGCGAGATTGCCCGGCCCGCCGTGTGCGAGGTAGGCGTGTGCCTCGGCCGCGATACCGGCGGGCGCGGTGGACAGCGCCATCAGTTCGGCGTCCGGGGTCTGTTCACCACCGAGCACGATGACGTGCGCGCCGCTGTCGCGGACCAGTCGCAGTCCGTCGGCCCAGGTGCGTTCGGTGCCAAGGATGCGGACGACGACGACGGTGGCACCCGTCAGCAGGTCCGGCAGCTCGGCGAGGTCGAGCCGCGACGGGTTGGCCAGCCGGTAACCGGCGGCGCTCGCTTTGGCACTCAGCAAATCGGTGTCCGACGTGGACAGCAGCAAGATCACGGGAACCCTCCTTGCCGTTCACTCTCCGTGCCAGGGGGGCACCCCGTCAAGGTGATCCACAGGGAGGTCACCTCTTACAGTGGGGGCGTGCCAGGGTCTCCGCCTGTTCCCGATCGCGTCCGCGCCGACGCGTGCCCTGGCGTTTTCGCTACGCACCCCGCGAAAGACGGGCTGCTCGCGCGGGTCCGGTTGCCCGGCGGCGCGCTGACCGGAGCGCAGGCGATCGCGGTCGCGGAGTGCGCGGAAACCCTTGGTGACGGTGCGATCCATCTCACGTCGAGAGCGAATCTCCAACTACGCGCCGTACGCGACGAGGGGAAGCTCGTCGCCGCGCTGTCCGGCGCCGGTTTGCTGCCGAAGCCCAGCCACGAGCGGGTCCGCAACATCCTTGGTTCGCCGCTGTCGGGCTTGTCGGGCGGCCGGACCGACATCAGGCCGCTCGTCGCCGAACTCGACCGGAAGCTGTGCGCCACGCCGGAACTCGCGTCGTTGCCCGGCAGGTTCCTCTTCGCCTTCGACGACGGAAGGGGCGACGTGGCTGGTGAGGGCGCCGACGTCGCGTGGAGGGCGATCACCGCGGACTCGGGGGCGGTGCTGCTGGCCGGTGCCGACACCGGATCGCGGGTGCCCAAGGGGGAAGCCGCCGCCGCGCTCATCGCGCTCGCCGTGACGTTCCAGCGGATCCGGGGCACCGCGTGGCGGATGAGGGAACTGGGTGCGGAGAAAGTCATGGCACTCACCGGCACGGCCGAACCTCCGCTGAGAGCCGCGGCCCCGCCGGACATCGGCGAGCACGACGGCGTCGTGGTGGCCGCTCCGGTGCTCGGCACGGTGTCCTCCGCCGAATTGCGGGTGCTCGGAAGGCGCGGCGCCGTCGTGGTCACCCCGTGGCGCACGCTGGTGCTGTCGCCGGAACAGGCCGGTGCGGTACCAGGGCTGCTCACCGATCCCTCGGCGCCGTTGGCCGGGGTCAGCGCGTGTGCCGGCAGTCCGGGTTGCGCCAGGTCGCTCGCCGACGTGCGCGCCGACGCGCGGTCGCTGAGTGAACGTGGAACTGGGGGAAGGCGCGTGCATTTCTCCGGTTGCGAGCGCCGCTGCGGGCGCCCCTCCGGTGATCACGCCGACGTGCTCGCGGAGCGAGAAGGGTACCGGGCCGACGGTACGTGGGTGGCGACCAGCGATCTCGCCGTGACCTTGAGAGGACGACAGTGACCGACTACATCCGGGACGGCGGGGAGATCTACCGTCACTCGTTCGCCACCATCAGGGCCGAGGCGGACCTCGCGATCCTCCCCGACGACGTCGCCGGTGTCGCGGTGCGGATGATCCATTCGTGCGGCATGGTCGATCTGGTCGACGATCTCGCGTACACGCTGGACGTCGTGGAGGCGGGCAGAGCCGCCCTCGAAGCGGGAGCCCCCGTGCTGTGTGACGCGAACATGATCGCGAGCGGCATCACCCGCAAGCGTTTGCCCTCAGGCAACGAGGTGTTGTGCACGCTGTCCGATGACAGGGTGCCCGCACTCGCCGAACGACTCGGCACGACCCGTTCGGCCGCTGCCCTCGACCTGTGGCGGGACCGGCTTGCCGGTTCGGTCGTCGCGATCGGCAACGCGCCCACCGCGCTGTTCCGCCTTTTCGAGTTGCTCGCCGAAGGCGCCGGGGTTCCGGCCGCGATCATCGGCGTTCCCGTCGGTTTCGTCGGCGCGGTCGAATCGAAGGAGGCGCTGATCGAGCGCGCACCGGCGCCGTATCTGACCGTGCGAGGCAGAAGAGGGGGCAGCGCGCTCGCCGTCGCCGCCGTCAACGCGATCGCCACCAAGGAGGAACTGTGAGCACCGGTGTGCTGTACGGGGTGGGACTGGGCCCCGGCGATCCCGAGCTGGTGACGGTTAAGGCGGCGAAGCTCATCGGCGCGGCCGACGTGATCGCCTACCACTGCGCGCGGCACGGCCGCAGCATCGCCAGGTCCGTCGCGGAGCCCTACCTCAGGGAAGGGCAACTCGAAGAGCGGCTGATGTACCCGGTGACGACGGAGACCACCAGCCATCCCGGCGGGTACGAGGGCGCGATCGCCGAGTTCTACGAGTTGTCGGCGAAGCGGCTGGCCGAACATCTCGACGCGGGCCGCGACGTGGTGTTGCTGTGCGAGGGCGACCCGTTCTTCTACGGCTCCTACATGTACATGCACGAGCGGTTGTGCGACCGGTACGAGGCACACGTCGTACCGGGCGTGACCTCGGTCAGCGCGGCCTCAGCCGTACTCGGGAGGCCACTCGTGCAGCGCGACGAGGTCCTGACGGTGTTGCCCGCGACGCTGCCGGCGCCGGAACTGGCTCGCAGGCTCGCCGACACCGATGCCGCCGCCGTGCTCAAACTGGGCCGCACGTTCGGCGCCGTGCACGAGGCGATGACCGAGTCGGGAAGGCTGGCCGAGGCGAGCTATGTCGAACGGGCGACCTGGTCGGCGCAGCGGATCGAGCCGCTGGCCGACGTCGATCCCGGTTCCGTTCCCTACTTCTCGGTCGCGGTCGTGCCGAGTCCCGCCTACGCGGCCCGCGCGTCGGCCCCCTCGGGCGAGGCCGAGCCGGTGAGGCAGACCGTGCGGCAGGGCGCGGTCACGGTCGTCGGTCTGGGCCCAGCCGGGACGCGCTGGCTGACCCCCGAGGTCGAAAACGCGCTCGCCGAGGCGGATCATCTCGTCGGCTACGGCCCGTATCTCGCGAAGGTCCCGCAGCGGCGGGGACAGCGCAGGCACGCCTCGGGTAACAGGGTGGAGGCCGAGCGGGCGGTGGAGGCGCTGGAACTCGCCAAGGGCGGAAGCTCGGTGGCCGTGGTGTCCTCGGGTGATCCCGGGGTGTTCGCGATGGCCTCGGCTGTGCTCGAACAGGCGGAGGCGCCCGCGTTCGCGGCGATCCCGGTGCGCGTACTGCCAGGGGTGACCGCGGCGCAGGCGGCCGCGTCACGCGTCGGAGCTCCGCTCGGCCACGACTACTGTGCACTGTCCCTTTCGGACCGGCTCAAGCCGTGGGAGGTGATCGAGCGCAGGCTCACCGCAGCGGGAGAGGCCGACCTGGTGCTCGCGATCTACAACCCGGCTTCGCGCAGCCGCACCACCCAGCTCGCCGCCGCGCGGGACGTGCTGCTGCGCCACAGGACAAGCGAGACGCCCGTCGTCGTCGCGCGCGACATCGGCGGCGAGGAGGAATCCGTGCGGATCGACACCCTCGGCGGGTTCGATCCGGCCACAGTGGACATGCGGTGCCTGCTCATCGTCGGTTCGTCGCGGACGAGGGTCCGGCGGCAGGCGGACGGCACCGAGCTCGTCTGGACTCCCCGCAACTACGACTAGGTCGGGTCTGATGATCCTCTGCCGTGCGAGCGGGGCTCAGCGGGTCGGCTGTGAGCCGTCCGGTTGCTGCGGTCCCGGTCCAGGCGACCACCAGCCGGGCCGCACTTCCTGGCCGCGCACGACGGTGGGAGCGTTGCCCTCGGTGTAGGGCTCGACCTCTTCGAGGGTGCCCCAGATCTGTCCTGGCGCGCCCTTGAGGTAGCTCGGCACCTCGGGCTGGTTGGCCAGCTCCTCCAGGATGCCGTTCGGGCCACCGGCTTTGTTGTCGGCCCAGTCGCCTTCGGTTGCCAGTTCGTTGGCCGTGATGTGGTAGGCGGGCACCTCGGCGATCCCGTCGGTGACCTTCATCGGGTTGAGGCACGGGTAGACGAACGACGTCGGCCAGTCCATGTAGACCGGTTCGTCGCCGACCCGTTCGGTGAGCGTGGTGAACGTCGGCACCCTTGGCGCCGTCGCGGCGACCCAGCCCTCCTGAGTGAGGTCGTTGTCCTCGGCCACGATCCGGGCCGCCGTCGCGTTCTCCGGTGCCTCGTCGAGGTTGAGCCGGACGTCGACCCATTCGTCGGTGCCCGCGCCCGGTTCGAGTACCGGCGTGCTCCTGACGATCTTGATGCCCTCCGGCGTCGGTTCCCCGTACTGCACGGCGACCTTCGTCGCCTTGCCCACGGGTGACCTAACGGCCGTGACGAGTTGCCCGCCCTCAGGACGTTCTCCGATGCCGTACCACTCGCTGCGCAGCCTGCCGGTCGGGTTGGCCGTCTCGTTGTAGCTGCTCCACATGGGAACGGAATCAGGGGTGAAACCGTGTGGTGGTCCCGCGATCGGGTCGCCGGAGACCATCGGCCGATCGTGGAACCCGACCTGGGTCGGTTCGTTGCCCTCCTGCCTGGAGGGCAGGCTGCCCGGCCTGCCGGGGGTTTCGGCGTCGGCGACGGTGCGCTGCTCTCCCGGCGGCAGCGGTACCAGCATGCTCGAAACGGGGTCCCGCTCGACCATGACGTAGTCGCCGAGCCCGCAGTTCTTGCCGAAGAGATGCGCGATGTTGGCCGCGCCGAGGCTGTAGCTCTCGCGTTGCTTGTGGATGGCCTTGGCCATGCTGCCGAACTCGGTGATCGCGACGAGCCCGCAGATGACCACGATGGCGAGCGAGCCGCGCCACAGCGCGAGCCCTCTGCGTTCGGGCAGCGGTCCCGGCAGGTCCGGCCGCTGGGCCTTGATGTTCTCAAGGAACGCGATGACGGCGGCGATCGCGGCGGCGAACAGCAGCAATGTGGACAGTCGGATACCGAGGATTTCGGGTGGCATGTTCCACCACGGCACACCGATGGCCGAGACGAACCAGTACGCGTTGGGTCCCGTCGCCGCGAGCGCGGCCACGACGAGCAGACCGGAAACGAACGCCGCTCTGTTGCGTTTGGATCTGAGCGCGGAACCGCTCGTCGCGAGCGCCGTCAGCGCGGCCATCGCGGCACCGACCGCCGCGAAGGCACCGAAGTGATGCGTCCACTTCGTCGGGGTCAGCGCCATCAGCAGGAAGAACAGCGCGACCGTTCCGATGAGCCTCCGGCTCGGTCCCAGCGCGGCGCCGGGAATGCGGCCCTTGCGAAGCAGGACCACGACACAGGCACCGACGCACAGCAGCAGCAACAACACGGGGAACCGCCTTGAGGCGGAACCGTCGACAGTGGAGCTGAACAGTTGCTGATACCTGAGCAGCTCCTGGAACCAGGAGAGACTGGGGCCGACCTCGTTGCGCAGCCTGGTGGCCTCGCTGACGGTGGCCCACGTCTGGTCGAAGAAGATCGCGAAGAGCACCACGACACCGGAGGCGAAGATCGGTGCGAATACGTGCGACCAGCCTTCCTTCGCCCGCTGCCGGAAGAGTTGGAACAGCGGCCTTCCCGCGACGATGAACGGCGCGACCGCGATGAGGCCCGTCGGCGTCGCGGCGAGGGTGAACGCCGCGGCGAGCAGACCGAGGCACACCGGAAGCATGCGGCGCGTGACCAGCGCCCGCTCGACGGCGCAGATGGCGAGCAGCGAACCGACCGCGGCGACCGGCTCGGGACGGACACCGTTGTTGTAGGGCATCCACCACACGAGGAACACGGTCGCCGCCGCCCAGCCTGCCGCCCGTGAGCGCCTGACCTCCTTGCCGAGGCGGGGCATCACCTCACGGGTGATGAGCAGCCAGCTGATGACGCCGAGCAGGAAGGAGGGCAGCCGGATCCACGGTGCGACGACGCTGACGTGCGCCATGGCCTGGTAGACGTGGTAGAACCAGCCGAACGGCGCCTCCGCGACGCCGAACCACCGGTGGTAGTTCGCGAGGAACCCCGCGTCCTCCGTGACTCTGGCCATGGAAAGGATGTAGCCGTCGTCGGAGGTCACCGGTCCGATGAAGACCCAAGCGCCGAGCGCGACGATGACCGCGATGTCTCGTCCGGTCAGCCGCCACCAGCCGACCGGAGCCCAGCGCGGGGCGCGGCGCGCGACCCCGGTGTCGAGCCGGTTGACCGCGATGAGACAGCCGATGATCGCCAGCACGCCGACGATGCCGACGGTGATTTTCAGTCCGGTCGCCGACGACTGGTACCTGGTGTCGGTCGTGATCTCGGCGGAGAGGCCGCTCGCGGAGTCCTCGGAGGTGATGGCGGTGTAGATGCCGAGCACCCTGGGGCGTACGTCGCCGCTCTCCTGGTACACCTCGGTGCCACCGACGGTGAGCGAGGTTTTGTTGGCGTCCGACGAAAAATGGACGTCGCAGCCCTCGGCTGGCAGCGGCTGGCGGGCGACCTGTTGCCCTCGGTTGTTCGCGGTGAGCAGTCCGTCGTTGACCCGCAACTGCATGCCTGCCCCGTTTTCCGTCCGCGCGGAGGGCACGGTGGAGAACAGGGTCGCCTCGCCCTGCGTGCGCGCGTCGAGGCCGCGCACCGTCTCGCAGGGAATGTGCACTTGCAGGTCTTGTGCCCAGTATCCGGTGAGCGGCGCGTTGACCTGTGTCGTGTCGCCGTTGACCGGCCACACGATCTTGGCGGTGTCCTGAACGACCGGCAGAAAGGGAAAAGCGAGCGCGCAGGCGGTGGCGACAAGACCGAGCACGACCGCGAGGCGCCGCCAGAATCGGTTGCGCTTCGCGGTGCTCGTCGGGGTGCCGGCGGAGGAATTCGATTCTCCGTCGGGATTTTGTGCTCGGACTGAGGTGGCGGGCCGCATCGAGGGCCACGCTAGCGGGCTACGTGGAGACAGCGCGCGTGGGGCTGGGTCATCACTCTTTCGAGGAATAGTGCAAGATCCAGTCCAACGCGGACCTCACATCGGTCACTTCGGACACTGCGGGACGTGGAGGTCGGCGCACGATCACGACGGGCAGGTCGAGGCGTCGTGCCGCGACGAGTTTGGCTTCCGTCATCGCGCCGCCACTGTCCTTCGTGACCACAACATTTATGCGATGTTCACGCAATAGTGCGGTTTCCGCTTCGACCGAATAGGGCCCTCTGCTCAGCAGGACCGTGATGTGCGGTGGTGGTACGGGAGTCGGCGGGTCGACACACCGCGCCAGGAACCACAGCGAGCTCAGGTGCGCGAACGCGCCCAGTCCTTGTCGTCCGCTGGTGAGGAATATCCGGTCGCCGAGTGAGGGAAGCAGCCGCGCGGCTGAGCCGAGATCGTCGGCCCAGTGCCAGGCGTCGCCGGGGCCTTGCCGCCAGCCGGGCCTGTGCAACCGCAGCAACGGGATGCCGGAGAGTTCGCTCGCGGTGGCGGCGGATTCGCTGATGCGTTCGGCGAAGGGATGGGTCGCGTCGACGACGGCCGTGATGTCGTGCTCGGCCAGCCACGACCGGAGCCCCGCGGGGCCACCGAATCCGCCGATCCGTACCTCGCCACGGGGCAGTCTCGGCGCGTTCACCCTCCCGGCGAGCGAGGAGACCACCGGCATCCCCCGCTCGGTGAGTTCGGAGGCGAGTTCCCTCGCCTCCGAGGTTCCGCCGAGGATGAGTACCCGAGGTGTGCCCACTGGCGGGCGGCGTTCCACACTGTCCACGGGTTCCGAGTGTGAACGAGTGACCGGCGAAACGAAACGAGAGTGCGAGGCGGGTGACCACGTCAGCTCCCGGTGAGCCGAGCGTCCTGCGCTACGGCTGGACGACGGGCGCGTGCGCGACGGCGGCGGCGACCGCGGCGTACACGGCCCTGCTGACCGGCGAGTTTCCCGATCCGGTCGAGGTGCTGCTGCCCAAGGGGCGGCGGCCGTTCTTCGCGCTGGCCACCGAGTCGCTGGAAGCGGGTGCCGCCACGGCGGGAGTGATCAAGGACGCGGGCGACGATCCGGACGTGACCCATGGCGCGCTCGTGCTCGCGACGGTCCGTGAGGGCGGACCCGGTGATGGCGTCGTGTTCAGAGCGGGTGAGGGAGTGGGAACGATCACCCTGCCGGGGCTGCCGTTGCCGCCTGGTGAGCCCGCGATCAACCCGGTACCGCGCAGGATGATGACCGAGGCGCTGACCAGGGTCGCGAACGCGGGCGGCCGGCCGGGAACACCGGACGTGATCGTGGAGATCTCGATCCCGCACGGCGAGGAAATGGCGCGCCACACCTGGAATCCACGGCTCGGGATTCTCGGCGGGCTCTCGGTGCTCGGCACGACCGGGGTCGTCGTGCCCTACTCGTGTTCGGCGTGGATCGACAGCATCCGGCGCGGAGTCGACGTCGCGAGGGCGCTCGGCCACCGGCACGTGGCCGGTGCGGTGGGCAGTACGTCCGAGCGGGTGGTCGCCGAACTGTACGGTCTGCCGGACACCGCGTTGCTCGACATGGGCGACTTCGCGGGCGCGGTGCTGAAGTATCTGCGACGGCATCCGGTGCCGAGACTGACCATCGGCGGTGGGTTCGCGAAGCTGTCGAAACTGGCGGCGGGGCATCTCGACCTGCACTCCAAGCGTTCCCAGGTCGATCTCGCTCTGCTGGCCGAACTCGCCGAGCAGGAGGGAAAGCCGGAACTCGCCGGGCCGATCACCGGGGCGAACACCGCGTTGCACGCGCTGGAGCTGGCCTCGGAAGCGGGGCTCGCGCTCGGCGATCTCGTCGCCGGGCGCGCGCTGCTGACCGCGGAACGGGTCATCGCCGAAGGCAAGCCGGAGACGCCGATCGCCGTCGACATCGTCGCGATCGACAGGGCGGGAACCATCGTCGGCAGGGCGGGACCCCTGCCCTGAAAGCCCTGAAAGCGCCTGTGGTCAGCGCCGCCGCTCCCGGGCAGCGGAGTAGAGGAAGCTGTCGGGAAAGTTCGTCGCGGCGAGCACCGTGCCGACGAAGATCATGGCCGCCTTGGAGATCCCGGCTTTCCTCGTCATGCCCGCGATGTCGCCGAGCGTGCCGCGCAGCACGATCTGTCCAGGCTGGCTCGCCATCGCGACGACGGCGACGGGACAGTCGGCGCCGTAGTGCGGGAGTAGTTCCTCGACGACCTTTTCGATCCGGTTGACCGCGAGGTGCAGTGCGAGGGTGGCGCCAGTGGCCGCGAGGGAGGCGAGGTCCTCGCCTGGCGGCATCGCGGTCGAGCGGGCTTGCGCCCTGGTGATGACGAGGCTCTGCGCGACGGCCGGAACGGTCAGTTCCCTTTTCAGTTCAGCAGCCGCGGCCGCGAAAGCCGGTACTCCTGGCGTGACGTCGTAGGACACGCCTGCCGCGTCGAGTCTGCGCATTTGTTCCGCGACCGCACTGTAGATCGAGGGATCGCCTGAGCAGAGCCTCGCGACGTCCATTCCGGACTCGTGCGCCGCGACCAGTTCGGCACAAATCTCGTCGAGGGTCAGCTCGGCCGTGTCGAGCAGCTTCGCCCCTTCCGGGCAGTGGCCGAGCAGTTCGGCTGGGGTCAGGCTGCCCGGATAAAGGCAGACGGAACACGAGGCGAGCAACCGCATGCCGCGCAGCGTGATCAGGTCGGCGGCGCCGGGGCCCGCGCCGATGAAATGCACGGTCATGTGCTGATGCTCCATTGCGTGATGGTGCGGGCGGGTTTCCAGCCGGTGAGCCCGCCGAGCGGGGCGGCGTGCTCGACCGAGAGCCGGATCAGCTCGCCGCCGAATTCGGCGTAGGCGGCAAGCAGTGCTTGTTCGGCTTCCAGCGTGACGGCGTTGGCGACGAGCCTGCCCGCGCGGGGGAGCGCGGCGTGGCAGCGGGCGAGCAGTCCCGGTGTGCCGACACCGCCGCCGACGAACACCGCGTCGGGGGTGCCGAGCCCGGTCAGGGCTTCCGGCGCGCGGCCGGTGACGGCACGGACGTCGGGAACCCCGAGCCGCCGCGCGTTGCGCTGGATGCGGGCCGCTCGTGTCTCGTCGGCCTCGACGGCGATGGCACGGTTGGCCGGATGCGCGCGGGCCCACTCGATGGCGACGCTGCCCGCTCCCGCGCCCACGTCCCACAACAGTTCGCCGGGCGAGGGGGACAGCCGCGCGAGCGCACTCGCGCGGACGTCCCTTTTGGTGAGCTGGCCGTCGTGCTCGAAGGCGTTGTCGGGGAGACCGGCGAGCAGTCGTAGCGGGTGATCACCGGCACAGTCGATCGCCACGACGTTCAACGCGGCGCCCTCGGGCTCGTTCCAGCCCGCCGCGGTACCGCTGACCTGCCGTTCGGAAGGCCCGCCGAGTTCTTCGAGCACGGTGAGCGTGCTCGCGCCGAACCCGGCTTCGGTGAGCAGCCCCGCGATCGTGGCCGGTGTGCTCGCGTCGCCGCTGAGTACCAGAACCTTCCTGCCGTCGCCCACCGCCGCGAGCACCCGGTAGGGGCTGCGGGCGACGGCGCTCACCACGGCCGTCTCCTCGGCTGACCAGCCGAGCCGGGCCCTTGCCAGTGTGCTGGAGGACAACGCGGGAACGATCCGGACCCGGTCCGCTCCGAGCCGGTTCACCAGCGTGGTGCCGATCCCGTGATGCAGCGGGTCTCCACTGGCGAGCACGACGATCCGCCTGCCTTCGTGCTCGGCGAGAACGGAGTCGAGCGCGGGAAGGAGTGGGCTCGGCCACAGCACCTTCCGGAAATCCCCTTCGGGCAGCAGATCGAGCTGCCTCCTCGCGCCGATGAGCACGTCGCACGCGGCGATTTCGGCGGTGGCGGAAGGGGAAAGGCCATCAGGGCCATCGGCGCCCACACCCACCACGACGATCGTCACGATGTCGAACCGTAACCCACCCGTGTGCGATGATCGGGCAGCGGTCGTCGTGGAACCCGGTGCGAATCCGGGACGGTCCCGCCACTGTGACCAGCCTTCCGGGCTGGGAGTCAGAGCTTCGGCGCCGCGGGTTCGTGCTGACGAGGAGTGGGCGAGGACACCCACCCGCTAGCTTGGGAGTTTCGATGCGGCCCTTCCCCTTCACCGCGGTTGTCGGAATGCCGGATCTGCGTCTGGGGCTTGTGCTTTCCGCGATCTCGCCCTCCATCGGCGGGGTACTGGTGCGAGGTGAGAAGGGCACCGCGAAGTCGACGATGGTCAGGGCGCTGGCCGGTCTGCTGCCCGCCGTCGACGTGCTCGCCGGCTGCCGGTTCTCCTGCGATCCCGCCGATCCCGACCCCGGCTGTCCCGACGGCCCGCACGAGGGAGACGGCGAAGTACGGACCAGGCGGGCGCGGCTGGTCGAGCTGCCGGTTGGCGCGGCCGAAGACCGGGTCGTCGGCTCGCTCGACCTGGAAAAAGCGTTGTCCGAAGGGGTCACCGACTACCAGCCGGGCTTGCTCGCCGGTGCGCACAGGGGGCTGCTCTACGTCGACGAGGTCAACCTGTTGCACGACCATCTCGTCGACACGCTGCTCGACGCCGCCGCGATGGGGAAGGTCACCGTCGAACGGGAAGGCGTTTCGGTGTCGCACGCGGCGCGGTTCGTGCTGATCGGCACCATGAATCCCGAGGAGGGCGAGCTGCGGCCCCAGTTGCTCGACCGGTTCGGGCTGACCGTGGAGGTCACGGCGAGCAGGGATGCCCCGCAGCGCGCGGAGGTCGTGCGAAGGCGCCTCGCCTACGAGGCCGATCCCGGTGCGTTCGCCGGAACCTACGCCGAGAGTGAGGCCCGGCTCGCCGGGGACATCGCCACCGCGCGCGCGTTGCTGCCCTCCGTGTGCCTGCCCGACAGCGCGCTCGTGCGCATCGCCCAGGTGTGCGCCGAATTCGAGGTCGACGGCATGCGCGCCGACATCGTCACCGCCCGCACCGCCATCGCGCATGCCGCGTGGTCGGGGCGGGACACGGTGACCGACGAGGACATCAGGGTCGCCGCCAGGCTGGCTTTGCCGCACCGGAGGCGGCGCAATCCCTTCGACGCGCCCGGCCTCGACGAACAGCGCCTCGACGACGTGCTGCGCGACAGCGAGAACGAGCAGACCGACGGCACTGACGGCACTGACGGCGAGGGGAGCGCGGAGCCGAAGGAAGAGGAAACCGGCGGTGACTCCGATCCCGACCCCGAGCCACCGGAGGGCGGTCCCGGTTCCGGCGCCCCCGACAACAACGGCGACGACGGCACCTCAAGCGCGGGTGGCAACGGCGAGCGCACCGTCACGTCGGGTGATCCGGGCAAGGCGAAGCTGTTCACCGTGGAGGGAACGGGGACCGGTGCTCACGGTCGCCGTTCGAGGGCGCTGACGCCATCCGGTCGCACGGTCGGGGTCGCGGCGAAGGGCCGGTCGGCGGCGGGTCCGCATCTGCTCGCCACGGTGCGTGCCGCCGCGCCGCACCAGCTCGCGAGGGGAAGGCACGGCAAGGGGCTCGTCGTGCGGCCGGGCGACGTCCGGTACGCGCTGCGTGAGGGCAAGGAAGGCAACCTCGTGTTGTTCTGCGTCGACGCGTCCGGCTCGATGGGAGCGAGATCGCGGATGCGCGAGGTGAAGGCCGCCGTGTTGTCGCTGCTGCTGGACGCCTACCAGCGCAGGGACAAGGTCGGCATGGTGACGTTTCGCTCCGGCGCGGCCGAGGTGGCGTTGCCGCCGACGATCAGTGTCGAGGCGGGCGCGGCGAGGCTCGACGCGTTGCCGACCGGGGGGAGGACCCCGCTCGCGGAAGGCTTGCTGAAGGCGGCCGAGATCCTGCGCGTCGAGAAGCTGAAGGACCCCGCGCGGCGCCCGCTGCTCGTCGTGGTCACCGACGGCAGGGCGACCTCGGGTAGCCGCGCGGTCGAACGCGCGCACGCGGCGGCGGATCTGCTCGCCGCGACGGGCGTCGCCTCGGTGGTACTCGACTGCGAGAGCGGGCGAATGCGTCTTGGGATGGCCGCTGATCTGGCTGTCCGGCTCGGTGCTGAGCACGTGGCCGTTGGCGAGGTGGCCGCCGACGCGGTCACCCGAGAGGTGAAAGCGAGGGCAGCCTGATGCCGCAGGGCCAACCGGAGGTCGTTCCCGACGACGGGCTGACGACCCGGCAGCGGCGCAACCGCCCGCTTCTGGCCGTGCACACCGGATCCATGAAGGGAAAATCGACGGCCGCGTTCGGCATGGCGTTGCGCGCGTGGAACCAGGGCTGGTCGATCGGGGTGTTCCAGTTCGTCAAGTCGGCGAAATGGCGAGTCGGTGAGGAGGCCGCGTTCCGCGCGCTCGGCGAGAGCGGCGCGGGTGGCCCCGTCGAGTGGCACAAGATGGGCGAGGGCTGGAGCTGGTCGCGCAAGCGGGGAACGGAGGAGGACCACGCCGCCAACGCGCGCGAGGGCTGGGCCGAGATCGCGCGCAGGCTCGCGGCCGAGCGGCACGACTTCTACGTGCTCGACGAGTTCACCTACCCGCTGCACTGGGGCTGGCTCGACGTTTCCGAGGTGGTGCGCACGCTGCGCGAGCGGCCTGGCAGGCAGCACGTCGTGATCACGGGGAGGTACGCGCCGGAGGAACTGCTCGACGCCGCCGACCTCGTCGCCGAGCTGACCAAGGTCAAGCACCCCATGGACGCGGGGCAAAAGGGCCAGCGGGGCATCGAGTGGTAGCGCGGATCGTGGTCGCCGCCCCGGGATCGGGGCACGGCAAGACCACGGTCGCCGCGGGGCTGATGGCGGCACTGAAAGCACGAGGCGTGCGCGTGTCAGGCCACAAGGTCGGTCCCGATTTCATCGATCCCGGTTACCACGCGCTGGCCACCGGCCGTCCCGCGCGCAACCTCGATCCGTTTCTCCAGGGCGAGGACAGGGTCGTTCCGCTGATGCTGCACGGCAGCGAGGGAGCGGAACTCGCGGTCGTCGAGGGCGTGATGGGGCTTTTCGACGGCGCGCTCGGCACGGAGGGCTACGCGTCGACGGCACACGTGGCGAGGCTGATCGACGCCCCGGTACTGCTCGTGGTCGACGCGAGCGCGGCCAGCCGCAGTGTGGCGGCGACGGTCCTCGGCTTCGCCAACTACGACCCGAGGCTGACGCTGGCAGGCGTGGTCCTGAACAAGCTGGGCTCGCGGCGGCACGAGGACGAGATCAGGGCCGCGCTCGCGCCGACGGGCATTCCGGTGCTCGGCGCGTTGCGGCGATCCGAGCACATCCACGCGCCGAGCAGGCACCTCGGCCTCGTACCTGCCGCCGAACGCGCCGAGCAGTCCGGAAAGTTGTTGCCCGGCCTCGCCGACTGGGTGCGGGAAGGGGTCGATCTCGCCGCCGTCACCAGGGTCGCGAGGGCCGCCGCCGCACTGCCCGGTGTGCCATGGAGCCCGGGGCCATTCCGGGAAGGACCCCGGCGCACGGTCGCCGCTGCCGGTGGCGCGGCATTCACTTTCCGCTACACCGAGACCGTCGAACTGCTGGCCGCGAGAGGCGTCGACGTGGTCGACGTCGATCCGTTGCGGGACGAGCGATTGCCGGAAGGCTGCTCCGGGATGTATCTCGGCGGCGGGTTTCCCGAGGCACACGCGGAAGAACTGTCGAAGAACGAGCCGTTGCGGGCCGAGCTGGCCCGAGCCGTCGCGGCCGGTATGCCGACCGTCGCCGAGTGCGCGGGCCTGCTCTACCTGTGCAGGGAACTCGACGGCCATCCCATGGTCGGCGCATTGCCCGCCACCGCGCGGATGCGGGCACGCGGCGCGCTGGGCTATCGCAAGGCGACCGCGCCATCGGACAATGTCGTCGCCGTCGCGGGTCAGCGGGTGAGCGGACACGAGTTCCACCGGACCGTCGTCGAGCCCGCGCACGGCGGGCTGGGCGGCGATAAGGGCCCAGCCTGGGAGTGGGACGGCGCGCCGGAGGGCTACGCGTCGCCGACGGTGCACGCCTCCTACCTTCACGTGCACTGGGCCGGTCATCCGGAGCTGGCCGACCGGTTCGCCGCCGCCGTGCGCGGGGAGAAGACATGACCGAGGTGGACCTGTGGCACCACGGCGACCGCGAGGTGGGGCACGGTCTCGTCGATCTCGCCGTCAACGTGCGGGTTCCCGCTCCGCCATCGTGGTTGCGGGACCGGCTCGCCGCGTGCCTTTCCGGGCTGGCCGCCTACCCCGACGCGGGGGAGGCGAGGGCTGCCATCGCGGCGAGGCACGGCAGGGACGAGAGCGACGTGCTGCCGACGGCGGGCGCCGCCGAGGCGTTCACCCTGCTGGCGACCGCGTTGCGGCCGAGGTCGGCCGTCGTCGTGCATCCGCAGTTCACCGAACCGGAGGCGGCATTGCGCGCGGCGGGACATCCGGTGCGCAGGGTCGAACTGTCGGCGGCGAAAGGGTTCGTGCTCGCCGAGAGCGACGTTCCCGCCGAGGCCGATCTCGTGTTCGTCGGCAATCCCACCAACCCGACGTCGGTGCTGCACCCCGCCGGTGTCCTGCGCGCGCTCTGCGAGCCGGGCAGGACGCTCGTGGTGGACGAGGCGTTCATCGACGCGATCCCCGGTGAGCCGGAATCCCTTGCCGCGCAACGACTTCCGGGAATTGTTGTGGTGCGCAGTCTCACCAAGACGTGGGGTATCGCGGGACTGCGCGCGGGTTACGTGCTCGCCGAACCCGAGCTGATCGCGCGGTTGAAAGCGGTGCAGCCGCCGTGGTCGGTGTCCACCCCCGCCGCGGTGGCGATGGTCGCCTGTAGCGGCGAGCGTGCCGTCGCCGAAGCCGGTGAGCTGGCCGTCGCGGCGCGGCGGGAGCGGAAAGTGCTCGTCGAGGGACTGCGGGCGCTCGGCGTCGAGGTCGCCGGTGAGCCGAGGGGACCGTTCGTGCTCGTGCGCATCCCCGGCGCCGCCGGTATCCGGCTGGCGTTGCGCGAGGCGGGGTACGCGGTGCGACGAGGCGACACCTTTCCCGGTCTCGGCCAAGACTGGTTGCGGATCGCCGTCAGGGCGCAGCTCGGGGGGTTCCTCTCCGCGCTGCGGGATGTTCTTTCCTCCGGATGAAAGCGACTCGAAAGGCGCGTGTTCTAGCCTCGCCGTCCCACTACGAGTACCGGGGAGAAAACGGATGCGCGAAAGGCGGCGGGCCCGGGTGGCCCTCGCGGCCGTGCTGGGACTTCTTGTCACGGCGGGTTGTTCGGTCGAGCAGGAGCCCAAGCTGTTCGACCCATCGCAAAATGGTGGGAGCCCCGCGAGCCCGGCAAGGCAGGAACCACAGGGCCCCGTGCGGGCGGGGCCGGTCGCTCTCCCGGTGACCTACGAGCTCGGCGCGCCCGCGGACGGCTACGAGCTTCCCTACTACAACGGGCGGGTGTTCGTCGGCGAGGAACCCGTCGAGGTGACGTTCGGGTTCAGGGTCGAGGAAACGGCGAGAAACAACTCGAAGTTGCTCGCGAGCAACCTGGAGCAGTGGCAGGAAAGGAACGTCACACCGGAGACGTTCGAGGCCGATGGCGAGACCGGCTACTTCTATGAAGAGGTGTTCACCGCCGAGAACGACGCCGAACCGGGAACGAGCCGTTTCTACGTCGTGGCGAAGGGCGCGGTGACCGTGACACTGACCGTGTTCGCGCCGGAAGGTACCGAACTGTCGCAGGAGTCGCGGGACGCGGGTGACGCGCTCGCGGCGAGCATCGTGTTCGACGAATCCGGGTTGACCGGCGAGGCGGGTACCGACCAGGGCGCACCGGCCGTGCCGTTCACGTTCGTCCCGCAGCCCTCGCTGCCCGGCCCCTTCGACGCCGAGTTCGGCGGGCTCTACTGGGCCGACTACACCTTCGGTGACCAGCAGGTGCAGGTTTCCCTTCGCGAGGACCCCGAAGCGGAGAAGACCTATCGCGACAAGTACGAACAAGCGCAGGGATCACCGGCGAAGCCCGTCGACATCAAGACGGCGGAGAGCACGGCGAACACGATCGGCAAGCAGGTCGACGAGGGCTACGGCGTCGCGCCCAGCAGCGGCGGCGACACCGTGCTCATGTACTTCATGGTCCGCAAAGGCGATCTGATCCTGGAGATCAACGCGCCAGGCGAGGGCACGAAGCCGTTGCCGCTGCCGATCAGGGAAGCGGTGACCGGGATTCTCGGCACGGCCACGTTCAGCCAGGGGTAGCGCCCGTATCGGGTGAGCTCGCCGCGCTGCTGACGCTGACCGGAGCCCTGCTGCTGGCGATCACCGCACCCCGTGGCCGCCGGTGAGGTTCCGGTCAGCCGACCGGAACGCTGAGGGTGAGCAGTGCCGCCGCCGTGGCGGCTTCCACGCAGGCACCGAGAACGTCGCCGGTGCTGCCGCCCAGCCGTCGTACGCACCGGGCCAGTAGTAGTCCCGCGACACAGCCCGCCGCGAGCACGGCGAGCGGGCCCCGCCACCACGGCAGGCCGGGGGCAAGCGCGGAAAGACCCGCCACGACCAGAAAAGCCAGTAGCGCCAACGGAATCGGCACCGACCCCGCCACCGTCGCGCCGAGCCCCTCCTGCCGTGCCGAGGGGACTCCGCGCACGCAGCACAGGGGCAGTACCGCCCGTCCGGCGACGATCGCGATCACCACGGCCGAACCGCCGTGTCCCGCGCCGAGCGCCCCCGACAGCGCCGCGCATTGCGCGAGCAACACCAGCACCAGCGTGGCGACTCCCGATGGCCCCGAGTCGCCTTTGCGCATGATGTCCAGCGCCTTCGCGCGGTCGTAGGAGGCGGCGAGCCCGTCGGCGGTGTCGGCTAGACCGTCGAGGTGCAGGCCCCTGCTCGCGAGCGCGACCGCGCCCACGGCGAGCACCGCCGTGGCCAGTGCGGGGACCCCAGCGACCTCGCCGCCGAGCACGACGGCCAGCGCGAGCGCGGCGAGTGGCAGCGCGGCGAGCGGCGCGAGCAGCATGGCCCTTCCCGCGACAACGCGGTCGATCACGCGTGGAGCCGGAACGGGAAGCGCGGTGAACGTGCCGAGTGCCATGCGCAGCGCGTTCATCGCGCGCGGCGAGTCAGCCAAGATCGGCGAGCCGCCCCATCTCGGCGAGCACGGCGCGGGCGCCCCGCAGCACCGGCACCGCCTGCACCGCCCCGCTGCCCTCGCCGAGCCGGAGCCCGAGATCGAGAACAGGGTCGAGACCGAGTGCCTTGAGCGCGAGCGACTGGGCCGGTTCCGTCGAGCGGTGACCGGCCAGCCACCAGTGGGCGGCATCGGGCGCGATGTCGCGGGCGACGAGCGCGGCCGCGACGGAGAACACGCCGTCGAGCAGTACCGGAACGCCACGGACCGCGGCCTGCACGAGGAAACCCGCCGTCGCGGCCGCGCAGGCGCTGCCGAGCGCGGTGAGCCGTTCGAACGGCTCGTCGGCCCTGCTTCCCGCGCGAGCGAGCGCCGCGCCGATGACGGCGATCTTGCGGGCTCTGCCTTCCTCGTCGACGCCGGTTCCGGCACCGACGGTGCGCTCGACGTGTTCGGTGTCGCCGGTGTCGGGTGTGCCGGTGCCCAGCGTCGCCGCGACGAGCGCGGCGGCGATGGTCGTGTTGCCGATGCCCATGTCTCCTGGAATCAGCAGATCGGCACCGGCGTCGATCTCCTCGTCGGCGATCAGCCTTCCCGCCGCGAAGGCACGCTCGGCTTCGCCTTCGGCCAGCGCGTCGGTGCGGTCGATGGGACCGGAGCCGGACCGGATCTTGTGCCCGGTGATCGCGCCGGGAAGGTCGTCGAGGTCACCGTCGACCGCGATGTCGACGACCCGCACCGCGGCGCCCGCCTGCCGCGCGAGCACGTTGACGCCGCTGTTTCCGGCGTGGAAGACGCGCACCATCGCCGAGGTGATCTCTCGGGGATAGGCCGACACCGCTGCCGAGGTGGGGACGTCGGTGACCCCGTGGTCGCCCGCGAACACGACGACCCGCACGTTGTCGAGCGGCCGTGGCGGCACGGTGCCGTGTGCCGCGCACAGCCACGCGGCGAGATCTTCCAGCCTGCCGAGCGCGCCGAGGGGCTTCACGAGCCCGTCGAGCTGTTCCCGCGCTCGCGCGCGGGCGTTCTCGTCGAGCGCGGGGATGTCGAACCGCACCTTCGTCTCCTTCTCCCCGCGTGGCGCGGGCTATCTCAGGTCGAGTGTCCTTCCCGCGACGACGAGCCGGACGGTGTCCGAGTTGGCCGCGACGGCGGTGTTCAGCGACCCGAGTACATCACGGAAGATCCGGCCTGCCGGGGTCGGAGGGACGACGCCGCTGCCGACCTCGTTGCTGACCGCGACCACGGGCACCCGCGTGGCCTGCCAGACGTCGACGAAGGACTGCAACCGCTCGTCGACGCCGCGCTCCCAGCCTTCCTCCTGCTCCCAGGCGCCGACCTCGTCGAGCACCCTGCTGACCCAAGTGCCGAGACAGTCGATGAGCATGGGGCCGTTCGCACCGGCCAGCGCCGAGGTCAGGTCGGCGGTTTCGATCGTTCTCCAGTGCGCGGGTCTGCGCGCGCGGTGCGCCGCGACCCGTGCCGCCCACTCGGGGTCGTCTTCACTGGGCGGCAGACCAGCCGCTACGTAGTTCACGCTGTTGTACCGGGCCATCAACTGCTCGGCGTGACGGGACTTGCCGGAGCGAACCCCACCCAGAATCAGGACCCGGCCATGGCCTGTGGCCCGCCGGCCGTAGCGGCGCAGCAGCGCGGCACCGGCCTCAAGCCGGGTTGCCACGGCTTCGGCGAGCCGCCTCGGATCGTTAGTCATGCTCGGCATTCTTGCCCACCCGTTAGGGTTCGCGCTGTGCTCCGTTCTCAATGTGTGACCGCGGCCGGAATCGTCGCAGGTTACGCGGCTGACTCGTTGTTCGGTGATCCACGAAGAGCCCACCCGGTCGCCCTGTTCGGTAAAGCCGCCGCCGCGCTTGAAAAGAACATGTGGGCGGATTCCCGGCAAAAGGGATTTCTGTATGCCGTGCTGTGCGCGGGTGGCGCGACCGGCGCCGGTGTCGCGGTGACCGGTCTGACCCGGAGCTGTCCGCTCGCCAGGTTCGCCGCGACGGCAACCGCGACGTGGATCGTGCTCGGCGGGCGCGGACTCGCCACCGAGGGGACGGTGATGGCCACCCTGCTCGAAGCCGGTGACCTGACGGCTGCCCGCGCCCGCCTTTCCCATCTGTGCGGAAGGGACGCCGACTCGCTCGACGCCGAAGGGCTGGCGAGGGCCGCCACCGAGTCGATAGCGGAGAACACCTCCGACGCCATCGTCGCGCCGCTGGTGTGGGGAGCGCTCGCCGGTATTCCCGGTCTGCTCGGGTACCGCGCGCTCAACACGCTCGACGCGATGGTGGGGCACCGCTCGCCCCGCCACGCCAGGTTCGGCTGGGCCTCGGCGCGCGCCGACGACATCGCCAACCTGCTGCCCGCGCGGTTGAGCGCCGCCGCGGCCACCGTGGCGGCGCCGTTCGTCGGCGGATCGCCCGCGAAGGCCCTGCGGGTGTGGCGCAGGGACGCGGGCAAGCACCCCAGCCCCAACGCGGGACAGGTCGAGGCCGCTTTCGCGGGCGCGCTCGGCGTCAGCCTCGGCGGCGTCACCAGCTATGGCGGCAAGGTCGAGCGGCGGGGGCCGCTCGGCGACGGCGGCGGCCCCACGCCTGCCGACCTCAGGCGGGCAGTGCGTCTGTCAAGGCTGACGGGGCTCGCCGCGCTGGCCGTGACCGTCGCGGCGAGCGTGGCCGCCACCCGTCGCTGATCGCAAGCGAGGGCATCCGCTTCCCGAACGAGTGATCATCGGATCGCGGGGAACCTGAGGCGCTGTCACGCCGACTTGCTCGATGCCGGTGCACACCGGGCCGGTCAGCACGTTCCACCGCCCCGGTGTCATCCGGCCGCATCAAGCATGACGAAACAACCGCGAAGGAACCTCATGGCACAGCACGTCGCCACGTTCTGCGGCAGCTGCAACTGCGGCTGCCCCGAGCTCTACATCGACCACGAGGCGCCGGAAACCCAGCGCGTCGTGCTCACCGACGACTTCGGTCAGCGTGTTCAGATGAGTGCCGACCAGTGGCAAGACCTCGTTGCCTCGGCCAAGAGCGGCGAACTGGACGCCGTGCTCACCGCGCCGGCGACCTGAAACGTCGCGGGCACACCGGACCGCAACCGAAGGGTCCCGAGCGAAGGCCCCTCCGGTGACGGCCCGGTGTGCCAGGTCAGGACATCGGCCGGTCCGTCGGCGCGATCGGGGATGGCAGCACGTCCCGCCCCGTCAGGAAAGCGTCGACCCCGGCCGCGGCGGAACGGCCCTCGGCGATCGCCCACACGATGAGCGACTGGCCTCGCCCCATGTCTCCAGCCACGAACACGTTGTCCACACTGGTCTTGAACGAGGAATCCCTCGCCACGTTGCCCCGCTCGTCGAGTTCGACACCCAGCTCGTCGACAAGACCCTCCCGCTGAGGACCGACGAAACCCATGGCGAGCAACACGAGTTGCGCGGGCAGTTCCCGCTCCGTGCCCTCGACCGGCACGAACTTTCCGCCGTCGTTGCGCACCTCGACCAGCCGCAGCGCACGCAGGTTGCCGTCCTCGTCACCGAGGAATTCCTGGGTGTTCACCGCGTACAGCCGCTCGCCGCCCTCCTCGTGGGCCGAGGAAACCCGGTAGATCATCGGATAGGTCGGCCACGGGTGAGCGTCCGAACGCGACTCCGGCGGCCTCGGCATGATCTCAAGCTGGGTCACCGAACGGGCGCCCTGCCGGTGTGCCGTCCCGACGCAGTCGGCGCCGGTGTCCCCGCCGCCGATCACCACGACGTCCTTGCCGGCCGCGCTGAGCGGTGATTCGGCGAGTTCGCCACTCGCCACCCTGTTGGCAGGCGGAAGGTACTCCATCGCCTGGTACACCCCGGCGAATTCCCTTCCGGCGACGGGAAGATCCCGCCACGCCGTCGCCCCACCGGCAAGCACCACCGCGTCGTGACCCGACCGGAGTTCCTCCACCGTCAGATCGACACCCACGTCGACCCCGGTGCGGAACTCGGTGCCCTCGGCCCGCATCTGGTCAAGTCGCCGGTCCAGCCGGTGCTTCTCCATCTTGAACTCGGGGATGCCGTAGCGCAGCAACCCGCCGATCGCGTCGGCCCGCTCGAAGACGACCACGCTGTGCCCGGCTCTGGTGAGCTGCTGAGCGGCGGCGAGACCGGAGGGCCCCGAACCGACGACGGCGACCTTCTTGCCCGTACGGGTCTCCGGGACCTTCGGAGTGACCCAGCCCTCGTCCCACGCCCTGTCGATGATCGAGATCTCGACCCGCTTGATCGTCACCGGATCGTCGTTGATTCCCAGCACGCACGCCGTTTCGCACGGCGCGGGACACAACGTCCCGGTGAACTCCGGAAAGTTGTTCGTGGCGTGCAACCGCTCGATCGCGTCGCGCCAGTCGTCGCGCCACGTCAACGTGTTCCACTCCGGAATCAGGTTCCCCAGCGGGCATCCCTGATGGCAGAACGGAATGCCGCAGTCCATGCAGCGGCCCGCCTGCTCCTTCAGCTTCGTGCGCTCGAAATCCTCGTAGACCTCGCGCCAGTCCTTGATCCGGATGTCGACCGGACGTGACGTCGGCGTCTGGCGCCGGGTCGTCAGAAACCCCTTGGGATCAGCCATGAGCGGCCACTCCGTCCTGCGGGACACCCGCACCCGGTCGGCGCTCATGACCGGCTCCGCCATTATCAGCCATGAGCGGCCTCCATGATCGCCTCGTCCACGTTCCTTCCCTCGCGCTCCGCCGCGGCCCTCGCCAGCAGGACCCGCTTGTAGTCCTTCGGCATCACCTTCGCGAACCGCGTGAGCGCCAGCTCCCAATCGGTCAGCAGCGCGTGCGCGACAGCCGACTCCGTTTCCCGGTAGTGCCGCTCGACGGCGTCGCGCAGCAACGGGCCGTCGGTCTCGTCGAGCTCATCGAGATCGACCATCTCCCTGTTCACCCTGCCCAGCCGCAAATCGAGCACGTAGGCGACACCGCCCGACATCCCGGCCGCGAAGTTGCGCCCCGTCGGCCCGAGCACGACGACCTTGCCGCCCGTCATGTACTCGCAGCCGTGGTCGCCGACGCCCTCGACGACGGCGAGCGCGCCCGAGTTGCGGACGCAGAACCGTTCACCGACCTTGCCGCGCAAGAAGATCTCGCCGCCGGTGGCTCCGTAGCCGATCACGTTGCCCGCGATGATGTGCGACTCGGCTGCGAACGTCGTGCCACGCGGGGGCCGTACGACGATCCTGCCGCCGGAAAGCCCCTTGCCGACATAGTCGTTGCCGTCCCCGAACAACCGCAGCGTGATCCCCCTGGGTACGAACGCGCCGAAGGACTGGCCCGCGGTACCGGTGAACGTGATGTCGATCGTGTCGTCGGGAAGCCCTTCCCCGCCCCAGCGTTTGGTCACCTCCGAGCCGAGCATGGTGCCCACCGTGCGGTTGACGTTGCGCACCGGCAGTTCGAGGTTCACCTTGTCGCCCGAGTTCAACGCTCCTTCGGCGAGCTGGATCAACGTGTTGTCCAGCGCCTTGTCGAGCCCGTGATCCTGGGCGACAACCTGGTGCCTCGCGGCTCTGGGCTCAAGCTCGGGAACGTGGAAGATCGGCGAGAGATCAAGCCCTGCCGCCTTCCAGTGCTCGACGGCCTTGCGGATGTCGAGTACCCCGGCCTGGCCGACCGCCTCGGCGATGGACCGGAAGCCCAGCTGTGCCAGGTATTCGCGAACCTCCTGCGCGATGAACTCGAAGAAGTTCACCACGTACTCGGCCTTGCCGGTGAACTTCTCCCGCAGCTTCGGGTTCTGGGTCGCGACCCCCACCGGGCAGGTGTCCAGGTGGCACACCCGCATCATGATGCAACCGGACACCACGAGCGGCGCGGTGGCGAAACCGAACTCCTCGGCGCCGAGGAGCGCGGCGATCATCACGTCCCGGCCCGTCTTGAGCTGGCCGTCTGTCTGCACCACGATGCGGTCGCGCAGGCGGTTGGCCAGCAGGGTCTGCTGGGTTTCGGCGAGTCCCAGTTCCCACGGCCCTCCCGCGTGCTTGATGGACGACAGCGGTGAGGCGCCCGTCCCGCCGTCGTGCCCTGAGATCAGCACGACGTCCGCGTGTGCCTTCGACACTCCGGCCGCGACCGTGCCGACCCCGACCTCCGACACCAGCTTCACGTGGATGCGGGCGGCGGGATTGGCGTTCTTCAGGTCGTGGATGAGCTGGGCGAGATCTTCGATGGAGTAGATGTCGTGGTGCGGTGGCGGCGAGATGAGCCCGACGCCAGGCGTCGAGTGCCGCGTCTTCGCGATCCACGGGTACACCTTGCCGCCGGGAAGCTGACCGCCCTCACCGGGCTTGGCGCCCTGCGCCATCTTGATCTGGATGTCGTCGGCGTTGACGAGGTATTCGCTCGTCACCCCGAACCGTCCACTCGCGACCTGCTTGACCGCGCTGCGGCGCCGCGGGTCGTGGAGCCGTTCCGGATCCTCGCCGCCCTCGCCGGTGTTGGACTTGCCGCCGAGCTGGTTCATCGCGATGGCGAGCGTCTGGTGCATTTCCTGCGAGATCGAGCCGTAGGAGATGGCTCCGGTCGCGAACCGCTTCACGATCTCGGAGACCGGCTCGACCTCCTCGATCGGTACCGGGGGCCGCTGTCCTTCCCGGAAACCGAACAGACCGCGCAGCGTCATCAACCGCTCGGCCTGGTCGTCGACGGCCTTGGTGTATTCCTTGAACACCTCGTACTTGCCGGAGCGCGTCGAATGCTGGAGCTTGAACACCGTTTGCGGGTTGAACAGGTGTGGCTCGCCCTCCCTGCGCCACTGGTAGTCGCCGCCCGTCGCCAATTCCCGGTGACTGGCCTGCACGCCGTCACCGGGAAAGGCGACGCGGTGCCGGATGGCGACCTCGTCGGCGAGCAGGTCGAAGCCGACGCCGCCGAGGCGGGAGGTGGTGCCGGTGAAGCAGGTCTCGATGACCTCGTCGCCAAGACCGATGGCCTCGAAAATCTGGGCGCCCGTATAGGAAGCGACGGTGGAGACGCCCATTTTGGACATCGTCTTGCGCACACCCTTGCCGAGTGCCTTGATCAGGTTGCGGGTGGCTTCCTTCGCGCTCACTCCGGCGATGCGGCCCTGCTCGGCCATTTCCTCGACGGTGGCCATGGCGAGATAGGGGTTGACCGCGGCGGCGCCATAGCCGATGAGCAGCGCGATGTGGTGCACCTCGCGGGCATCACCGGATTCGATGATGAGCCCGACCTGGGTCCTGCTCTTCTCCCGCACCAGGTGGTGGTGCACCGCGCCGGTCAGCAACAGCGAGGGAATCGCGGCGTGGCCGGGGTCGACCCCCCTGTCGGAGAGCACGATGAGTCTCGCGCCATGGGCGATGGCATCGCAGACCTCTGCCCTGATCTCGTCGAGCCGGTGCAGCAGCGCGGTGCCGCCACCGGCGACCTCGAACGTTCCGCGCACGGTGTGCGACTGGAACTCCGGAAGGTCCCCGTCGTCGTTGACGTGGACCAACTTGGCCAGTTCGTCGTTGTCGAGAACCGGAAAGGGGAGCACGATCTTGCGGCAGTGCTCGGGCCCAGCCGAGAGCAGGTTGGGCTCGGAGCCCAGCTGAGTGCCCAGCGCGGTCACCAGTTCTTCCCTGATCGCGTCGAGCGGAGGGTTGGTCACCTGCGCGAAGAGTTGGGTGAAATAGTCGAAGAGCTGCCGTGGCTTACTGGAGAACGGTGCGAGCGGCGAGTCGTTGCCCATCGAGCCGATGGGCTCGGCCCCGCCTCTGGCCATCGGTTCGAGGAGGATGTTCAGTTCCTCCTCCGTGTAACCGTAAGCCTGCTGGCGGCGTACGAGCGATTCGTGTGTCGGGACCTCGCGCTCGCGTTCGGGAAGGTCGTCGAGGCGCAGCATTCCCGCCTCGATCCACTCGTCGTAGGGATGCTGTCCCGCGAGTTCGCCCTTGATCTCCTCGTCGTCGACGATGCGGCCCTGCACCGTGTCGACGAGGAACATCCGGCCCGGTTCGAGCCTGCCCTTGCGGATGATCGAGGCCTGGTCGATGTCGAGCACCCCGACCTCGGAGGCCAGCACGACGAGACCGTCCTCGGTGACCCAGTAGCGCGCGGGCCGCAGGCCGTTGCGGTCGAGTACGGCGCCGATCTGCGTGCCGTCGGTGAACGACACCAGCGCGGGCCCGTCCCACGGTTCCATCAGCGAGGAGTGGAATTCGTAGAACGCCCGCAGCGCCGGATCCATCTCCTGATGGTTCTCCCACGCCTCGGGGATCATCATCAGCACGGCGTGCGGCAGCGACCTGCCGCCGAGGTGCAGCAGTTCCAGTACCTCGTCGAACGAGGCCGAGTCGCTGGCACCCCTGGTGATCACGGGATAGACGCGTCGCAGCTCGCCGGGAATCAGATCGCTCGACAGCTGTGACTCACGGGCGTCCATCCAGTTCCGGTTGCCGCGCAACGTGTTGATCTCACCGTTGTGCGCCACGTACCGGTAGGGGTGGGCGAGCGGCCACGACGGGAAGGTGTTCGTGGAGAACCGGGAGTGCACGAGCCCGATGGCACTGGTGACGCGCTCGTCGGTCAGGTCGGGAAAGAAGCGCTCGACCTGTGGCTCCGTCAGCATTCCTTTGTAGACGATGGTTCTCGCGGACAGGCTGGGGAAGTACACGTCCTGATCGGCGAGGGCGTGCTCGGCGCGCTTGCGCACACAGAAGGCGGCGCGCTCAAGCGCGAGGCCGGTGACCTCCTCCCTGTGCGGCGCGATGAACACCTGCGCGAAGTGCGGCATCGTGGTGCGCGCGGTCGGGCCGACGTGATCGGTGTCGACCGGCAGATCCCGCCAGCCGATGACCCGCATGTCCTCTTCCGCGGCGATGCGCTCGACGGTCGACATGGCCTTGCCACGCGCGTCGTCGTCGACGGGAAGGAAAGCGGTGCCCGCCGCGTAGCCACCCGGTTCGGGCAGCGGAAAGTCGAGGACCTCACGGAAGAACGCGTCGGGGATTTGCAGCAGGATTCCCGCGCCGTCACCGGTTTCCGGCTCGGCGCCACGGGCACCGCGGTGTTCCAGATTGCGCAGGGCGACAAGAGCTTTGCGCACGATCTCGTGATCTCGACGGCCGGAGAGGTCGGCGACGAAGGCCACTCCACAGGCGTCGTGCTCGTACTGCTCGTCATACAAGCCGGATGTCGGCTTGTGGCGTGCGTGGCGGGTCACGGCTTGCCGCCTCCTTGGCTCGGCACGATCGAACCGGGTCCTTTCAGTCGGATGAGTGACCTCATCCGGCTAACGGCCCGGCTCGATACTGCGATGGACAGTCAGGGGAGTCGTCGATGGCGTTCAACCCGGAGTGGGTCCGCACATCGTCGGTTCGACCACACTCCTTTGTGCGGCTCGCGGTGGAGCACCGCGCGTCCCGGTACAGCCCGGTGGGGTTGGGGCCGTTCCGGCGCGCACCAATTCGTCCCGGGTTCGCCGGTCTTATGACACTAGTGTGAATTCGCCGTTATCGGGATAGGTCAAACGCCGTGCGTGGCATACAACACTGGAGGATTGACGCGAGGCCGATGACCTGTTTTCGCGATGATCAGAATGCTGACCAGCGAAAACACTGCCGCGCTTTGTGATCTTGCCCGGGTTCGCACGCGTTCGTTCCCGTTGTCGCGGGCCGCGAAAAAGGGCAACCAGATCGGCCGGGATCGCGTCGCGGGCGTTCGCGGGCGCGCATTTCAGGCACGGCCGAGGTCACAAAATGGCGTAAGACACAGCCATTTGCGCAACATTGTTGAACAATTCAAACGGTCATCAACTGAGAATTGGGCAGAACGGTGCCGGGGTATTTCACTGCGAAGCGAAACAATGCGAATACCCAGAGCGACGTCGTCCCGTTCGCGATCGCATACTGTGATCGCCCGTCCGGGGCGGGAAGATCGCCCCGGCGAACAGGTTGCCGAGCGCGGTACTCAGCCGCCGACCGCGTCGATGCTCGCGCCAACGGGACGAGCCGGGTTCATCGTGAGGTTCCCGGCATCCGGTCGGCCGGTCCCGTTCTCGGTAGGAGATTCGGCGCCAAGCGCGGCGCGGCCCTCGGGAGTGAGGATGGCGGGGGATCGCCTGCCGTGCTCGGCCGTACAGGCCGGGGCGATGAGGCCGCGCCTGGCAAGGGTGTGCACCGTGGATTGATCGCAGCAGGCGAGTCCGTCGAGGAAAAGATCGGGCTCACAGCTTGTCGTGAGTTCCGCGCCACCTCGCGCTACCGCCCGCAAGGTGGCGCGTTCTCTGTGGTTCAGATCGGAGTCATTACTCTCGTGAGGCATCCGGGCCTCCTCGGTCTGACTTCGTGGCCCCTAATACCGGGTGGATGCCCACGATTCAACCCCATGACACGGAAAATTCATGGGAAGTTCGGCACATCCGGTCAGGGCGTGTCGAAAACCGCTGTCACACTCCCGAGTTCGCCCATGTTCGCGACGAAGGTGTCCCCGTGGGACACGGGAAAGGCACGGGTCATCGAACCCGGAAGCACGACGTGTCCCGGTTCGAGGTCGATGCCGAGCGGGCCCACCGTGTTCGCCAGCCACACCAGCGCGTTGAGCGGGGAACCGAGCACGGCGCCGCCCGCTCCGGTCGCCACGACGGAACCGTTGCGGTGCAGGGTGCAGCCGGTCGTGCGGAGGTCGACGGCCGACAGCGCGGTGGGCTTGCTGCCGAGCACCACTCCACCGGAGGACGCGTTGTCGGCGATCGTGTCCACGATCGAGATCTTCCAGTCCTGGATGCGGGAATCGACGATTTCCAGTGCCGGTAGTACGAAGTCGACGGCACGTACCGCGTCGGCCGCGGTCACGCCAGGACCCGACAGCGGGCGGCCGAGCACGAACGCGATCTCCGGTTCGATCCTCGGTTGCAGAAACCGGTCACCGGGGATCGGCTGCTGTTCGAGGTGGAACATGCCGCTGAGCAGATGCCCGTAATCCGGTTGGTCGACGCCCATCTGTTCCTGCATGGCCGCCGAGGAAAGGCCGACCTTGTGTCCCTTGACGACCTCGCCCCTGCTGGTCCACTCGCGGACCTGTTCCTGCTGGACGCGGTAGGCATCGGTGACCGTGGCGCCCGGATGGTCCTCGATGATCGGGGCGATCGGCTTTCCGGTCTCGTAGGCACGGCCGAGCTGGGCCGCGACGTCGCGCACCGCGTGTGTGTCCATGGCCGCAACAGTGGCCGCGCGCCCTCCGCCCCGCAAGCGAGGTGTTCCGCTCACCGGGAAGCCGGGGTGATCGTGGCGGCGAGAACCTGCGCGAGGTGCGCGGCCTTCCTTCCGGTCAGCTCGGCGATCTGGGTGCGGCAACTGAACCCGTCGGCCAGTACGAGCGTGTCCTCGTCCGCCGCGTTCACCTCGGGAACGAGCACTCGTTCGGCCGCGGCGACCGAAACCTCGTGATGTCCCTTCTCGAACCCGAAATTTCCGGCCAGACCGCAGCAGCCGGAGTCGAGGGTGCGGTTGCCGACACCGACGGAGGCCAGCAGCCGTTCGTCGGCCGCGTTGCCCGTCACCGCGTGCTGGTGACAGTGCTGCTGGGTGATGGCTGGCGTGTTTCCCGGTGCCAGCGGTGGAAATTCCACGCCGGGCGCCTGCTGTTCGAGGAATTCGGCCAGCGTGAATGCCCGCTCGGGCAGCCCGCCCAGTTCGGCGTCGCCGAGCAGGTCGGCCGCGTCGTGCCGGAACACCGCGAGGCAACTCGGTTCGAGCCCGACGATCGCACTCGCCCCGGCCAGCTCCTCGCGCAGTACGCGCAATGTCCTGCGCAGCACTCTTCTCGCGACGCCGAGCTGCCCGGTCGAGATCCAGGTGAGCCCACAGCACACCGAGCGCCGGGGGAGTACGACGTCGAAACCGGCATACTCCAGCACCGTCGTCGCGGCGAGGCCGACCTCCGGAGTGAGGAAGTTGGTGAACGTGTCGGGCCACAGCACGACCTTCGGCCTTCCCCGCTTCGCTCGGCCTCGCAGGAGCCCGCGCAGCGTGGCCGGCGCGAACTCCGGCAGCGAGCGTTCCGGGGTGATGCCGCCGAGCGCGCTGACGAGCGGGGCCAGCGCCCGTGAGCGCAGCGCGGCGTTGGTCACGGCAGGCGCCGAGGAGGCAAACCGCGCCCACAGCGGAAGGAAGCCGAGCGAGTAGTGGCTGGCCGGGCGGAGCCTTCCGGCGTAGTGCTGGTGAAGGAACTCGGCCTTGTAGGAGGCCATGTCCACGTTGACCGGACAGTCGGAGAGACAACCCTTGCAGGCGAGGCACAGGTCGAGCGCGTCGCGGACCTCGGCCGACCGCCAGCCCTCGGTGATCGTCTGTCCCCTCAGCAGTTCCAGCAGCAGCCGTGATCTGCCGCGCGTCGAGTGCTGCTCCTGGCCGGTGACCATGTAGCTGGGGCACATGACGCCGGTGGAGGTGTCGATGCACTTGCCGACGCCGACACAGCGTTGCGCCGCCGTGGCGAGGCTTCCGCCGTCGTGCGGGTAGCGCAGGGTCAGCGGCAGTTGCCTGACCTGGCTGGGAAACCGCAGATCGGCGTCGAGCGGTCGCGGTCGCACCAGGTTGCCGGGGTTGAGGATGTTCCCCGGATCCCAGATCGCCTTGAACTCCTCGAAAAGCCGAACCAGTTCCGGCGGATACATGCGGGGAAGCAACTCGGCGCGCGCCTGCCCGTCGCCGTGCTCGCCGGACAGCGAACCGCCGTGTGCCACGACGAGGTCGGCCGCCTGCTCCATGAAGGCTCTGAACCGCGCGACGCCCTCCTCGGTCGTCAGTGGGAAGTCGATGCGCACGTGCACGCAACCTTCGCCGAAATGCCCGTAGGGGATGCCGTGCAGCCCGTGTTCGCGCAGCAGCGCGCGAAACCCGCGCAGATAGGAACCGAGGCGCTGAGGGGGGACGGCCGCGTCCTCCCAGCCTGGCCACGCTTCCGACCCGTCGGGCAACCTGGTGACGATGCCCGCCGCCGCCTCCCTGATGCCCCAGAGCTGGCGCTGGTCGCCCGGATCGTCGGCGATCACGGTCTCCGCGCCGGTTTCGGCCCGCAGCGCGGTGGCGAGTCGCCGCGCGCTGTGCTTCGCTTCGCCGGGATTGTCTCCGCCGACCTCGATGAACAACCAGCCCGCGCCACGGGGAAGCAGGTCGAGCGCGGGAGGGCGGCGGCCTCGTACGAGCAGCGCGTCGATGAGGTCGGCGCCCATGCCTTCCGTCGTCAGCGGTCGCATCGGCAGCACGCGGGGAACGGCGTCGGCGGCGGCGATGTCGTCGGCGTAACCGGCGACGACGAGCACCCTCGCCGGTGGTGAGGGAACGAGGCGCACCGTCGCCTCGGTGATGAGCGCGCAGGTGCCCTCGGTGCCGACGAGCGCGCGGACGACGTCGAACCCGTTCTCCGGCAGCAACCGGTCGAGCGCGTATCCGGACACCCGCCTCGGCAGGTCGGGGAAACCGGTGCGCAGCAGGGCGAGGTTGTCCGCGACGAGTTCGCCGAGCCGGTCGTCGATGTCGGCGGCCCTGTCCTCGCGCGGACGCTGCCCGCCGATGTCGGACTCGGGGCCACCGACGGTGAGCCGGGTTCCGTCGGCGGTGAGTACGTCCAGCGACACGACGTTGTCGGCGGTGCGGCCCCACGCGACGGAATGCGAGCCGCACGAGTCGTTGCCGAGCATCCCGCCGATCGTGCACCTGCTGTGCGTCGAAGGATCGGGACCGAAGGTCAGGCCGTGCTCGGCGGCAGCGGCCCGCAGCGTGTCGAGCACGACCCCCGGCTGGACCCGCGCGGTGCGGGCGTCCGGATCGATGTCCAGTATCCGGTTGAGATACCGGCTGTGGTCGATGACGATCCCGTCGCCGAGTGCCTGGCCCGCGATGCTGGTCCCGGCACCGCGCGCGGTGATGCCGACGCCGTGTTCCGCGCACAATCGCACCACGGCGGCGAGGTCGTCGGTGTCGCGAGGGAACACGACCGCGAGCGGGACGTGCCGGTAGTTCGACGCGTCCATGCTGAACACCGTGCGCGCGGTGCGATCGGTGTCCACCTCTCCCGAGACGGTGCTGGTCAGTTCACCGAGAAACGAACCGGTGTCGTGCCGAGGGCTCACGGGGCGGGGTCACCCGCGCGCAATGGTGCGGCGGCGAACCTGCCCTCGTGCGCGAGTACCGGTCTGCGATCGCCTGCCAGCTCCGGATACTTCTGTTCCAGCTTCTCCCTTTTCGACATCGCGGTGTGCCAGTGCCGCACCGTGTCCCTGTCGCCTTCGCCGATGCCACGCCAGCTTTTCGGCGCGTCGTCGCGGGAGGGGCCGGGGTCGGCGACGCCGCCGAGCCGGACCGCTGACGGCT